>CAZYPK010000009.1:0-66547 GCA_964649195.1 uncultured Phycisphaeraceae bacterium
CCGCGGACGGGCTTCGCAAACGAACGGCTCGGCGGGAGCCTCGCCCTCCCATATGAGCCTCGCCCTCCCAGCGGGAACCTCGCCCTCCCATATGCTTTTACCCTGCCCCAGCCACCCGGACGCCCAACATTTCCATTGACTACCCTTGCCCCAACCTGCTACATTGGGTGTCTGAAAGCGGTTTAACACCTGCGGTCCCGATCATTCACATGAACGGCTGCATCCCAACCATCGAAGGAGATTCCCGTGAGAAGTGGTCATCGCATCATTCTGGCTTCGGCGACGGTTTCGATGGCGGCGGCGCTGGCGTCGCCCACCTTCGGCATCAATCTGACTTTTGACACCAACAGTTCCCGATCCTTCATCATCTACAAGCATGATGCCGAGGCGCTCGACCCTGCCGCCGTGGAAGGCGTCCATGTCCGCAACCTCACCGTGGCGGGCAACAAGATTCCCAAGTCCTCCGCTCCCGGTTTCCAACTGGGCAGCGGCACCGTGTTCCAGAACGGCGGCATCGGCACGGGCTTCAGCACCGGGAAAATGGGCATCGGCCGCATCGAAGACGCACGAACCACCACCATGACCCTCCAGAGCGCCACCTTCGTCAGCCAGACGGAAACCACCGCCAATGCCGCCCTGAAAATGGACGGCCCCAGCATCATCCAAGCCGACTTCAGCCTTTCCTGGGTCGCCACCGGAGCCTACGGCGCCCCCATCGTCGGGCGAATCTCCATCCCCCTCTCAGGCATCGTCGCCGGCACAGGATCCGCCACGGTCGAACTCAAAAATGTCCAGTGGCTCGTGGACCTGGCCGGCACCAGCCCCGAATACCAGGCCCGGCCCTCTTTCGATGGCAAGGTCACCTTCACCAGCTCCGGCCCAACCTCCGCGACCCTCGCCTCCACCAGCGTCCCCCTCAAAAATCCCTCCGGCGGCACGCTCACCATGCAGGCCGGCGACCGCTTCACCCTCAAGGGAACCCTCATCTTCACCGCCGACGCCAACTCGCCGGCCATGATCTCCTTCGACAACACCTATGCCGACCCCTACGGCGATGCGGTTTACAACGACGGTCCGGCGCGCTTCTACCGCCTCAACGAAGATGCCTTCCACACCCCGCTCTATTTTGACCCGGTGTCCGGCCCCTCCAACGAGGAGGAGTTTGACAACTTCCCCCCTAGCATCTACCGCACCGCTTTCGACAGCAGCGGCAACGGATACGACGGCCAATACGACGGCGAATACGTCGGCAATGTCACCCCCGAAGCCCCCACCGCCAATTACTCCCTCGGAACCGCCGCGTACTTCCCGCAGTTCTCCATCCCCCCCGACAGCTCATCCACTGAAATGCAGAACTTCGATACGCCGATTCAGCCCCTGAGCATCGGCGATGTCATCCTCGCCCCCAACAGTGAGGATGTTCAATTCGGCAACGAGAGCGGCGGGCAGGCATTCACCCTCGAAGCGTGGGTCTCCCCCGAAACATACCTGGGCATGGAGGGCAACTTCGCCTCCATCATCGACATGCAGGACGGCGATGGCAACGGCATGCGCTTCGGCATCACCAACAACGGCATCTTCATCAACGCCGGCGAAGGCGGCTCCGATGCCGCATTCGTCCTGGACGAGGGCGACCTTTTCGAGATCGGCGAGTTCTATCACCTCGCCGCCGTTTATCACGGCGACGACGAAGGCGGCCTGGAGTTCTTCATCAACGGCGTCAGCGTCGCGTCGATCCTCGACTTCTCCCTGCTCACCAACTCCGAAGATGGCTTCATCCGCATCGGAAACGACTTCTACGGCTTCGCCCCCTTCATCGGCATCATCGATGAAGTGGCCATCTACAACTACGCCCTCTCGGCCCAGGCCATTTCCGATCATTTCAACGCCGGCGAAGACGATTCCAGCTTCGTGCCTCTGATGGGCATCGAAGTGGATGAAAACTTCATCGAAGTGCCCGAACCCGCCACCGCATCGCTCGCGGCGCTGGCCGTCGCCGGCCTCGCCCTGCCGCGCCGACGCCGGCAAAGGTGATCGAAGCACGAGCCGCGACTCAACGAGTCGCGGACGTGAACAGCCTGAAGGGGTGTCGATCGCGCGATGGATGAACAGCATCGGTCGCGCGGCGGCAACCAAAGCGCGGCGTCCCGTGATCCTCCGCACGACGAACACGCCATTCTTGTCGCTCACGTCCGCGACGTGTTACGTCGCGGCTCCTGTCCCAAGCCTCACCGCGCCTCCGCCCGCGCGTTCTCCCATCGCTGCCGCATCTGCTTCAGTGTCTGGCCGTGGCTTGCATCACCGGCCAGGTTCTTCAGCTCGTGCGGATCATTCTTCAGATCGTAAAGCTCCTCATACAGCGGGTCGCTGTCGAGATAACGGGAATACTTCCACTGCCGCGTCCGCACCGATTCGCTGCGCGGGATGCCCGGGTGTTTGAAGTGGTGTTCGTGGAACACCTCGCTTCGCCATCCTTGCACATCCTCCCCCCGCACCAGTCGCCACAGGCTCTTGCCCTGCATCCGTTCATCAGGCTTGAGGGCCGCCGCTTCGAGGATGGTCGGGGCCAGGTCGATGTTGAGGACGTACTCGCTGCGCCGCCTGCCGCGCGCGGCTTCCGGCAGGCGCGGGTCATGGATGATCAGCGGCACGCGAATGGACACATCGTGGCCCAGCCACTTGCCGGCCAGACCGTAGTCGCCCAGAAAAAAGCCGTTGTCGCTGGTGAAGATGATGATGGTGTTCCCGTCCATCTTCAGTTCGCGCAGCCTGGCGATCATGCGGCCGATGTTCGCGTCCATGCCGGTGATGAGGCGGTAATACGCCTTGACCGATTGCTGAAAATGGTCCGGCGTGGAGAACCGCTGCGTCCAGCGAACGCGATTCTCCGACTTGCGCAGAAACTCCGGCAGCGCATCGTGATACTTCCTCTCCGCACCGATGGGCATCGGAATCCGCACCTCCGCATAAAGCGATGCAAGGTCCGGGTCGTAATGGAACGGCTCCTTCTTGTCTTCATCCTGCACATGAGCCGCCTTGAAGCTCACCGAAAGACACCACGGCCTGCCATCGCCTTTCGCGCCGCCTTCGAGAAACTCGATCGCCTGGTCGCCCATGATGTTGGTCAGGTGTTTGACCGTGCCATCGGGCTGCGGCACGCGGTAGCGGCCCTGGCCGGGGAAGGTTTTGTCGTAGTGGAAATAGTTTCCGGGAGGCGAGCCGACGCCCCACTTGCCGATGAACCCGACGCGGTAGCCCGATTCCTTGAGCCTGCCGACATAGGTTTTGGCCAGTTCATCGGGGGTGAACATGGTGCGGAAGTCGATGATGCCATGCCGCGCCGCGTACTGGCCGCGAAGGATCGAGGCGCGGCTGGTCATGCAGATCGAGGTGGTGACGAAGGCGTTGTCGAACGTCGTCCCGCGGCGGCTGAGCGAATCGAGGTGAGGCGTTTGGATGATCTTGTCGCCCATGCAGCCGAGCGTGTCGAACCGCTGATCATCGCTGAGGAGGAAGAGAATGTTGGGCCGCGTTGCATCGGCGGCATGGGCGCGCGAAAGCGGAGAAACACCCACGAACGACAGCGCCGCGATGATCGAAAGGGCAAGCCGAAACATGGGAACCTCCTAACTCGGTGTGACCATCTTTTGTGGCAAGATTGTATTCCGGGTGGCTGGGGCTGAGTCCGCGAAGCCCCGGCAAGAGGAGCCGGGAGAGCCAAAGGAGCCGGGGGAGCCGGGGAAGCCGGGGGAGCCGGGGAAGCCGGGGGAGCCGGGGCGTCGAAGACTCCGCCCCAGCCACCCGACGATTGCTCTTTCCCGACGGTTGACGATAATGCATCCGCGATTCCGCAACGAGCCAATCATCATGAAAATCGCCATCGCCTGCGACCATGGGGGCTTCCCGCTCAAGAGCACCATCATGGATGTCGTCACCCGGCTGGGCCACGAGGTGGTCGATCTGGGGGCCTACCAGAACGACCCGCAGGACGACTACCCCGACTTCGCACGCTACGTCGGCCAGGCGATCCAGCACCGACAGGCCGACCGGGGCATCCTCATCTGCGGCTCGGGCGTCGGTGCCTGCGTGGCGGCCAACAAGATCAAGGGCGTCCGCGCCTGCGTCTGCCACGATGTTTACTCGGCGGCGCAGGGCGTGGAACACGATGACCTGAACATCCTCTGCCTGGGCGGCCGCATCGTCGGCGAGGAAACCGTCAAGGTGCTCGTCAAAGCCTTCATCACCGCGAACTTCTCAGGTGAAGAACGACACCGGCGAAGACTCGACAAGGTGCTGGCGATCGAAGCGGCAAGGTGAGCGAAAGCGAGATCTGAAAACATCGTGCGCCTCGCATTGATTTCCTGTTTTCCTGCTTTCCTGATTTCCTGGTTTGATTCACACCCCCATCATTCCGCGATATTGGCCGAACCTCTCATCGAGATGAACCCTTTCGATCTGCTTCATCCGCTCCAGGCTGAACGCCTCGATGTTGTAGCTGGCCACGATCGTGCCATAGGCCATCGCGGTACGGAGACCTTGCAATGAAAGATCGCCCGTTGCCGCCATGTGGCCCATCATGCCGCCGGCAAAGCTGTCGCCGGCGCCGGTGGGATCGATGACATCCCGCGCGGGAAACGCAGGCAGCACCACCTCGCCATCCTTGTGTACCAGCAGCGAGCCATGCTCGCCCTTTTTGATGACCACGAACCTGGGGCCGAGCTTGAGAATCGCATCGGCGGCGCGGATGAGATTGCTCTGCTCCGTGAGCATGATCGCTTCGGAATCGTTGAGCACCAGGCCATCGATCTTCCTGAGCAGCTCCAGCAGCGTCGCCCGCTCGGTTTCGATCCACAGATCCATCGTGTCCGCCACGGCCAGCCTGCGATGCGGAAAGTTCGCCAGCAGCTCAAGCTGCCCGCCCGGATGCGTGTTGGCCAGGAAAACATACTGGCTGTCCCGATACTGATGCGGCACCGGCGGCAACGACTCGGCCAGCACGTTCAGCTCCACGCTCAGCGTGTCGCGCCGGTTCATGTTCTCGTGATACTTGCCGCGCCAGCGGAACGTCCTGCTGCCCGCGCGATGCTCCAGCCCCGCCATGTCGATGCGGAACCGGCGGAACGTATCGAGAAAATGAGGCGGAAAATCCTCGCCCACCGCCGCGACCAGACGCACCGGCGTGAAGAACGAGGCGGCGGCGGCGAAGTAAACACACGAGCCGCCCAGCACATCCTCGGCATCGCCGGTGGGTGCGTGAACGGAGTCGATGCCGATGGAGCCGGTGACGATCAGAGGCATGGGAAGTTCCGCTAGTGAAGGTTTCGCAAACGAATGTGATCGGGATCGACCACGTAATGAACGGCATCATCCCATGTGGGATGGGCCAGGAGCAACACACTCAAAAGCCAAAGCCAGGTGCCAGGCGACTCCGGCAGATTCTTCGCACGCAGCGTGACGACGGCGTGCGGAAAGACGATGCCCGCCAGTTCGAGCTCGCGCGTGAACCCACGGTCAGCAGTGATGACATGACGCTGCTGGGCGATGGCGAACAGCCCCACCTCCGGATCGGTGGCCGCGGAAGGCAGCCGGTCCATGACGCTGATCACATCATGCCCCGCACTTTCAAGGAAAGCCGCCACCGTGGAACCCATGTTGGCATCAAGCAGAATCCGCATCAGATGCCGGCGGCCTCATGGGCGTGGAGAAGTTCGAGAAGCACCGGCTGGCTCAGCCGCACCGCCATCGCAACCAGCCGCGACTCCGTTTCGGTCCAGTCCGCCAGCGTGTCACGCAGCCCCGCGATGTCGTGATTCTCCTCCAGCAGCCCGGCGAAATCGTGAAGGAACCGCCGGGCCCAGACGACGGCGGCCTGCACATCAAGCTCGACCATCCCCGGATGCTGATCGATGACCTGCCGGGGCGTCATGCCCGAAACCAGCATCGCCACGACATGATCCACCGTGACCCGCTGCCCGGCGACCCTGGGCCGGCCGCTGATCACATGCGGAGTCTTTTCGATGCGTTTCAGGAGGGAATCTTCGTTCATGGTGAAAGTATAGCGGTATGGGGGCGGACACACGATGGATTATGTCGAGCAGTAAATCAGGCAACGATTGATGCGTTCGAGCGTCGAAGCCTTGCCCAGGATCGCCAGCGTGTCGTGGATCGCCGGGCTGACCGTGGCCCCGGTGACGGCCACGCGCAGGGGCTGGGCGATGTCGCCCATGCCGCGTCCGGTTTCCTTCGCATGAGTCTCGATGGCCGCGTGAATCACCGCAGGTTCCCACGCATCGATTGCGGCGAAAACCTTCTCCATCTCATGCAGCGCCGCCACACCCGCCCCGTCATTTTTCCGCAGCACCTTATCGACCGCCTTGGCGTCGAACGCGATCGCATCATCGGCGATGAAGAAAAACCTGCCCAGCACGAAGGGATCGTTGAGCGTCTCGCTGCGCTCGCGATAGGCCCCGGCGAAGGCGGGGAAATGCGATCCCAGCCTGACGATGGCTGTCGGGTGGTACTCGAGGCCATAGGTGTGCAGCTTCGCCGCGAATTCCTCCGGCGGCAAAGCCCGCAGCGTTTCGCCGTTGAACGACTTCAGCTTCACGCGATCGAACTTCGAATTGCTCCTGCCCACGCGATCGAAGCTGAACCTCCCGATCAAGAACGGCAGATCGAATCGTTCGACATTCTCACCGGGGTTCCAGCCCAGCAGCGCGATGTAGTTGAGGATGACGCCGGGCAGGTAGCCGCTCCTGCGAAAGTCCGCGACATCGATTTCGGGCAGCGCGACATCAAGCTTCGCCGCGATCGCCAGGGCGATTTCCATTTCATCGTTCTTCTTGTCGAGGAACTGTCTGTATTTTGCTTCGTCGATTCCGGGCAGACCCGCGGACGGGAGTCCGTGGGCTTTGGCCGCCGCCCGCGCCGCCTTCGCCTTGTCGCGCTTGCTCATCTTGCTGCCGTCGGCGTTGAAGATCAGCGGCAGGTGCGCGTAGGTCGGCCTCGCAAAACCCAGAGCATCCTGCAGCGCGACGTGCCTGGGCGTGTTGCTCAGATGTTCCTGGGCGCGGATCACATGGGTCACACCCATCAACGCATCATCGACCACGACGGCGAAGTGATAGGTCGGAAAGCCATCGCCTTTGAAGATGACGAAATCCTCAAGCTGCTGAGCCTTGACCACGACTTCGCCGAGCACCTGATCGTGGACCACCACATCCTGCCCGCTGGTGCGGAAGCGGATGACGAACGGCTTGCCCTGGGCTTTCCATGCGTCCTTCTGCTCCTGGGTGGCGGCGATCATCTCGCTGCCGTCGTAGCGATAGTCGCGTTTTTCCGCTTTCGCTGCATCGCGTGCGGCGGCCAGTTCCGCGGCTGTTTTGAAACATTCATACGCCCTGCCGCCGGCCAGAAGCTGATCGCAATACTTGCGGTAGATGTCCAGCCGTTGGCTTTGGAAGTAGGGTGCGCGGTCGCCGATCTGCGAGGCGTAAGGATCCTCCGCATTGGCATCGGGGCCTTGGTCCCAGTCGATGCCCAGCCACTTGAGGTCTTCGAGGATGCCGCGTGTGGATTGCGGGGTTGACCGGGCCTGGTCGGTGTCCTCGATGCGGATAATGAACTGGCTACCCCCGGAAGCATGATGCCGGGCATAAGCCCAGTTGAAGAGCGCGGTGCGGGCGCCGCCCACGTGCAGGGCGCCGGTGGGACTGGGGGCGAAACGTGTGACGACTTTGGATGCACCCTCTGACATGGGGGCGGATTGTAGCGAATGATCTTTTCGACGCGCAGGAAACGGTCAATGGCCGCGTTGATGGAGCGTCACTGCGCAGCGGGCGCGCAGCAGGCCGTCACTTTGCCCGAAATCCGAAGGTGGCATGAAGGTTGTATGGCGATGGAGGTGTTGAATCATGATCCAACGACGCGATGACTTTGCCGATGGACAACGCGGAAGCAGCCTCCGGCCAGGGGCTGATGCGCATGATCGCCTGCGCGATCTTGAACAGCCTCGCGTCACGCTGGGCATCGTCCCGCTGACGGACTGCGCGCCGATCGTCATCGCCCAGGAGAAGGGTTTTTTTTCGCGTGAAGGGCTGGAGGTGACCATCAGCCGGGAAGGCTCGTGGTCCACGATCCGCGACAAGGTGACTTTCGGCGCGCTCGACGGGGCCCACATGCCGGCGCCGATGCCCATCGCCGCGACGCTGGGCGTTTCGGGCTTTGAGAAGCCGATGATTGCCGCCATGAGCCTCAGCCTCAACGGCAACGCCATCACCGTCTCCAACGAACTGTACGATCGCATGATGCAGGCCGACCCTGTGGCCATGCAACGGCAGCCCGCGTCCGCCGTCGCCTTGAAAAAGGTCATCGCCCAGCGCAGCGATCCGCTCACCTTCGCCACGGTTTTTCCCTTTTCCTCGCATCACTATCAGCTTCGCTACTGGTTGGCGGCGGCGGGCATCAACCCCGATGCCGACGTTCGCCTGATCATCGTGCCGCCGCCTCAAATGGTGCAGACCCTTCAGGAAGGCGAGATCGACGGCTACTGCGTGGGCGAGCCGTGGAACGAACTGGCGATCAAGGTCGGGGCTGGAAAAATCGTCATCAGTTGCCACGACATCTGGAACAACGCGCCCGAAAAAGTGCTGGGCGTCACCCGCGATTGGGCCCAGCGAAACCCGCGCACGCATCAGGCCATTCTCCGCGCGCTTCTGAGTGCCGCGCGGTGGCTTGATGATGCGGGCAACGGTGAGGAGGCGGTTGAGATCATCACCCAGCCGCAGTACGTGAGCGTGCCGCCGGAGGTGATGGGTTCGCTGACGGGGGCTGCTGATTTTCGCCGCGCCGGGTTTGCGAACCACGTTCCGAACTGCAACGTGTTCCACCGTCATGCCGCCACCTTTCCCTGGCGGTCCCATGCCGTCTGGTTCATCACGCAGATGATGCGCTGGGGCCAGATCGATGAAGCGGTGAACATTCGGCAGATCGCCGCCGAGGCTTATCGCCCCGACCTCCATCGCATCGCCGCGGGCGACCTGGGCCTGCCCTGCCCGGGCATCGACTACAAGACGGAAGGCACCCATGTCGATCCCTGGACGCTGGCGGATGCGCACGCGCCCATCCGGTTGGGCGCGGATCGATTCTGCGATCTGAGACCGTTCGACCCCGCCAACCCCATCGATTACCTGCACCAATTCCCCGTCGGCTCGATGCTCATCGACCCGACCGCACTGGCGGCGGCGAATGATTGAGCCGCCAAGCCGCTTGCGGCGTAGCAATCCCCGGTTCGCGGCTCTCTGCGAGTTTTCCTCCACACGTAACACCTGCGTCACATGCGAGATCGCGCCGGGGTTCGCCGATAAAATCGCACAGCGTTCTTCGCCTCGCCGTTCGCTTTTTCGGAGTGTGATCATGTTGCACCTTCATCGCGTTGCACCTGCCCTGCTCGTTTCACTCCTGCTCATCACCGATGGATTTGCCGAGGAAAAAGCGAAGCCCGCCGAAGTGAAAGTCGCCGCGATCCAGTTCATCTCCGACTGGGGCAAGCCCGCGGCCAATCGCAAGGGACTCGAACCGCTGATCCGCGAGGCGGCGAAGAACGATGCGAAAATCATCGTGCTCCCCGAAACCGCCATCACCGGCTACATGCCCATCGACCTCAAGAAAACCTGGCAGGTCGGCAAGGCGGAACTCTCGCCCAACCTCGAAGGCATCAATCCCGCCGACGCCGCCGAACAGGTGCCCGGCGAATCGACCAGGGCCTTCGGCGAACTGGCCAAAGAACTGGGCATCTATCTCACGGTGCCGCTGCTGGAAGTCGATCGCAAATCAGGCGAATACTTCAACACCATCGTCCTCGTCGGCCCCACCGGTGAAATCCTCCTCCACTACCGCAAGCTCAACCCCTGGCCCTGGGCCGAGCGGGGCTGGGCCACCAAGGGCGATCGCGGCCATCAGTACATCGACACGCCCTACGGACGGCTGGGCCTGCTCATCTGCTTCGACATCAACTTCGAGCCGCCCGTGCTCAAGAAAAAGAAAGTCGATCACCTGCTCTACTGCATCGCCTGGGTCGATCAGGAGAACTCGACCTGGTTCACCCGCGAACTGCCCGCCATCGCCAGGGAAGCCAACCTCAACATCATCGGCGCCAACTGGTCCGTGCCCGCCGCCGACAAAAAACCGGACTGGCACGGCTACGGCAAAAGCCTGATCATCGCCCGCGATGGAAAGGTCAAAACCAGGGTGAAAAGCGACTTCGGCAACGAAATCATCTACGCCATGCTGCCGAACGAATAAGTTCTGAGTTCTGAGTTCTGAGTTCTCAAATCTCAAATCTCAAATTTGAAATCTCATGGAACTTCTGAATAACCCCCGATGTGCCGTGAACCAGGGGATTGCTACGCCGCAAGCGGCTTGAACGTGAGGTTCTTCAGGAATTCCAAATCTCAAATCTCAAATCTCAAATCTCAAATCCGAAATCCGAAATCCGAAATCCGAAATCGCCTCCCCTCGAAACTCCCCGCCGATTCCATCCGATACTCCATGAAGCGCACCATCCTCGCGGGGTATCGTTGCATGCGTCGTGTGATTGACATCCTGATCGTGCTGATGTTGATGGCGGTCCTGGCCGGTCTGGTGTGGCATTATCGGAATGAGCGGAAACATCTGGAAACCTATCGTGCCGTACACGAGGCGATTTCGCGGCTCTATGAGCAGGCGCTGATTCAGGGATCGATCGAGGATCAGACTTCGCGGCGCGGTTTTCCGCTGATGATCCAGACGGGCTGGTTCAAGGATTCGCTGCCGGTGAATGTCGCGGCGCCGGCGACGCAGCCCTGGCTGGACATCGCCCCGCTGGGCGATGACGGCGACCATCCACCGGACCCGGTGATCACCGGCGGCGAGCAGGCCGGCTTCTGGTACAACCCCAGACGGGGGCTTTTTCGCGCCCGGGTGTTGCCGCAGTTTTCGGAAGAGGAAACGCTTGAGCTTTACAATCAGCTCAACAACACCGCGCTGAAAACGCTGCCCCGTGAAAACAAGGCCGAACGCCGGGCGGTCTCCGTCGAAAAAATCATCGCCGCCGCCGATCAGGAGATCACCGACCACGCCACCGGCAAGATCACTTCACCCGTGCTCAAACGGCGAACCTTGCTGGATGTGAAAACGAGCAAGTGAATGGGGGAAGGCACGAAGGGGGAAGAGGAAGGCATTAAGGCACGGAGGCACGAAGGCACGGAGGGGGGAGAATATCCAATGGCCATTGCAAAATGAAAATTGCAAATTGACGGAGAAGGAGAAGGCGCGTTTTCCGTTGCCTTCCATTTTGCATTTTGCAATTTGCAATGGCCATTGGATATTTTCTCCCCTTCGTGCCTCAATGCCTTCCTCCCCCTTGCCTTTCAACTCGGAACTCGGAACTCGGAACTCGGAACTCGGAACTCGGAACTCGGAACTCGGAACTTTTCATCCCCCCTCCGTGCCTCAATGCCTTCCCCCTTCGTCCCCTTCCCCCTCATAACTTTCCAACCCCGTTACACTACCTTCCGTGCTTCTCGCCGAGGCATGTGTTTTGTCTTTCCCCGTCCGCGCCTCCTTTACGCCTTGGGCGAGTGATCACCATGAAAAACTACGATCTCTGTGTCATCGGCACCGGTCCCGCCGGTCAAAAAGCGGCCATTCAAGCCGCCAAGCTCGGCAAGCGCGTGGCCATCATCGAGAAAAACAGCGTGCTCGGCGGAGCTCAGGTCAACACCGGCACGCTCCCCTCCAAGGCCCTGCGCGAGGCCGCCATGCACCTGACCGGCGCGAGCAAGCGCGGCCTGTTCGGCGAAAGCTACCGCGTCAAGCGAAACATCACCATCGATGACCTCATCGCCGTCTCCCATCAGGTCTGTCGGCATGAGTGGGAGGTCATCCGCGATCAGCTCGACCGCAACCACATCGACCTCATCTGGGGCAAGGCCCACTTCGAAGGCCCCAACCTTCTTCTGGTCAAACGCCCGGAGGAATCGGAACACATCACCGCCGAGAAGTTCGTCATCGCCGTGGGCACCAAGCCGGCCAAGCCCGCCTCGGTGCCCTTCAATGATCGCAACGTGTTCTGCTCCGATTCGCTGCTGACGATGGGTCGGCTGCCCAAGACGCTCATCGTCGTCGGCGGCGGGGTGATCGGCGTGGAGTATGCCTGCATCATGGCGACGCTGGGGGTGCGCGTCATCCTCGTCGAAGGCCGCGATCATGTGCTGGGTTTTCTCGATCATGAAATCGCCGAGGCCTTTCAATATCACATGAGGCAGATGGGCATCACCCTGCGCATGGGTGAAAAGGTCGAGAGCATCGAGGAACTGCCGCCGCACAACGGCGACGGCATCCTCGTGCAGGCCACGCTCGAATCCGGCAAGCACCTCAAAGCGCAATCGCTCCTCTACTGCGTCGGCCGGCAAGGCGTCTGCGGTGCGCTGGGATTGGAGAACGCGGGCCTGGAATTCGATGATCGGGAACGACTGAAGGTCAACGAGTATTACCAGACCAATGTGCCCCACATCTACGCGGCAGGTGACGTGATCGGCTTCCCGGCCCTGGCTTCGACGGCGATGGAGCAGGGCCGGCGCGCCGCGTGCCACGCCTTCGGCATCGAGACGAAATCGATGAGCACGCTCTTTCCCTTCGGCATCTATGCGGTGCCTGAAATTTCCATGGTCGGCGCGACCGAGAAGGAGCTGACGCAGCAAGGCATTCCCTACGAAGCGGGCATCGCCAGCTACCGCGAGATCGCCCGCGGCCAGCTGCTGGGCGACGAAACCGGCATGCTCAAACTCCTCATCCACGAAGGCGACCGCCGCATCCTGGGCGTCCACGCCATCGGCACCGGCGCCACGGAGCTGATCCACATCGGCCAGGCGGTCATGGCCTTCAACGGCACCGTCGATTACTTCATTAACAACGTCTTCAACTTCCCGACGCTTGCCGAGGTTTACAAGGTGGCCGCGTTTAACGGTATCAACAAATTGCAGCATGTATGAAGGGGAGGAGACAGGAGACAGGGGACGGAAATCAGAGCGAAGCCGCAAGCGGCTTGTGTCTCCTGTTCCCTGTCTTCCCTACGGCGTCTCCACTTCTTCCGTCTGTCGGAATCCCGACCAGGTCATCGTGCCGTCGTGTTCGATGTTGATCTGCACCATGCCCAGCTTCGCGGTGATGAGGCGGGTGATGTTCGGCTTGTTCAGGTGGTTTGCCCATTGGTCGTTTCGCAGCCGTGCCGGGCCGCTTGACTGGAGGGCGATGGAAGGCGTGACGGCGGCGAGCCATAGCGGGGAAGCGCGGACGAAGCTGCCGTGATGGGGCAGGTCGGCGATGTCCGCCTTCAGGTCGTCGCCGGTTTCGATCAGCCGGGGGATGGCGACCTGATCGATGTCGCCATTGAGGAGCAGCCTGCGACCTGCGGCGCGAAGCGAGAGGACCAGCGAGGCGCTGTTGGCGCGCTGCGCCTCGAACCGGGCGGGCGGCCAGAGGATGTCCGCCTGCGCGCCGCCCAGCGTCGCCTGCCAGCCGCGCGAAACGGTTTCCATCGGAATCCGCTTCGTTTCTATGTGTTCGATCAACATCGCCGCCGCTGAGCCCGGCTTGCCTTTCGCTTCGATCAGCAACTGCGGGGGCAGCAGAATCCGCTTTACATGCACCTCGCTCACCAGATCGATCACACCGCAGAAATGATCCAGGTCGGCATGGGAAATAAAAAGCGTGTCGATGCGCACGATGTTCATCGACCGCAGCGCCGGCACGATGGATCGGCCGCCGACATCGAGAAAGCCCAGCGAACCGCAATCGAACATGAGGGTATGCGCCGGCTGATCATCCTTCGCAGGCAGCCGCACGAGGAAGCAGGACCCGTCGCCGACGGCAAACATGTTCAGCCGCATCGCCGGCGCGTGCCGCAATGGTTCGAGCAGCGCGGCAGCACGCGGATGATGCGCCAGCGCGAGCCAGGCGATGCAGCCCAGCGAAAGCGACACGAGCAGCTTTCGCCGGTCCGCCAGCAGCCCGGCCATCGCGGCGCAGACCAGCGCCAATGCCGCGATGAGCCAGAGCGTGGCAGGCGAACCGCCCAGCGCCACCGATGCGCCGGGCCAGGTCGCGGCATGAGTGACGAGGCTGGTCATCGAATCGGCCACCCACTCCAACGGACCGGCCAGCATCGCGCCGATGCTGGGCACGATCAGCCCGACGAGAATCTTCATGTACCCCAGACCGATCACCACGGTGATCACCGGCAGCGACAAAAGCGAAAGCAGCATCGCCAGCGGACTGACCCATTGAAAGTGATAAGCCACCAGTGGCGCGGCGATGAGAAACGCCACGAGATTCATCGCCAGGTAGTCGCAGATTCGCCGGATGATCTTGACCCGCGTTTCATCAAGCGGCGAAACGAAAAACGGATCGGCGTACATCCAATGACTCACCCGCGAGGTGAAGACGAGCAGCCCCGCGACCACGCCATAGCTCAACTGAGCCCCCGCATTGAAAACATCCTTCGGTTGCCAGATGAAAATGAGCAGCGCCGAGAGGGCGACCATGTCGATCGCCCGCACCTTGCGGCCGCCGGCCGCCCCGATGCAGACCAGCCCGGCCATCACCCCCGCCCGCACGATCGGCGGACGCCAAGGCACCGCCATCATGTAGAGCATCAGCACCGCGAGAACCACCGTGGCCGCCCGCGAGGGATGGCTGATCATCAGGTGCACCAACGCCCAGACCAGCAGCATGAGGATGGTCAGATGGGCGCCGCTGATGGAAAGGATGTGCGTCAGCCCGGTCCTGCGAAAGGACTCGGCAAGATCATCCAGATCGCGGCTCCACCGGCCAAGCAGCAGCGTGTCGAGAAAAGCCAGCCGCACCGCGTCGTTGTTCATGCCTTTGCGAAGCGATTGCGAGCAGGCGTCGGCCACCTCCTGGCGCAACATGCCCAGGTGGTTCCACGTGGAACCCTGGGCCACCACCTGGCAGTTGCCGCGCACGCTCATGGTGATTCGCCCGTCGATTCCGCGCTCCCGGCACATCGCGCGGTGATCGAACTCGCCGGGGTTGCTTGGGCCGTCGATCGCCTGCATCCAGCCGGTGATGATGACGCGATCCCCCTGCCTGATTCGCGTGTCCGCCTGCCGCAGTTTGGCGATGAGCCTTCCGTGCGTCGGTTGTTCGTCGCCATCGATCAGGATCGAATGCACATCGATGGTGAAAGAAGTGGAAGGCGGCTCGAAGGCGAAGGATGAAAACGGCCCGCGCTGGGATCGCGTGATGGTGACCGGGCTGTCGATCGTGGCGGTGACGCGGGCAAGCTGCGGCTGGGCGGCGAGGTGACGATTCAGATGATTCGTCGCAACGTGATGCTCCCGCGCCACCAGCCACGCGCCGCCGACGGCCGCCACGAGAATGTAGATGCACAGGTGCGACACGAATCGCCGATGGCGAAACAGCGGCGCCGCGATGGCCGCAACGACTGCGATCAGCAGCCAGAAAAGAACCCAGGGCAGCAGCGGCGCCAGCAGCAACCCGGTGACATAGGCAATCGCCGCGCGCGGCAGCGGCCCCAGCAGTTCGGCGGTTGTCGCCTGCGGGCGTCGCAAAGCCTGGTAGGGAATGTAGTCGGGATGAAACTCGCCAAGGGATGATGCATCGTTGCCTGTCACCGTCGCCGGTGACGACGCGCTGGCCGGGGCGGCTTCACTTGGATCGGGCGGCTGAGTCATGCATCAATCATGATAATCCATCGTGTTGCCTTGCTCGCCGCTCTCATCGCTGGCGCCGAAAGTTCATTCCTTCCTTCCGAACCACGCTGCGAATCTGGAGCATGGTCAGGTCCGCCTGAAGGATGTGAATCGGCAGACCCGTGACGCCGGCGATCTCCTCGATCTGGCGCGGCTGACTCAGGGCCTCGACAATTTTTCGCTGCGAGTCGGAAAGGTTCTGCTCGAACAGCGATGGCTCGGCGGCGGGCTTGTCGTGGCCCTGCTCATCGACGGTCATGCCGGCCTTGAGCAGCGAGCCGGTTTCGCCCAGGGCGTCGAGGATGTCCGCCGCGTTGGTCACGAGCGTCGCCCATCCTTCGCGCAGGATTTTGTGGCAACCGGCCGAGGCCTGCGAATCCACGCGCCCGGGCAGCGCCATCACCTCGCGGCCATGTTCCTCCGCGGCGATGCGGGCCGTGATCAACGCGCCGGAACGCAACGAAGCCTCGACCACCAGCACACCCAGCGACATGCCCGAAACGATGCGGTTGCGCCGGGGAAAGTTCCGGGCGATCGGCGGCGTGCTCATGGGCAGCTCGCTGATGACCGCGCCGCGCGGCCGGCCCTGCGCGGCGGCGATGCGATCAAACAGCGGAATGTTCTCCTTGGGATAGGGCTGGGCCAGCCCGCTGCCGAGCACGGCAATGGTCCGGCCGCCGGCGCGGAGAGCCGCGTGATGGGCGGCGGCGTCGATGCCGAACGCGCCGCCGGAAACGATGGTCAGCCCCGACTGCACACACAACGCGCCGAGTCGGTCGGCCTGCTCCCGGCCATAGGCGGTGCATTGCCTGGCGCCCACGACCGCCAGCGCCAGCGAATCCTCCCGCCGAAGATCGCCGCGAACGTAAAGCAGCGGAGGCGGATCGGCGATGTGCTTGAGCAGCGCCGGATAACCTTCATCCTCGATCGCCAGCAACGTGACGCCCAGTTCCTCGATCAGTTCCTTCTCGCGGGCGAGCAGGTTTTTTTCGAGGACCTCATCGATCGCCCGGCGAAGCTCCTGAGCCTTGCGCTGCCCGACGCCTTCGATCCGGGCAAGCTGATGCACACCGCTTTGAACAACAGCCTCGGCCGATCCGAGCGACGCCACGGCGCGGCGGGTGATGACCGGCCCCAGACCGGAGGCAAGGGAGAGGATGAGCAGCGAATCGAATGTCGAATCCATGCGGGCAGTGTAGCCGATGGCTATGGGGCTGCGAAAGCGCATCCGTGCAAGGGAAAAGCATACGGCTCTTACTCCCCTCCCTAAGAGCAGGATTGTGCGTGAACAATAATGAAACGATTCGCCGCATCGCGGCTCGGACGCGCCTACCTTTTGAACTCGTAATCCTTCTGCCGCACGAATCCCTTGATCTTGATGGCGCCGGAAGCGTGAATGTCCATCATCGCGTAGCTGTTGTTCTGTTCGCCTGAGCCTTCCACCATGGCGGCGAGCGTGCAATAGTGGATGTTGCGGATTTCCTTGTAGTCGTTCTTGTGACTGTGGCCCTGGAACACAGCCGCCACTTTGCCTGAGTCTTCGAGCACCTGGCGCACCGCCGCCGCGTTTTTCACGGCATGGTTGTTGTTGACATCCAGCCGCTGATGGGCGAACACGATCACCTTCCTGCCGGTGTTCTTCAGGTCGGCCTTGAGCCATTCGATCTGGGACTCCGGAATGTTCGTGTCGGTCCATGTGAAATTGCGACGGCCGTAAGGCTTGCCATCGCTGTTGAAGCAGGCGTCGAGCACGACGAAGTGCATCGCCTCCCGATCGAACGAGTAGTGGGCCGCCTTCTGCCCGACGCCTTCCAGAAACTCCTCCTTGGTCAGCGTATCGACGCAGTGGTTCCCCAGCACGTAGTGCCGATCCTTGCAGAGGGCGGCAAACTCCTTGTTGATCCGGGCGAGCCAGGCTTTTTCAACATTCACATCGGCGGCGGCATCGATGAGGTCGCCCAACTCGACGACGAACCCCGGTTTGTCACGCGCGAACCGCTGGGCAGCCTCGGCGATCTTCCTGAGCGATTCCCGATAATGGCGCGTCCCCCCAGGCGCTTTGTCGGCATAGTGCAGGTCGGTCATCATCCCCACGCGCAGCATCGGCGCATCGACGGCGGTCGCGGCGAACAGTTGCCCGGCGCCGCTTGCCGTCATGGCCGTTGCCGCCAGAAGCAATCCGCCCTGCCCAAGGAACGCCCGCCGGCCCAGCATTTTGGTTTCGAGATCGAGCATGTTGGTTGTCCTTGTGGTGAGGTTGTCTGACACATCATCCCCGAATACAGGTTATCGTCTTTGTGAAAATCAGAGGCATCGCTTTTTGTTTCTTTTGTGACTCTTTGTGACCATCAAACACTTGGGATTTCCGAATAACCTCCGATGTACGTTGCTACGCCGCAAGCGGCTTGTCAGGAGTCGCCGAGGCGAACGGCTCAATGCGCCGCCCATCAACCGAACCGAACGCGACAGGACCTTGAGTGAACATCTCGCTTTACATTTCCCCCCAAGGCCGGCCCGGTGTGCAGGAGACCGATGATGAGACTTCAATCATCTCCGCCGCGGCGGCAACACGGATCAGGCAGGCATTTGAGACGGACCCGGCATCGGGGCTTTTGCATCTGGCGACGGTCGAACTGACCGGCGTGCTGCCGGCCTCCTTTGCCTTTGCGCGCGAGCTGGCCTGCCTTTATCTGACCCGGCTCTGCCAGATGCCCGAGGCTGCCGAGGCCCGCGAGGTCGCTGCGGTGGTTCCGCCTTCGTTGGAAGAGTTGGCGGCGCGGGCGCTGCGGGCGCCGCCGATGCGGGGGCTGGAGTACCTCACGGCCCAGGCGCTTTCCGCATGGTGGGTGATGCTCGATGAACGGGTGCGCGCGGAGATTGCCGCCCATCCCGAAGGCGCCCGGGCCTATCTGCAACAGAAGAATCCGCTGTGGCGAACGGTGGGCCAGGTGACGCTCCACCTGGCGGAGAACAAGCGCGATGAACTTTTTCCCTTCGCGTTTCTGGCCACCTATGCCAGCCGGTTGTCGGCTCAGGGACGGGTGCAGCATCAGCCGCTGTCCCGCGCCATTCAAGGCTCCGCTCAGGCGAAGGATCGCGCCGCCCTGCTCTCGCTGCTGACGCCGATCCACCGCGCGGCCCAGAGCATCGCGTGGGTCAAGGAACTGGTGGACTCGGGCGGGCTGTATCAGCCCCTGGCCTGGACGCCCCAACAGGCGTTCGCGTTTCTGAAGGATGTTCCGGCACTGGAGCAGTGCGGCCTGATCGTGCGCGTGCCCGACTGGTGGAAGTCGCAGCGTCCTCCGCGCCCGCAGGTTTCAGTGAAGGTGGGCCAGAGCAACGCGACGAAAGTGGGCGTGGAGGCGATGCTCGATTTTTCCGTGGGTGTGACCCTCGATGGCCAGACGCTGACGGAAGCGGAATGGCAGTCGCTCTCCAACGCCAACGGCTTGGTGCGGCTGCGCGGC
Organism: uncultured Phycisphaeraceae bacterium; assembly: GCA_964649195.1. Taxonomy (GTDB): domain Bacteria; phylum Planctomycetota; class Phycisphaerae; order Phycisphaerales; family Phycisphaeraceae; genus JTS-RE9. Next base: position 19,241 of record CAZYPK010000009.1, read on the forward strand.
CAGTGGGTGGAGGTGGACGGCGCCAAGCTCGACGAAGCCCTGGACCACTGGAAAAAAGTGGAACAGGCGGCAAGCGAAGACGGCGTGACATTTTTCGAGGGCATGCGGCTGCTCGCGGGGGTGGGCGTCACGGCGAACCCGGCGGAGGCGGCGAGCGAGACGGTGCGACAGTGGACGGGCATCGAGCCGGGCCAGTGGCTGCAACAGACCCTCGCGGAACTGCGCGATCCCTCGGCCAACGCAGGCGGCGCGCCGACTTCGCTCCGCGCCGAACTGCGACCCTATCAACAGGTCGGCTGCAACTGGCTGCGCTTCATCTCCCGGCTGGGGCTGGGCGCGTGCCTGGCCGATGACATGGGACTTGGCAAGACGATTCAGGTCATCGCCCTGCTGCTGTTTGAGAAGCAGCAACGCAAGTCGCCGCCCGCTTCCGCGCCAACCGAGCCGAGCCTGCTCGTCGTCCCGGCATCGCTGATCGCCAACTGGAAAGCCGAGGCCGCGCGATTCGCCCCGACGCTGCGCCTGTTCATCGCTCATCCCTCCGAATCCGAAATCGATCTGGGCAGCGCCACCGCACTGACAACGGCGCTGAAAGACTGCGACCTGGCGATCACGACCTACGGCATGTTGGCGCGGCTTGAATCGCTGCGGAACCGGCAGTGGCATCTGGCCATTCTCGATGAAGCCCAGGCGATCAAGAACGCGGCCTCCAGACAGACCAAGGCGGTGAAGGAACTCAACGCCGCCGCCCGCATCGCCCTCACCGGCACACCGGTGGAGAATCGCCTGTCCGATCTCTGGTCGATCTTCGATTTCCTCAATCCCGGCCTGCTCGGCGATGCCAAGGCTTTCGGCAAATACGCCAAATCGCTGGCCGATGCCGGCGATGGCCGGCAGTTTGCAGCCCTGCGAACGCTCGTTCAGCCCTACATCCTGCGCAGGCTCAAAACCGACAGGCGAATCATCGCCGACCTGCCGCTCAAGACCGAAGTCAAAATCCATTGCGGACTCAGCAGACAGCAGGCGGCACTGTACGAGCAATCCGTGCGCGAACTGGAGAAAACCATCCGCGAGGTCGATGGCATCAAGCGGCGCGGCATCGTGCTCGCCTTTCTGATGCGCTTCAAGCAGATCTGCAACCACCCGGCCCAGGCCCGGGGCGACGGCGACTACGAAGCCGGTCACAGCGGCAAGTTCCAGCGTCTGGCCGAGCTTTGCGATGAACTGGCCCAGCGCCAGGAGCGCACGCTGATCTTCACCCAGTTCCGCGAGATCACCGACGCCCTGGCGCAACACCTTCAGGACATCTACGGCCGCCCGGGCCTGGTGCTCCACGGCGGCACCACCGTCGCCAGACGACGCGAAATGGTCGAATCATTTCAACGCGACGACGGCCCGCCCTTCTTCATCCTCTCCCTCAAGGCCGGCGGAACGGGGCTGAACCTCACCGCCGCCAACCATGTCATCCACTTCGACCGCTGGTGGAATCCGGCCGTCGAAAATCAGGCCACCGACCGGGCCTTTCGCATCGGACAGAAAAAAAACGTCATGGTTCACAAGTTCATCTGCACCGGCACCGTCGAGGAAAAAATCGATGCCCTGATCGCCGACAAAACCAGACTTTCCAAGGGCCTGCTCGACTCCGACGGCGGCGGCGAACAACTGCTCACCGAAATGAGCGACCAGGAACTGCTCCGTTTCGTGGCGCTGGACTTGAACAAAGCCATGCAGGTATGAGACAATGCCCGCCGGGAGCCTGAGAACTTATTTCGGGTGAGAAACATTGGTTCTCAGGCCACGGGATGGAACCCCGCGTTGACGGACAACCGTCCGTTCAATGCCTCACGCGAAAGGAATCCGATGAGTTGGTACTCCTATCGTCCTTACGTCAGCGTGGCCCAGCGCCGCGCCGAGGCCGCGAAAAAAATGTCGAAGCTGGCCGCGAAGGGGCGGATCATTTCGCCTGTCCAGTTGGCGGGCAAAAAAATCGCCTGCACCTTCTGGGGCCAGGCGTGGTGCAGGCATCTGGAGTCCTACAGCGACTACGCCAACCGCCTGCCGCGCGGCCGCTCTTATGTCCGCAACGGTTCCGTGGTGGACCTTCAGATCAAGCCGGGCCAAATCACGGCCATGGTCAGCGGGTCATCGTTGTACGACGTGCAGATCGACATCGATCCGCTCAGGAACAAAACGTGGGAAGCGATCAAGCAGCGCTGCGCCGGCCAGATCGGATCGATGATCGAACTGCTTCAGGGCAGACTCTCCGAACAGGTGATGACCATCATCACCGATCGTGAACAGGGGCTGTTTCCCGCCCCTGCACAGATTAAAAAATCCTGCTCGTGCCCCGACTGGGCGGACATGTGCAAGCACGTCGCCGCGGCGCTCTATGGCGTGGGCAACCGGTTGGACCAGCAGCCCCAATTGCTCTTCACCCTGCGCAACGTGGACCACCTGGAACTGCTCGCCAAAGCCGCGGACATGAGCGCGATCACCGCAGACTCCGGCAGGCAACGAACCGTCGCCACCGACGATCTGGCCGACGTGTTCGGCATCGAGATGGACGCAGGCGAAACGGATGCGCCGCAAGCGAACAAGAACCAAGCGAACGACATCACGGCTGCTCCAGACAAAGCCGCAAAATCGAAAGCAAAACCCTCCGCCCCCACCCCGGCCATCATCATCACCACCAAAACGCCACCCCGTCCAGCCGCCTCCGACGAGAAGCCATTGCTGGCGAAGAAGCGCAAGAAAAAGAAAGCAAGAAAAGCCGCCGACAAAACCCCAACCGTCACGGCGATCAAAGCCACGGCAGGCCGAGCGGCGAAGAAGAAGAAAAAGAAGACACGTCGAAAAGCCAAGCCTGTGGCAACCTCTGTGGTAGAAGCACGGACTTGAATCCTTCATTCGCTTGAAGGCAATACGCATCACCGCGCCGGTCGGCGATGGTCAATCGGCTCTCAGCGGAATGGCTTCGCTGCCGTACTCCATGAGTTTCACCGGATCGTCGTTTGCACCCACATCCAAAAGCCATACTCGCCGGTCAGGGTAATAGGAGATGAGTTCCTTGTTGTCGTCGGCGCTGCGATAGCGGGCGAATATGACTCCTTGATCGTCGATGTTGGCGCCGTTATACACCCATTCAAAATAGCTGTCGGGCCTTGGAGTGGATCGCACAAACACCAGATCCCGCCCCGCCTCCCCCGTGAGCCGTTGCATGACTTCGACCCGCTGTTGTTTCATGGGATGAACGCCGGCCCGGCCAGGGGTCATGACTTGCATATGAAAGCCGAACATCATGACGAGAATCAGCACGGGAACGCTTGCCGCAATCGCGGCTTGAATTCGCGTATTCCCGCTGAAATCGGCCAAACGGCGCATACCCAATGTGACGAGCAGGAAAAAGACCGAACCGACGGGCGAAACAAAACGGTCGGCACTCCAGGTGGTGAGCATGGTGGCCGCGAAGACACAGATCATGCTGGCCAACGCAATACGATACGTCCGCTTGATCACGAGGAACAAGCCGACAATGATGGGAATTGTAAGCACCCAGTTGGCATAAAATGACCATATGTGCTCCAGAAACCGAGCCCGCGTGAGAAGGTAACTTCCCAGCGCTCTTTGAGTCCTGTAAAAGATCACCTCCCATTCCTCATGATGGACCCGCAATGCTTCGTGGCTGTACGATGGTTTGTCATCCGCCATACGCTGCCAAAGAAACGCCGGCACGATCATATACTGCTCGGAATGGGCCTGGTAGGTCATCTTCAGCGCGTCACCCGTCACACGATGATTGTTGTAACCCATCCATGCGGCGCCCAGAGCCAAAATGACAGCGCACGGAATCGCAACGCGACGCACCATCCATCGTCTGGCGTCTCCCGATACTGACCATCCCTTCCACAATAAGGCGAGTATGGGAAAGATGGCGGCCGCCAAACCGTCATATGGCCTGGCGTTGGCCAGGATGACCAGACCGACCGCCAAGGCGATGGAGTCCATGATCCTGGGTTGCCGCAATATACGCACCGTGCCACCAAGCACCATCGCGCCGGCGGCGACGGCCATGGTCGATCCCCAGTAACTGTGAGACCAGTAGCTGAAGACGCCGATCTGCAGCACGGCGATCAGCGTTCCGTAGAGCGCCCACCTTAAACTTACAAAACCCTGCAACATCCACAGGATGGCCGCCGCCATGATTCCGCAACTGACATAGGCGCCGGCGATGAACTCGCCCGTCAATACTTTTCCCATGGCGAGCATGAGTCCCTGCACGGGCGGATACTTGCCCATGTAGGTCGGCTGTTGAATCACATAAATGGTGTCAAAAAACCGAGCCATTGGATGGGGTGGATTGGTCAGCCGCCCGCTCGCATAAGTATCTGCCGCGAGCAGGATGCCAAACTCATCATGAACTTCGGGCGCCGGTGGAAGGGCCCCGCTTAACCCGACCCCCGCGGTGACCGCCGTTGCGAGCAGACCGGTGACCAGCAGAAGCAGCAGTTGCCTCCGGGCGCCCATGGACGCAACAGGTTCCGCAAACGGTGATCGCTCACTCGCCGGCACTTGAAACGGTTGAGTCATTGCAGACATACTCCGTTGGAATACTTAAGGAGACACAACAACCGTATCCAAAGATCGCTTCCGCGCAGGCCCGATGGAATGAACCCGGCAAGCCGTCAACACTCTCTTCAATGAGAACTGTTTGACGGCTGCGGGAGGGGGTTCGTTGTTCTCCGAACTTCGATCAGTTGAGCTTGATAATGACCATGCCGGAAGAGCGACATGGATACCGAATATTCCGAATTGGCCAGCGCCTGTGTTTTAAGCCCGTTGAGCTTGTCGCCGCCAAGAGCTCCAAAGCTGTATAGCAGATAAAAGTGGTCTGGAAAGGCTTCGAGATCGGCATTGGAGTATTTGGGGTCAAACAGAATGCAGCCGGCGTTCTTCAAGGGGGACTTGACGTAACCCATCGCCGGGTGCTGTGAAAAGTAGTGCTCCGGCAAGCCGTGAAATATCGGAGCGTGAGACGGCAACGCTTCCGCCGCGGCCATGGCGTCCCGGTGGGCGGCCAGCAAGCCGACGTATTCCCCTGATCGTTCGGCATCGGAACCGTTGTTTCCGGGAGCGAACGGATAAAACCGGCCGTTCGCGTTGATGATGGAAGTCACGCAGAAACACATCAGAAGCAGCGCCGTCACCCGGCGGCCAAGCATCCGCGCTGAAGCATCGGCGATGATCGCCGCCATGAGTGGAAATATGACAATGACGTAACGGGGAAGAAGGTAAACGGTTCCGACAAAAGGAACCGTCAAATAGAATGCGGCAAAGACCGCCACCATAAGGTGCGTCAAAGCGCGACGGCGATCCGCATCATTTTCGTTCCCCTCGCGGGGCGTGCCGGTTCTCAGGGTTCTCACAACATGGGCCGCGCCGAATATGACCATCACCGCCGTCATCAGGATCAGAACGAGCAGGTCCGGAACCAGGGTGAAATTTTTCCAGGCATGACACGCATATTCCAGGAATGTCGGACGAGAGATTGTCGCCGTTTGCGAATGCAACAGCAGTTGACCTGCGACAACAAGCAAAGCGGGCACGGCGATCAATGCAGACCTCAGAAGGCGTCGCGTCGCCGGACCTTCCTGGATCATTGCGGCAGTCGCCAGGGCGCCCGCGACGATGATGCCCGGCTCCTTGATGGATACGGCCAGCATCGCCCAGAATGACGCACGCACCATCCTCCTGGCATGAAAGCTGCACAATGCCAGACAAGCAACGCAGGCACTGGGCATTTCCAAATACATGTGCCCCGCCTGCGTGAGGAAAAGAGGAAAAACCAGCGTGGCGGCCGCCACTCCACATGCGCAGAACCGCCCCACCAACGGCAGTGACCAGAAGTATAACATCGCGACCGTCAGGGCCGCGATCGCATAGTGGAACCAGTGTAATATGAGAAAGGAGTATTCCGAATCAGGTGCGATCCTCAAGACCGCCGCGACGAGCAATGTCAGCAAAGAGTTTGCGTGAACATTGGGGCCGCCTTCCGTAAATCCTGGAGCCGACAGCAGCGCAGGATAATCAAAACCCGTCTGCGTCAATGTAATGGCTGCCGGAAAGACGCTGAATGCCGCGTCCCAGTAAGGCGGTTCGCGCCACTGCCCCCATTTGGCAACGGCTATGACGAAGAGACTGATCAGAAAAACGATGATGCAGGACTGTCGCTGCGACATTCGTTGCAGGAAGCCGGGACAGGTCAAATGACGGATCGCGGTGCGCATGTTGGGTGCTTCTCGATTACGAGGGGGCGAAGGTGTATCTGTCCGTACACCAAGACGCACCCAGCCGCCTTGCCCGATAACCCGTGAAACAAAGCGGTGTCTCTTCTTGCCCAAGTCTCAACCCAAAACGTTTTGCATAACGCTCACGATCATCCGTCACCCGTGGGGATCCGCATTTTTCATCGGCCAGATTCACCCTCAATGTGCAAATGGCGGAGAATTTCGGGCGGAACCTGCGACATGCCCAACGAATCGCTCGCGTGGCTGAGGCTGTCGCTTTGATCGGGCATGATTTTGCCTCACACGCCACATGAAGGCGCCCCAATTCCCCTGCCGCCCGACATCCCGCGAACAATTTCCAATGAAAATCGCTCATCCTGATGGTGGGAGTCAGGCCGTTTGGGTACAATCGATCCCAAAGCTGATGGTGTCGGATGCCGCTTGATTCGTGATTTGACCGGCGATCCTGGGAAGGGTTCCATTCAATCGCTTTGGGCATCGGGTATGTGGGAAATGGAGAACCTTTCAGTGTGTTTCCGTGTCGAAGCGTGAGCGGGCGGATGGTCCGAATGATCCCACGATTCCCACCATCGGCAGGCTGACGCCTTGCGACTGGATGGCGGCATCGGATTTTGAGACAGAGCCTGGGGTGAGAAAACCACGATAGAGGTCTTTCCATGAGCGTCGTCAAAGTATTGCGTCGTAAAGCTCGTCGTGCAGGCCTCGGTGAAACCGGGCATGGGCATTGCCGGGTGGGGCTGGAAGCGCTTGAGCCTCGTCTGCTTTTGTCCGCGGTGATGGCCACGGACGAACTGCTGGCGGGGCTTACCACCACCCGGTCCGAGGCCGCGATCAGCCTGCCTTCGCAATCCCTTCTCCTGGACGGGGAGGAGACGATCCAGCCGCTGACCAACACCTCCGGTCCGCTGATCAATCTCCCCACCTTCCGTGGGGACTCCCTCTTTGCAGGCATCAATGGCAGCGGGTTCTCCACCGTCATCATCGACACCGGCATCGATCTCAATCATCCCTTCTTCGGCCCTGATGCCGACGGCAACGGCGTCGCGGACCGCATCGTGTTCCACTGGGACTTTGCCGACGGCGACAACAACGCCAGTGACAACAACAATCACGGCTCCAATGTCGCCAGCATCGTCGCCTCGTCCGATGCCCTCTACACCGGCATCGCTCCCGGCGCCGACATCATCGCCCTCAAGGTTTTCAAGAACTCCGGCGGCGGCACGTTCGGTTATGTCGAGCAGGCTTTGCAATGGGTCGTCGCCAATGCCGCCGCGTACAACATCGCCAGCGTCAACATGTCGCTGGGCGATGAGGGCAATTATTCCAGCGCGGTGTCACAGTACGGCATCGGGGATGAACTGGCGGCACTGGCGGCGATGGATGTGATCGTCGTGGCCGCGGCAGGCAATGATTTTTATCAGTTCGCCAGCGCCCAGGGTGTTTCCTATCCCGCGGCGGATCCCAACGTCATCGCCGTCAGTGCCGTGTTCGACAGCAACATCGACGGCGTCGGCTTCAGCGGAGGCGCGACGGCATTCACGACGGGGCCTGATGTCATCACCCCCTTCTCCCAGCGCGATGAGAACCTGACCGTCACCTTCGCACCCGGCTCGCCGATCACCGGCGCCGACCGCAACGGCGGCGTCATCGCCATGCACGGAACGAGCCAGGCTTCGCCTCATATCTCCGGCGTTGCGGTTCTCGCGCAGCAACTGGCCGTGCAGGAATTGGGGCGAAGGCTTTCAGTCGCCGAGTTCAGTGCGCTGCTCCAATCCACCGGCGTGACCATCATCGACGGCGATGATGAAAACGACAACGTCGTCAACACCGGCCTGCCGTTCACCCGTGTCGATGTCCATTCGCTGGGGCTGGCCATCCTTAACTCAGGCAACAGCGAAGGCACCGGCAGCATCAGCGGCATCGTCTGGAACGATCTGAACCAGGACGGCATCCGCGATGCCGGCGAGCCCGGCCTTGAGGACTGGATCGTCTTCCTCGACCACAATCAAAACGGCATCCGCGATGCCGGCGAACGCCTCACCTTCACCTCCGTCGAGGGAAGTTACTCCTTCACCAACCTGACCGCCGGCGCCTACCACGTCGCCCAGATCATTCCCGATGGCGCGACCCAGACCTACCCCGGCATCGGCGGCGGCGGCTACCTCGAACTCGTCGCCCATTGGGACGATACCCAGCCGCACGAACACCTCATCTCATCCGCCCACGAAGATGACGGCGGCGGCGGAAAAGGCCCCGGCGGCTCCGGGCAATACTGGGCCGATGTCTGGGGCGAGGGCGACTTCGCCTACCTCGGCCACTACTCCAGCGACAGCACCGTGGATATCGTGCATATCGCCGACCTTGACAATGTTCACCTGGCCGCCAAGTGGGTCGCTCCCGTCGGCGGTCTCCAGTTCGCCGATGTGCAGGTGACCAACGGCATCGGCTACTTCGGCAGCGACAACGGCGGCGGCGTCTATATCGTCGATCTCTCCGATCCCCACCACCCCGTCACCCTCTCGCACATCGGCTCCGCCATCGGCGGCCACAACCAGGTGCATACGCTCTATGTCGATGGCGACCACCTGTACGAAGTCACCAGCCGAAATGCGGTCATCAAGGTCTTTGATGTCAGCGACCCGGCCAACCCGGTCTTCGTCCGCGAGTTCTCCTCACCCACCGGCGGACCCGTACACGAAATCACCGTCAAAAACGGCAGACTTTACACCGCCGTAATCGATGGCACCGGCCACGCGGACATCTTCGATGTTTCCGACATCGCCAACGCCGTGACCCATCTGGGCACGTTCGTCACCGGCTCCTCCGCCCACACCTCCTGGGCCAACGACGCCGGCACCGTTCTGGCCGTCGCCCGTGAAACCGCCGGCGGCGATGTGAAGCTCTGGAACATCGAAGACCCCGCCAACGTGACGCTGCTGGCCACCATCGATGCCGCCACCTATGGCCTCAGCGCCCACACCGCCCACCAGCCGATGATCGTCGGCGACAAGCTCTACGTCGCCTGGTACCAGGCAGGCGTGCAGGTCTTCGACATCTCCAACCCGACCACGCCGATTCACCTGGGCGGCTACGACACCTACCCCGGCACCGGTGGCGGCTACCAAGGCAACTGGGGCGTCTTCGCCATGCTGGGGGAGGATCGCATCCTCGCGTCCGATATGGATGGGGGGTTGTTCGTGCTGTCGTCGGCGGAGAGCAGACAACATACGGTGGTCATCGCCGAAGGACAGGCGGTCGGGGAGGTGGATTTTGGGATTTGGATGGCACCACAATCCGTGGTTCAGATCATCGACAACGGGCAGGCCGGCTTCTCCACGACCGGCCCGTGGACCCATCAGGCCGGGGAAGGACTCAACGGAACCAACCACTACGCCGGCGCCGGCAACGGCGGCAGCGTCGCCGCCTGGACCTTCTCCAACCTGGCCCCCGGCATCTACCGCGTCTCCGCCACCTGGTCAACCCATGCCAATCGGGCATCCAACGCCCCATACACCGTGTCAAACGACGGAACACTGCTGGCCTCGGTCGCCATCAACCAGAAACTGACCCCCGACGATCTTTCCGAAAACGGAGCCCACTGGGAGGACCTGGCCACCGTCCAGATCGTCAATGGCAGCCTGATCGTCCGGCTCACCAACGCCGCCAACGGCTACGTCATCGCCGATGCCGTGCGGATCGAGAAGATCGGCGACATTCCAGAGGGACCCGAGATCGAACTTCGCGTGGATGGGACCGCCATCGCCGATGGGGCGGGCGCCTTGGATTTCGGATCGGTGGCGGCGGGGTCCACCCACAACAAGACCGTGACGGTTCACAACCTGGGCACGCAGAACCTGACGCTGGGATCGATTGCCCTGCCGACAGGATTTGTCCTCGTCTCAAGCCCGGCGACGACCGTGACGCCGGGACAGTCCACCACCTTCATCGTGGGGGTCGATACCTCCACCCCTGCCAGTTACGGCGGCATCCTGTCATTGGACAACAACGATGCCGATGAAAATCCTTACAACATCAACCTGTCCGCCTCGGTGGTCGTTCCCCCGCAATCGCAGATCATCGACAACGGCCAGGCCGGCTTCTCCACGACCGGCCCGTGGACCCATCAGGCCGGGGAAGGACTCAACGGAACCAACCACTACGCCGGCGCCGGCAACGGCGGCAGCGTCGCCGCCTGGACCTTCTCCAACCTGGCCCCCGGCATCTACCGCGTCTCCGCCACCTGGTCAACCCATGCCAATCGGGCATCCAACGCCCCATACACCGTGTCAAACGACGGAACACTGCTGGCCTCGGTCGCCATCAACCAGAAACTGACCCCCGACGATCTTTCCGAAAACGGAGCCCACTGGGAGGACCTGGCCACCGTCCAGATCGTCAATGGCAGCCTGATCGTCCGGCTCACCAACGCCGCCAACGGCTACGTCATCGCCGATGCCGTGCGGATCGAGAAGATCGGCGATTGAGTCTGGTCGGCACAGGGAAGGGCATTGTCAAATCCTGTGCATGCAACTGCATATCAGGGCACAGGGTCACTGCCGGCACGCCCGTTGGAACTCTTCATAGTCGCGAATGTAGTCCGTTGCGTCATAAGTCTCAGAAGCCAACACCAGCAACACCGCCTCAGGCGAATAACGATACTGCACCGCCCAGACCATGGGAGGAATGTGAACACCCACACTTGGCGAGTCAAGTACCAACTCCTCGCGGCATCGGCCATTATCGACAACTAAATTGATCTGACCACACACACATACGAGAAACTGGTGGCAAGTGCGATGCGCGTGCTCCCCACGCACCTCCCGAGTCGGCACATCAAACACCGTAAAGTATCGTTTGGGTGGAAAGGGAAGATTTTTGCCTAACTCGCCGACGGAGATGCTGCCCCGCAAATCGGTAATAACCGGCAACCGATATGCACGCACTTCTGGAACTCGAGAACAAACGGGCAAATCCTCATTTGATGTTTTTTCGGGATTTACAATGATCGCAGGCGCATTCACATAGCTCTTGATCACCGCTGGATTACCCACCACTACGGCATAAGCCGGCACACTGCGCGTGACGACCGCCCCCGCCCCGATCATGGAGTTCCGACCCACAACCAATCCGGGCAATATCGTCGCGTTGGCGCCAATGGAGGCCCCTTGCTGCACCAGCGTAGGCGACCATTGATCAGGCCTGTGACGACTGCGGGGAAATGGATCATTTGTAAATGTCACGTTGGGACCCACAAAGACATCGTCTTCGAGCGTGACACCGTCCCATAATTGCACCCCACACTTCACCGTGACTCGATTTCCAACAACGACTTCATTTTCAATGAATACATGATCGCAAATATTGCAGTCTGCGCCGATCGACGCGCCAGGCAATATGTGCGCAAACGCCCATATCCGTGTCCCCGGTCCGATTCTTTCGGACTCGACCAAGGCCATTGGATGTTTATAGTGGCTGTTCATACTCGATTGCTTTCGGCTGTTATGGAAGGTGGGGAATACGTGGTTTTCTGCAACACTATGAACTTCGGACGATGCTTCGAGTTCTCGAATGTTCGCCAGAGGTAATCGCCCAACAAACTGATGCCGAATGAGTTGAGCCCGCCAAAGAAAACCACAATCGATACGGTGGTGGCATATCCGGGAACTTCAATGCCGGCGGCAAGTTTGGCGACCACCGTAAGCGATCCTATGACAATGGAGGCGCCCATGCCTAACAGACCGATGTAACCCAACACCCTGAGAGGGAGATCCGAAAACGCAAACACCGAATCTTTCAGGTAGCGGAGCTTTCGACGAAACGTCCATGCACTCTTTCCGCTCTCCCGAAGCAGACGGTTATAAGCAATGAAACGACGGCGGAACCCCACCCACATCAACAGGCCGACCAAGCTTGTATTTGCTTCCTGGAGAGTCATCAATACGTCACAAGCCGCTCGATTACAGGAGAATACATCAACCCCTCCCGATGGCATGTCACGTTGAATAAAGCGCCGATACATTCCCCAAAAGACTTGCGCCGCCAGCCGTGTCATCCAAGGATCTGCACGAGACTCGCGCTGGCCAAATACGATATCACAATCACCTTTCTCCAATTCCGCAAAGAATCTCAATGTTAAATCAGGTGGCTCCTGCAAATCCGCGGCAATGATCGCCAAATAGTCGCCTTTCGCCGCCGCGAAACCCGCGGCGACAGCCGAAAATGATCCGAAATTGCGGGTCAACAGCAACAGTTGAGAATGGATGCGAGCTGCCGGAAGCCGTTGCTGCAAAAGATCGTAGGATCGGTCCGGGCTGGCATCGACAACAAAGATGACTTCAAGATCTCCATTCAAACGATCCGAAACGTCTTCGAGGTTATCGACCAGCTTGTCAATGAACACCTCGTTCTTGTACACAGGGATGATGATCGAATACTTCACGGTTTCCACCTGTTGCACACATCAATTACCAGGTCAATCTCTGAATCCGCCAAAAAAGGATGGATCGGCAAAGACACTACATTGCGAGACAGATGCCCGGCCTTTGTCAGCTCGGTCGCGACTTCAAATCGTCCATATTTCCCCAATGCCGGCTGCTCCACCAGTAGCTTAGGATAATGAACTCCGCTGCCTATGCCGTGGCCATGCAAGTAGATACGAAAGTCATCACGATGGGATGGGGGCGTCAGGACTGGAAACAAGTGCCACACCGGCATGCAACCTGCAGGAGGCTTCAGCAGTTCAATGGCGGGATTCCGAATCTCATTCAGATATCGATCTGCCACCTCACAGCGGCGGCGCGTCCCTTGGGATAACTGTGGGAGCATCCCGTCTTTAAGTATCGCCGCCTGCAACTCATCCAGCCTGCTGTTTAGACCGACCTCCTCATGCATGTACTGCGCACTCTGACCATAATTTCGCAATCGTCTTGCGGACACTTCAATCGATTGATCATCAGTGATCAAGGCGCCCCCATCGCCCATTGCGCCAAGATTTTTGGTTGGATAAAAACTGGTGGCAGCGCATCGCCCAACACTGCCTGCCAGGCGGTTATCGTGTCGAGCTCCGATCGATTGTGCACAATCCTCCAATACCGGCACGCCGGCCTCGGACTGAAGCAGGTCCAAATTGCCGAGATGCAATGAAAAACCATAGAGGTGCACCGGCAACACCGCTCTAATGGAAGTATCCCCCTGCAAAACGTCCTTGGCCTGGGACAGATTCATCAAGCCACAAGAATCAACATCGACATAAACCGGTATCGCTCCAATGCGCAAGATTGCGAGCGAAGTGGCAAATGCCGTCAATGGTGTTGTCAACACTTTATCACCAGATCTTACACCTAAACACCGCAATCCGATTTCGATTGCGTCCATTCCATTGGCTACTCCGATAACGTACTTCCGTCCCCAGTATTTTCCGAGCGCTTCCTCAAAATCCACAACTTCCTTTCCCAGGATATACCAGCCACTTTGCCCCACTTTCTCAACCGCCTGCATTACGACATCGCCGATGTGTTGCCATTGGCGAACGAAATCGTTCATTTGGATCGAGGGAGTGAGATGCGGCACCAAACTCAGACCTTTCAAGCAGGAGACTTCGAGGGCTTGAACTTCAGCGAGAATCTGGAAAGGCAGCGGACCGGTCGCATGCTTTCATTCTTTACTCGTCGGCATTCGACGAGAATAAACTTGAGCAGGTATGGAGAGGCGGAATTTGAACAACCACGCTGATTGACCGATAACCTACAACAAAAAGAGCGGATGCGACGTACGCCGCATCCGCTCTTTGCCGCCACCGAGCGAAAGATCGGGTGACAATCAGTTCTTCTGTCCAGTGCGAGGATATGCCACTACCGTTGAATCGACATCGATCAGCCCCGATCGGTCAAGCAGCACAAAAAATCTCAAGGATTCGACAGGCCCGGCTTGGAATGCGGTAGAGCCGTATCCTCGAATAACCACGTAGGCGCAGAATCGATCGCTTCGCGTGGTCAACGTGTTTGACAGATATTGGAATCGAGCCATTCGTTCTTGAGCCGTGTATTCCTCGTCGTAAACCGAAGCGGTGTTGTCATCAACATGCGGGTAGTGCCTTTTGGGATCGGTGTCAGGCAGAACCGCGGCATCTTCGCCGTACCGAAAGGTCTTCTGATTGTCAGACGTTGAGGCAATACGACGCCTGATCAATAGCAACTCGCCGATGGAACGAATCCCCTTATCTGAATTGCGAATAACGGGCAGTCCGGAGGCAATGCCTGTAATTGTCGGTCGAGAATCGGGCCGATCGCGGTACTCTCCGATCGCCTGGTAATACTGCTCCAAATCCCCCAGTGTTTCGGGAAGCGGCGACATCATGGCGAGCAACCAGGTAGGGGTCGTATTAACATTCATGCGACCTGGAACAAACTGCTCCGCGTCGGTGTTGTCAAATCCACCATCGTTGTCGTTATCAACGCCATCCCAACGAGGGCTGAGCGTGGTGAACTGATCCATGACCATACTGAAATGGGGAAGTTTGGTCGTGTTGGGGATAATTGCGGGATTGGATGCATCGACGGTCGCCCCACTTTTGTTGAGGGACAGGAACATTCGTCCGAGATTTCCTGGTGTCTCGGTCGCTTCGGTTGTTGTACCGATCACTTTATCGCCATTTTTACCGCTGATGCGCGAAGGGAGATCACCTTCGTCGCCGTGGAAGAAGCCGTACATGAAAATGTAGCCAAGTTCCGCCACGTTGAATATCTGGTGATTGGAATGGGCCAGTTGGATCTTGTCGAGGTTGGCGTCACCCGCCACTCCCTTGTTGTCCTTGCCAAGCATGGATACGGTCGAGGCATTGCCGACATAGGTGTTAAGCCCGGCATCGGACTTTCTCACCACCCGACCTCGATTCGACAGATAGCGGTTCTTCTGACCATCACGCATGAGAGAAATCTGCGAGTGGCCTTTTTCAGGTGTGGTCGCATCGCCATGATCCTGGGTGTACTTGTTGGGCAGTTTCATTTCCGGCGCACGCAGCCTGTCGTAGGTGATAAACACTCCTTCCGACACTTCGACCTGCAGTTCCACGGTCAGCGGCGATTCATCAAAGGCGCTGTCAGGCAATTTGGCCGGAATCTCGACACGGCGAGATGCTGCGGCATAGGCCGTGTTGAGTGACAGATCGGCGAGCAGATCACCACCTTTACCCAAACCATCGGCGGTCGGTACGGCTGGCGTACTGTAGAAAATCAGTTGCTCGGCGATTTCATTATTGTCGCGGGGCGGCAGTTCGTTGACGGTCTGGGGCACATCGTATTGCACCAATGCGGTCGTGGACCCCTCTTTGATAATGCGCACACGAATGCTTGCGCCGGCAAAACTGCAATTTTTATCAAAGGGATTGCCGATCTCGATGACGAAGGCCCCCGAACCGGGCACGAGCGTCCGTTCCTTATAGACCGGCGGCATCGCTGTCGTATCGGGCATGGTGCTCTCATAAGCGGCCTGAACGTAGAACTCGCGGAGGAACGGCATGATCTCCAAGCCATAGTAGGTCTTGCCGTCCGCAGCGAGTAATCCTGTGGGCTCATTGTCGGGGTCGGAATAGTCAACGATGTTGACAGCGAACTCGGTGGCGATCTGGTCAACAACTGTATTTTTTTGCGCTGCGCTCAGTCCCAGATACAAGGGATCACCGATGCTGAATATTTTCTTCAGACGATCCTTGATTTCCTGCACCCGGGCGGTGGGGTTGGACGTGGGGGCGACATGACGATGGACCAGATCGTATTGCAGGCGATCCAGGCTGGAGGCGCCTTGGGTCCAATCTGCGGTGTATTGCGGAGCCAGGACTGATGCGCCGCTGGTGGTGGTGATAACATGTCGCAACGCGGGATAAGTACGCTCTGCGTGGCCAAGACTGTATCCGGCATTCAATCCACGGATACTGCCATTCATGTAACTATTGTACGCCCCATCAGTCCCACCATTCGCCAACCCTGGGACGTTTTGAATGGTATTCTCCTTCGGACCGTTCCTCAACAAGCCTGGCATCGACGATTCAATTGATGCGGCCATCGTCGTATTAAGGCCTCCGAATGCACGAAGTTCAAGCTCGCTTTCCATGTCATAGCGATTGTTGGGATATCCGTAGAATTTCGCGCCTATCGAGGTGTCATTCCAGGCAGCGGCTCGATGTCCAGCGCCCGCAAATGTCGCCAAGCCTGTCGTGGCGCTGAAATTGGCGACCCCCGGCAACGTGGGGAACGTGGTTGACAAACCGCGTGTTGTCATCACCGCCCCGAATTCAGTGGTCCAGTTTGCTCCCTTATTTGATTTGGCAAACAGCCGGCTCAAATCCAAGTCGGTCGGATAAGCTCCTCGAGCAGCCTGAGTTATCGTCGGATTCGTCGAGCCGTTGCCGGTCAGCGCCGTCGCGATGTTGATATTTGCAAGAGAACTGAGGTCAATGATGCGATAGGCGACTACATAAGTGAGAGCACCAATCTGATGCACCTCTTCGGGAGCCCATGTCCATGCCGAGTCAAGAAGACCGTCGCCATCGGCATCCACCCCTACAGGCTGCCAGGATGCATGATTATTGTAGTCAACTGCATAATTTTGCCCAGGACCGCCAATGGGGTTGCTATACAACGAATTTTTATCATTGTCGCCATAGGCACTGATATTTACGAATACCTCACCATACCCATCGTACCGGATGCCGCCATCCGTTGCCCTGCTGTCATAGTTCTGATTCGGTTCAACCACCCACTCTTTGGGCAGCGTCCCTCCCGGGGTCTTTGGCATGACGAGATAGATGCCATTGAGATTCGAAAACTTATTCCATATTGAATGCAATCCATTGGTGGGAACCTCCGGACTTGTATATGTCGCGGCCAGCCACGTGTCATCGTTCTGTCCACCTGCCGCGTTTCCAATGACATTGCCCATCGTCGCGGGCAACCGGCTCTGAACCTGAAAGGTGACGTTTCGATTCGTCCACGCGTGATCGTATGGCTCGTCAAATGAAGCGGGGTTGAACATCTTCCCCGCATCATCAAAAATATCCTCTTTGAGCACCTTCGCCATGTAGGCGATCACCGCGTCGCGCACCGTGTCGAGATTGTTGACGCCCGTGAGCTGCGCCGTGGCCCGGCGATCGACGCGGGCCACCTGGATGTACGCGGTGCCGATGAGCACCATCATCACCAGGCAGACCAGCACCAGGATCAGCGCCGAGCCGGGCCGATGATGGCTCATGCGATGGGTGAGCGGGCCGGTTGCATTCCGGCGCGACAAGAGCGGACACCCTCTTCCCACAGAGGTGTCCGCTCCTGCCGACGCATGGCTGAGACCGGTCGTTGATGTTGCGTTGCGTTTCATACGTGGACTCCTTTCTAAGGATCCCGTTGCCTGTTTGATGGCCCGACCGCTCGGACCCGTTGATCGTTTTTCTCACTGATTCCAATTCCACGACGGCCAACTCACTCGCGTCTCACTTTGATGATCTGTTCGAACCAGCGCCCCGCATTGCTCGTGTCGCCAGGTTCAGGGCTCGGATCACCACCGAGCAGCGCCCGTGAATCATGAACGCGGTAGCGAATGCGGATCATGTAAGGCCAGAGCTTGCCGTTGTCGCCGCCATGCTGAAAGACATACGAAACCGGGTTAGATGATGACGCCACCGGACTCACAAGCCCCGGTATGTCTCTCAAATCCCACGAAGCAGGCGGCCCCTGACTGTTCGTCGCCGGATTCGGTGCAAGGCCATACCAGATGATTTCACCATTCAGATCGCGATCCGGTTCGCCATCGAATCCGTCCGTGGTCATGGTGTCCGGATCATTATCGTCCACCGCATCCGCCGCAAACTCGACGATGAAATCGCTGATATTGTCCATCAGCAACGGGTGCATCTGGGCGACCTGCCCGGCGGTGACCCATGTTGCAGAAGCGATTGGATCAATCTTGGGGAAGGGGTTGGTCCAAAGGCGGTTGGTGCCGGTGAACATATAGGAGAGAGCCTTTGTATGGTAGTTGGCATCTCCAAGCCACAACGTTCCGGGATTAATACCTCCAGAACCTGTCTCCCCAACGATGAAGACCCCAGGAGCAGCAGTCGCTTCTGTCGCACCTCCCTGATACCTCAAATGGGCAACATCGGTCAAGCCATTGAACAGCCTGGGGCTTGCAACTCCGGTTAAACTGATTCCCGCAACGGCTGCATCAGAGACAGCGCCGGTGGCACGATTGAACGTCGGCGCCGTGGGGCCGCCTACAAGAAACAGTGCGTGCCTTCCGAGAGCCAACTGATTGGCGTACTGGTTGCGTCCAGGGGCGCCTATGCCGGTGACTGCGGTACCCAGATCATTGGTCTTGAGCACGTGGCCATACCAAACCCGGATGGCCTCGGCTCCGGCCATCTGCGTTTTCGAGGCGGAACTGTAGGTTGAGTTATCGATGGGTGTGATGGGCTCTTCGTTAAACTTCGAGGCTCCCTGAAGGCGACGTGTGAACATCAACTGGTCCGAACGTGCGGAGCGAGTCTTTTCAACACCGCGAAACCTATAGGGAACAGGGTCAAGTTTCTCGCATATGATCACCAGAACACCTGGTGGATTACCAATCGGACTGAACTGCTCGGTTGCATCCCGCTCGATCTGATCCCCGATCGCCCGGCCCGCTCCGATCACGTCGCTCAGCGCCATGCCCATCGACACGCCGTTGCTCGTGGCCTGGAACAGCGCGTTGATCAACAGCAGCATGATCACCGTGATCGAGATCGCCACGATCAGCTCGAGGATCGTGAACGCCCGGCGAACTTTCGCATGGGAGATAGCCTGGTTGGTTCTGTGCGTTACGATCATGCCAAGACCTCACAAGACAAAGGAAGCCAATGCAATCAATTGAAAAATCACGCATACTGCCGATTTAATTCGCTCACGAGTCCGCATCCACCACGATGCCGCTCAAGAGCAGGATGCGGACACAGGGGCTGGTCGCACCCGGCGCAGGTGGTGGCGCGTACCAGAGCTTGATGGTGCCACCCGACTTGGTGGGCGGGATGCCGCCCACGATGGTGCAGCCACCGCTGTCAGCATCGAGCACGTTGTAAACCATGCCGTTGTTGTCCGCGACGAAATCACCGGGTCGCACCTGATCAGGTTGTCCCCCGGTGGTCTGCATGAAAA
The DNA here is from genome assembly GCA_964649195.1 of uncultured Phycisphaeraceae bacterium. Classification (GTDB taxonomy): domain Bacteria; phylum Planctomycetota; class Phycisphaerae; order Phycisphaerales; family Phycisphaeraceae; genus JTS-RE9. Next base: position 38,721 of record CAZYPK010000009.1, read on the forward strand.
GTTTGTTGTTGAAGTTGAACTTGTTCGGTGATGTGACCGTGGCTGTCACACCGACAACCTTGGGCACCTTGATGCCGTCATCAGGATTGGCAATGGTTCCTGAGGGTGCCGGATAAGGAGTTCCTGTGAAGTCAAAATTCTGGGTCGGCTCTCTCCGCATGACGAACACCACCACCGACCAATCCGACGGACTGGTTGCCTTGTCTTTCGATTTGCGAATAAATGGCACCCAGAAATATTTGCGATCGGTGATATTCGCCTGTGCGGTGGGATAACCGCGATCGCCAATTTTCCAGCGGGTTTTTGCAGCAGTATTTTTGAAATTGGCAGAAGAGAAGGGAGTAAGATCGATGCTTCCTGATGTCTCGAGCAGATCGGCTGAGTCTTTGAAAGGACCAGTGGAAGATGCCAAGGTCAGCCGGCCGCTGCGAACGATCGCCGCCGCGTTGCGGGCGACCATCTGCGCCTCGACCTGCGAAACCGTTTCACGCTGCAGTATCGCCCCGGCAGGAAACATCGCCGCCACCGCCACGAAGCCCACCGCGAAGATGCCCATCGCAATGAGCACCTCCACCAGCGAGAACCCGCGCCGCAGGCACGGCTGCTTCAGGCACGGCCCCGTCAGGCACGGCCTCTTCAAGAGGCCGTGCCGCGCCACGAAAGCGGGCCGCATAGGAACCGAATTGTCATGCGTGTTCTGGTTCATGGCATCTTCGTCCTGAGAATGTTGCCCGTGTTGCGGGAGAAGAAAAGCACCGAGCCGTTGGCGAACATCCATTTGCTGATCGCCTCGTCGGCGGCGGCCGGCTTGACGTTGTCCGGGTAACCCTGCGCCGGAGCCGTGTAGGCCACCGCCATCTTGCCGCCCGCATCCTCGAAATCGGCCTTGGAATAGACGATCACGCCGATGACTGATTCCAGTGCGCTGAAAGGAAGGTTCCAGTCTCTTGCACTTGAGCTCCACTTGCCTGAGGCGGCGGTGGTGATGTCCGGATCCCAAACTGTATAGTCGTAGTTGCTCTTGCCGCGCGAGCCCCCGGCGACATTGCCAAAAATCATGGTGTCGTGTTTGGTGGGATCGGGGGCGATGTAAACCACGTTGCGATTCTCATCGCCCACGCTGGCTGCGGCACGCTCAAGGACCGTTGGCCGAGTTTCGGTGATGAGCTGGCCGTGGCGGTTGAAGCGGATCACAAACGGCGGCGGAACCATCTTGAGCTGCGTCGCCGTCGCTCCGACCCGCGTGATGCCCACCACGCCGATGCCGCGCGGCATCGAAATCGCTTCCATGCGGCTGGTTTGGGTGTCGTACCCGTACAGACTGACACCCTTTTTCTCCGCATCATCCGACTGCAAATCACCAATGATCCGAAGCTGGTTCATCGGCGTCACCAGCACGGCAGCGCCGCTGTATTCGGCCTGGGGCACGCTGTCCAGATCCGCGATCCGCCGCGTCGCGTAGGCCCGTGCCGCCGTCACCGCCACACCGAAGGTGTTCACGCCCGAACGGTCGCGGCTCAACTCATCGATCTTGAAGACCAGCGGCACCGAAAAACCCAGGAGCAGCACGATCAGCGACACCACCACCATCAGTTCCATGAGGGTGAAGCCGGGGGAACATCCGGGGTGACATCCGGGGTGACATCCGGGGGTGAAGCCGCTGCATCGGGTCTGATTTCGATTGAGTTTCATGATGCGTTTCCAATCAGAAAAACTTCCGACTTCCGACTTCTGACCTCTGACTTCTGACCTCTGACCTCTGACTTCTGCTCGGCAACGTCATTCCAGCGAGAAGCTGTAGATGTTGTCCTTGGCGGCGGCGTCGGGCACGTTGGTGGTGGCGTTCACCGTGCCCCAGTTGCCATCGGGGCCGGCCGAGGCGAGGTAAGGATCCTTCGAGGCCACCATGCCCGCTTCCAGGGTGCCTTCGCCGCTGTAGTACCTCAAGTCGCGCCCCCAGCCATCGCGGATGGTCGTGGGGACGGCGCCGTTCACGGAAACCACGGCATCCCTGCCCAGCGACATGAGCATGGTGCGGGTCCGGTCCAGCTTCCAGACCGCGGCGCAGAATCGGGCGATCGGCGTCGCACCGGTGCCGGTGAGGTGGTCGATCTTGAGCGTCGTGGTCACCTCGTACTCCGTCGCAATCGCCATCGCGGCCCGCAGGGTGATCTTGGTCTGCGCCTCAGGCCCTTTGCCTTCGACGGCGGTGTTGATGAGGATCGCCAGCAGGATGGTGATGATGCTGACGACGACCATCAGTTCGATGAGGCTCCAGCCGGCCTGATGCGCGGGACGGATGGTGGTGTGATGCTCACGCATGGGACGTTCCTTGTGAATAACGAAACGGAGGAACCTTGGGTCGGGGTCTGAGCCGGGGGCGCCCGGCACGGCCTCTTGAAGAGGCCGTGCCTCGGGGCCGTGCAGGATCACGTCACCGACTGGATCAGCGTGACCAGCGGGAGGAAGAGCGCGACGACGATGAAGCCGACGATCGTGCCCAGCGAGACGACCATCATCGGTTCGAGCAGCGACACGAGGCTGGCGACGATGGTGTCCACTTCGTCATCGTAGTTGTCCGCGATCTTGAGCAGCATCTTGTCGAGGTCGCCGGTTTCCTCGCCGACATCGATCATGTTGACCACGATCGAATCGACCACCTTGGACCTTCGCAGCGGCTCGGCGAAGCTGTCGCCCTGGCGCACCGAGTCGTGCACGTCCTGAAGCGCCTTCTGGAAGACGGCGCTGCCGGTGGTGTCGCGGGTGATGTTGATCGCATCGAGGATGGGCACGCCGGCGCGGACCAGGGTGCCCAGCGTGCGGGTCATGCGGGCGATGGAGCTTTTGTTGATCAGCTTGCCGAAGACCGGCGCCTTGAGCATGAGCGAATCGACGAACATGCGCCCGCCGTTGCTTTTGCGGGTGACCTTGTAAAGCCCCATGAGAACGAACGGCAATATGAATATGAGCAGGACCCCGGGGATGCCTTCGTTGTCCGGCAGCAGGAAGCCGCCCATGAACTTGGAGACGGTCATGAGCATGACCGTCAGGCCGGGCAGTTCGGTGTCGAAGTCCTCGAAGATTTTGGTGAACTTGGGCACGATGAAGATCATGATGCCCGCGACGATGACGAACGCCACGCCGATGACCACCGAGGGGTAGATCATGGCGCTGATGATTTTCCGCTTGAGCTTCGCGGCTTTTTCGAGGAACTCCGACAGACGCTGGAGAATCATGTCCAGCACGCCCGCGACCTCGCCGGCGGCGATCATCTTGGTGTAAAGCTTGTCGAACGCCTTGGGGTGCCGCTGCATCGCATCGGAGAGCGTCGAGCCGCCCGACACATCTTCCTGCACTTCCTGAAGGACGTTCTTGAGCACGCCGGGCTTCTGCTGCTGTTCGAGAATCTGGAGCGAGCGGAGAATGGGCAGGCCGGCGTCCTGAAGCGTGGAGAACTGGCGGGTGAAGCCGGTGAGGATTTTCTGACTGACGCCGCCGACGGAGATGGTGATTTCCGTCCACTTCTTTTCCTTCTTGCTGCCGCTCTTGGCCGCGCCGCCCTTGCCCCCCTTGGCATCCTTGCCGCCGGCGTCGGCCTCCTTCTTCTTGACCTTCTGCTCGCGCACCGAAGTGGGGAACAGCCCCTGGCTGCGGATGCGGGCGATCGCATCTTCGCTGCTGGTCGCGTTGATCGAACCCTTCTGCGGCTTGCCCGCCTCGTTGAGCGCTTCAAACGTGAAAGTCGGCATGGGAAACTCCGGGTGTCGGGTATCGGGTGTCGGGTGTCGGACCTTGGGTGTACTTGACGACACCCGAAACCCGACACCCGCTCTCTCTATTCTTCCGCCAGTGTTTCGCGGACCACTTCATCGATCGTCGTCTGGCCGTCGAAGATGCCAAGCAGGCCGGACTGGCGCAGCGTCCGCATGCCGCGCTTGAGAGCCTCGGCCCGCAGAATCTGCGTCGAGGCGTTTTGAATGATCAACTCACGAAGCTCGTCATCGAGCACCATGATCTCAAACAGGCCCATGCGTCCCTTGTAGCCTGAGCCGTTGCAGAAATCGCAGCCGCGACCGCGGTAAATCTGCCGGCCCTGCAAATCCTCCGGCGTCAGCGACAACTGAAACAACTCATCCTCCGAAGGCTGGTACGCCTCCTTGCAGCGCGGACAGACCTTGCGCACCAGCCGCTGGGCGACGATGCCTTCGAGCGTCGCAGTAATAAGGAACGGCTCCAGCCCCAGGTCCGCCAGACGGGCGATCGAGGACGGGGCGTCATTCGTGTGCAGCGTGGTGAACACCAGGTGGCCCGTGAGCGAAGCCTGCACCGCGATCTGGGCGGTTTCAAGGTCGCGCGTCTCGCCGACGAGGATGATGTCCGGGTCCTGACGAAGGAAGCTGCGCAGCGCCTTGGCGAAGGTGAGCCCCTGATCGGTGTTGATCTGCACCTGCACCAGGCCGTCGATGTCGTATTCGACGGGGTCTTCTGCGGTGAGGATTTTCTCCGTGATCTCGTTGAGTTCGTTCAGGGCCGAGTAGAGCGTGGTGGTCTTGCCCGAACCGGTGGGGCCGGTGACGATGACGATGCCGTTGGGCTTGTTGATAAGCTGACGGGTGACTTCCAGATCATCCCGGCGAAGGCCGACCTTTTCCAAGTCGAGCGACACGTTGGCGCGGTCCAGCACACGCATGACGACCGATTCGCCGAACATCGTCGGCAGCACCGACACGCGAAGATCGACCGGGTTGTTGTTGACCGTCAACTCGATGCGGCCGTCCTGCGGCAGACGACGCTCGGCGATGTCCAGCTTCGCCATGACCTTCACACGCGAACAGATCGGCATGGCCAGATGCTTGGGCGGCGGCACCATCTCATAAAGCACGCCGTCGATGCGGTAACGCATCTTGAACTCGTCCTCGAACGGCTCAAAGTGAATGTCCGACGCTTTGTCCTTGATCGCCTGCATCAGCACCAGGTTCAGCAGCCGCTTGACCTTGTTGTCCTCCACCGCTTCCAGAAGCGTGTCCAGATCGATCGACTGGCCGTGATCCTTGAGCTGCTCAAGGTCGTGGTCGTTGGCCATGTCATTGAGCAGATCGGTCAGCGAATCCCCTCCGCCGCCGTAGTGCATCTTCAGCAGCTTATCCACCTGCTTGGCGTCCGCGATGACCGGCTTGACCTGAAAGCCCATGAGCAACCGAAGGTTGTCCAGGGCGTGAAAATTGCTGGCATCCTTGAGGGCCACCGTCAGCGTGTTGGTCTCCTTGTCGAACCCGACCGGCATCACCTGATAAGCCTGCGCCATCTCGGCGGGAAGAATCTTGATGATGTCCGCCGGGATCTTCATTTCATCCAGATTGGCCGACGCCATCCCCGCCTGCGCCGCCAGTGCCGCGCTGATGTCCTCCGGCGTCACATAGCCCAGTTCAATCAGCAACTGCCCCAAAGGCACCCGCTTCTGCTGAGCCTGCAAGTCCAAAGCTTCCTGAACCTGCTCCCGCGTGACCTTGCCCAGCTTGGTGAGCACCCGCCCGATCTTCCGGCCCTTGAGCTCGGAGATGTCAGGCCTAGGCTCGCCACCATCAGGTTTCTTTTTGTTTTCTGCCATGTCAACCGTTCCCTGCCCCGAACAAAGACCCTCACACCCAAGCCGCTTGCGGCGCAGCAATCCCTGATTGACGGTACATCAGAGGTTATCCAGAAATCCCATTCAAAAAAACCACGCAAAGCTTTGAACCTAAACCAACTGTCTAAACAAATGAGCTTGATTCTTCAGGAATTAACGAAACTGGAATGAAGATCGAATGATTTCAGGGAAAGCGAAGAATCGCATGGAAGGCGGGAAAAAGGCGGTACGGCTTGATCTTAATAGGGAGTATCGGAGACTTCAATGGGTAAAACAGGCAAATATCAAATTAGACACATGGTTTTCGGATCAAATTCTGGCGAATCATAGGGGCCATCTGCTGAAAAGATAGGCACACGTACTGAATGATGGAGCCAGGTTGAGTTCGGCATAAGCGTGAGCCGCGACTCAACGAGTCGCGGACGTACCCAGCCTAAAGGCGTATCCGAACGCACCTTTTTCTTTCAGCCTCGATCGGTGTCCGGTTCGTTTTGGCATCCCGTGATCCGCTGCGCGATGGTCACACCATTCTTATCGCTCACGTCCGCGACGTCACGTCGCGGCTCACGCTTATCCCCGGATCAAACCATATCGCCCCGGATCAAACCATATCGCCCCCGATCACCGTTCTTATCCGAGACTCAGGCCACTATTCTCCATCGTAGGCGTTTGTCGGTCAATTGCCGGTTGGGTGGCCCGTTGGCAGAAAAAGCGGCCGGCAGTTGCCACCCACACTCTGGACAAGCACCGGCAGAGCCATAAAGGTCGTAACCACACCGAGGGCAGGGCGACTTGCGCGAATCGTCGCGCTTGACAATGACGAATCGATATCGAGAAAGCCAAATCGCGATCGGAACGTACACTATCCATGCAAGAGCGAGGCCGATCATCTGAGGAGCAAAGGCTTCCCAGGCAGTGCCGCCTTGATTCAGGCCCCATAGATGATCAGCGATCCGCCAGCCGCTGTACAGGGCAATGGGTGTGCCCGGAAGGATCAGGAAAGCCGCCACGATCCACCATCTGTATGCGATCCGCCTGACGAACAGAGCGAACAGGAGCAGGCAGTTGAGAATGGTGGCGGGAAATGCACCCCCGAGGCCATGAATCAGCATCTCATCGGTGAAAGTCGCCTGGCGTCCGTTCACGGAACCGATGCTGACGCCGAGCATGCGGTGGATGACGACGCCCACGATGCCGCTCCACAAGACGACAAAAACGGTGAGCGCGATGCTGGGAAGCATCAGACGGCGCAGCCACTGCTTGTGTGTGTCGAGCGGCAAATGTCCGGACCACCTGACAACCTGCCGCTCAGTGGCGAGTTCGGGGCCTCGTGCGGGGCAGGTTTCGGGAATGCACGAGGCCCGATGACGACATTCAACGCACGCGCTGCTTGTCCACTGTGGTTAAGCGACTATTCTCGCTCGCCACGCTCGACTTGGGTTCGAATCTTCTCCACCAATTGACGTTGATAAGTCTGTGCCTCTGCATCTGGAACGTCACCATAATGATGCCATCTTCGCTGCTCGAAGAACAGACAGACCCGCAATTCTGTGAGAGTCCCATGCCGCGGCTCGTTCGCAATTGCCGCACATGCCTCAAATGAACCAAGCCGGTCAAATCCGTTGAACGTATAACCAAATTGCTCGACGGCGTCGAACGGAGCGTCGCCGTCCGGGATTTGATCGACGCGAAGGCTTTCGTTTGGTATCTCAGTAGGAAACATCGAAAGTCGCCTGACAACCTGCCGCTCAGTGGCGAGTTCGGGGAATGCGCAAGGAACGTGGCATCTCGAAAAACCGTCGTGGCCGGCCCGATCAAGCGCAACGCTTGGTGAGCCGCCGCCTGCCCTGCCGAGCCAAACTCACCATGCGGCTTCTCGCCATGCTACTTGAACACGGCCCGAAAACCGGCCTGCTCGAAATGGTGATCCGCCGTCAACGCTTCCGACAACCCGCGCTGCGTCATCACCGCAAACGAGATGCAGTCGGTCAGCGACCAGTCCTTGTCCGACCGGGACTCGTAAAGGTCGAAGCCGGCCTGGTGAACAGCCGGATCAAACCCGACGACCAGAAACATGGGCACGCGATGAATGCGTTTGATCGCCTCGGTTGCAAACGGCTTGGTGCTCGACGCCGAGAAGGCATCGGCGAACTCCAGCAAGACCCATTCCGTTGTCACAATGCTGCCGGAGTAGGAATCCAGATATGCTTTCACACGCCGGTGCGCGGCATCTCTCGTGTTGATCCAGGCGATCAAGCCGTAGGTATCCATGAAAACGGTCATCGCTTCGGTTTCCCCAGGCGGTAATGGTCATGCTGGGCCGCCAGGTCGGCCGGCAAATCGGCGCAGTCAACCGCCATGTCGCCGAATAGCTGGCCAAATGTTTTTGGTTTGCCAACCTTCACCCGTTCGATGCGCACGCGATCCCCTTCCGAAAGCGCCTGCGCATCATCGGGCACGATGACCCCGTTATGAACCACACCTTCCAGTTCCATGACACACCTCTTGACCGATGACCGGCATCCGCCCGCAATGCCTTGCCTTGTCATGATAGGCGCCTTACCCCTGTTCCTGCAATTTGAAACTGTTCCACCGGCCCGGTCAGCTTCAACCGTGGGTTGGCGGCGGCACTCCTGGCCGTCGAAGACCGCCAACCGCCGAACGATCAAGCTCACCTGCCCGGAGCCTGAGAACTTTTGGGTGGCTGGGGCTGAGGCTCTGCGAAGCCCCGGCCCGGCGACCATCGACTTTCAGTTGCGCCACCTTGCTTCGTGCATCTGGGCCGGGGCTTCACGGACTCAGCCCCAGCCACCCAACGGGGAACGCACGAAGCCCGATGACAACATTCAACGCGCGCGGGTTCATCCACTGCGGCTGCGGGTTACGGCGGGTGGGGCGCGATGAAGCACACGATTCAGAAGCTTCAACTTCAACCGGTTCCCCATCGAAGGATTGCGCCAGAACTCCGCCTGAAGCGCCCTCTCCGCCAGATAGGTTCGCCAAAACCGATTCCATGCTTTCAAACGCTTCGGCGAAGGCACCCGAATCTTCCACTCCACATACTCGCACGGATCTTTGCACCTGGGGCAGGCGACCGATTGCACCGACTGGTCCTTCCTGCAGGACTTCCGACAGCGCAGGCAGACCCATGTTCGGTTACTCATCGGGAAGGCACTCCCTAATCCTGCCGCCAGTGGCGAGTTCCGGAGGATGCGCAAGAAACGTAGCGGCTCGAAAAAACGGTCACCACTTCGGTTTTCCCAGGCGGTAATGGTCATGCCGGGCCGCCAGGTCGGCCGCCAGATCGGGGCAATCAACCGCCAGGTCGCCGAACAGTTGACCGAATGTTTTTTGTTTGCCAACCTTCACCCGCTCGATGCGCACGCGCTCCCCTTCCGAAGGGGCACTCCTAACCGCCGAAGACCGTCAACTCACCTCCACCCACGGCAATGAACTGTCTGTTCCCATTGCACACATTCCACGCCTCATACCCGGATGAATCGGGAATAACCTGAAGCAAGTGCCCCGTGCTGAATCGAAGTTCGAGGTCGAGGAGTCCTTTTCGCAGTTCCACCGCTTCAACCGCCGCGCCGAGAAGTCGGCCATTGATTTCGCGGGCTGCGTCCACGGGCGCCGGCAACCCAAACTGCTGGCCGTCGTCCTCGCTGGTGGATCGAATGCGACCGGCTTCCACCAGCCGCCACAGGCAGGCGATGACGAGGCTTGCATCCTCATCGAAGGCGACAACCCAATCGTACTCGCGCCGGGTGAGTGATTGAAACCGACATCCGACGAGCCACGCAAGTTCATTCATCAACACCTACGCTTCTGCGATCCAATGCCAAAGCTCACCCGCGACGGCGGCTGGTGAGACAGGATATTCCGAGAAACCGTGATGCGGCCGCCATCGGGTGCGGCACCTGGTTCACCAACAATCGCTATCCGTTGTTTTTCCCTGCCCAGCGACAGAAATCGTCCAGCGATTCGGCATCACCCATCTCGGACGGATGCTTCACAATCTCAGAGGCAGTCTTTGGAATGCCAACCGAAAAAGTCTGCTTCACCCAGTTCTGATACTCGACATTCGGATGCACGAACAATCCGCCTCCCGCGTTGGGCGGCTGCGTGAATTCAGAGTTCCAACAAATCTCATCGTATCCTATCGCCAAGAGACGGAGAAAATCGACCGGATCGTCCGCCAGCACGCAACAGAGAATCGAACCCGAACCAGACCCAAGGTGGACAATTCGCTGCTTGCCGCGATCGTCGATCCAAAAAGCCGCCATAGAGCCATCGCCCCCTGTCTTTGCAAAGACGCACAACCGATTCAGCACTTGAGGTCTTTCGTGGCCGAACCAGTATTTCATGTTGACATTGCCTTCCGCGAAAAATTCGATGTGCGTACCTCCCGGTCGCTCCGTTTCGGTCCATTCCGCCTTGAGTTTCTCCAACGGGTACAGGAAGCCGATGCGTTGATCGTCACGGTCGATGGAACAGCCTTTGTCTTCGATCCATGCGAACAGCAGGGCAAGTGGATCAGGGACGCGCATCCCGGGAAGCAATGTCTGTTCGATTTGCTTTTGGAGCGTGGACATCGAGGAAGCGTTCTTTGTTGGCGAACACCCTGCCGCTCAGTGGCGAGTTCCGGGGCCGCGTGCGGGGCAGGTTCCGGGGGACGTACTCGGAATGATTTTATAAGGAAGGTGGGAAGGAAGGAAATGAGGAATGAACGAGGAACGCGACTGATGCCGCTTCACGATGTCTGTTCCTCCTTTCCTTGCTTCCTTGCTTCCTTATTTCCTTATAAAAACTTGAGCGTTGAGATTGACCTGACTCGTGGGGACTCTGAATGCCCCCCGATGTGCCGTGAGCCGGGGATTGCTACGCCGCAAGCGGCCTGGATGCGAGGTTGTTCGGGATTCCCTGTTCTTAAACGAAGCTCAGGTTCATCATCCGTTGCCGATCAATCCGAAGCGGTGATCGTATGTTCGTATTCGTCGCGCTCGAAGTGGCCGCCGGCCTGTTTGATTTTGATGGCCATTTCGGTCGGGTCCTTGGCCTTGTCCACGGCTTCTTCGGGAGAGATGATTCCCTTGGAGTACATTTCCCACAGGTGGTCATCGAGGAGCTGCATGCCGAACTTTTTGCCGGTCTGGATGGCGGAGTCGATGCGGAAGGTTTTGGCCTCGCGGATGAGGTTGGCGATGGCGGGGGTGATGACGAGGAACTCGTAGGCGGCGACCATGCCCTTCTGGTCGATGCGGGGCATCAGTTGCTGCGAGAGCACCGCCGCCAGGCCGGTGGAAAGCTGCACGCGGATCTGGTTCTGCTGGGCGACGGGGAAGGCGTCGATGATGCGGTTGATGGTGCCCGCGGCGCCGGTGGTGTGCAGCGTGCCGAAGACGAGGTGGCCCGTCTCGGCGGCGCGCACGGCGGCTTCGATCGTCTCCAGGTCGCGCATCTCACCGACCATGACCACATCCGGGTCCATGCGCAAGGCGCGGCGAAGGGCCTCGGCGAAGCTGGGCACATCGTTGCCCACCTCGCGCTGGTTCACGATGCTCACATCGTGGTTGAAGTAATACTCGATGGGGTCCTCGACGGTGATGATGTGCTTGTCCATCGTCTGGTTGATGAACGCCACCATCGAGGCGAGCGTGGTCGTCTTGCCCGAACCGGTCGGGCCGGTGACGAGGATCAGCCCGCGCGGACGGCGACAGAGGTCCGTGACCTGCGGGGGCAGGCCGATCTGCTCGAACGTGAGCAGCGTGCTGGGAATCTGGCGAAGCACCAGCGAGACGTTGCCCTTCTGCTTGAAGATGGCCACGCGGAAGCGGGCCTGATCACCGTAGGCGAAGCCGAAGTCGGAGCCGCCTTCTTCCTGAAGTTCGGTCTGGGATCGTTCCGGGGCGATCGACTTCATGAGCGCGATCGTGTCGGCGGGCTCGAGCACCTTCGTCTTCAAAGGCACCAGGCGGCCGCGCATGCGGATGGTCGGCGGCCGGCCCACGACCAGGTGCAGGTCGCTGCCCTTTTGCTTGATCACGGTGTCCAGCAGACGATCGATGTGAACTTGGGACATGAAGTAACTCCGAAGGCAAAGGCAAAAAAGCAAAAGCGAAAAACTTTTCTGTTTTTGCTATTCGATGCTGTCCACATCGACCACGCCTTCGACCTGCGCGATGCGGGAGATTTCATCGGGTGTGGTGAAGCCGTCGAGGATTTTCAGCTTGCCGTCGCCCAGCAGGTTGCGCATGCCCGATCCGATGGCCGCGGTGCGAATCTGGTTGACAGGCGCCCGCTTGAAGGCCAGGTCGCGCAGCTCCGCGTTCATGACCATCAGCTCGTAGATGCCGCGACGGCCGCGGAACCCCTTGCCGCCGCAGGCCTGGCAGCCGACGGCCCGCATCAGGGTTTTGCCTTCGAGATCGCGCGGGGTCATGCCCAGAATCTTCAGCAGCTTGGGGTCCGGAGAATCATCAGGCTCCTTGCACTTGGGGCAGAGGATTCGCACCAGACGCTGCCCAAGCACCGCCTGAATCGAGCTGGCCACGAGGAACGGCTTGATGCCCATGTCGATCAGACGGGTCAGGGCCGAGGGTGAATCATTGGTGTGCAGCGTGGAGAACACCAGGTGACCGGTGAGGGCCGCCTGAATGGCGACTTCGCCGACCTCCTTGTCGCGGATTTCGCCGACGAGCACGATGTTGGGCGCCTGACGCAGCATGGCGCGGAGAATTTTCGGGAAGGTCAGGCCGATGGAATCGTTGACCTGGCACTGGTTGATGCCTTTGAAGTTGTATTCGACGGGGTCCTCGGCGGTGATGATTTTTCGGTCAGGCCGGTTGAGGACATCCAGGGCGGTGTAGAGCGTGGTGGTTTTGCCCGAGCCGGTGGGTCCGGTGACGAGGAAGATGCCGTTGGGCCGTTTGATGATGGCTTCGAAGATCTGGAGCGTGTCGGGCCTCATGCCCAGATTCGCCAGGCCGATGCGGGCGGATTCGGGTCGCAGGATACGAAGCACGATCGATTCGCCGTGGTAGGCCGGGCAGGCGCTGACGCGGAAATCGACGACTTCGCCGTTGACGATGAGCTTGATGCGGCCATCCTGGGGAATGCGTTTTTCCTGAATCTTCATGCCCGACATGATCTTCATGCGGGCGATGACGGCGCCCTGCGTCGCCTTGGGAATGCGATCCTTTTCAATGCAGACGCCATCGATGCGATAGCGCAGTCGCACGCGGTCGGCGAACGGCTCGATGTGAATATCGCTGGCGCTGGCGATCACCGCTTCCGCGATGATGTGGTTGACCAGCTTGATGATCGGGGCCTGCTGGGCGTCCTGCGCCGCCTTGGCGTCGCCGCCTTCGGTATCGACGGACATGCCGCTGTCGATCGAAAGGCCCTGGATGTCCAGCGAGGTGCCCTTGTCCACCGAAAGGTCCTTGGTGACCTGGTCGATGGCCGACCGCGTGCCCCCCATGTATTGATCGATGTATTCCTTGATCTTCCCCTTGGCGCCCAGGGCGGTTTCGATCTTGCAGTTCATGCGGAACGTCAGATCGTCGAGCACATCCAGGTCCATCGGATCGTGGATCAGCACCTTGAGCGTGCCGTTGACCTGCGAGATGGGAAGCACCAGATACTTCTTGATCACCTCGGAGGGCAGCAGCTTGAGATTCTCCTTGCTGATCGCATCGGGGCGATCGAGATCGATGTATTCCATGTTGAACTGCTGGCCCAGCGCCTTGGCGATGTCGGTCTCGCTGACATGCCCCAGTTCGACCAGCGTCTCGCCCACGCGCTTGCGCTGCCCCTGGGCGATCTTGAGAGCTTCGCTCAGTTGCTGTTCGTTGACCAGCCCCCATTTCTGGAGGATCTCACCCAGTTTGCGGCGCGTCAATGCCATCCGAACCTCGTGGAAAAACCGGCGTTGCGTGAATCATTCGCCCACCCCCGGAAGCAAAACCCCCGGAAACAAACACCCGAAAGCAAACACCTCGGAAACGAACACCCCGGACCCTCCCCTCAAATCTGACGATGGCTTGCTCCCAGACTCCTCCAAACTCCGGCAGGGAACGACAACTTACCAATGATAGCCATGCCGCGTCAAGAAAGGACGCAAGGCCGACAGGGCAATCGCATGTAGCCTCGCCCTCCCGCCCAAGGCGACATGCGATTGCCGTGATGATGTTCGGGATATCGTTGCCAAAAAAGTCGATGCTCGCTTGCGCGTCGCATCGCCGACCGGGTTCACATGAACCCGGCTCTGAAAAGATACCCGCGCCGAATGTCATGCCCCCCGCTTTTTCCGCCGCCGCATCGTCGCCCTTCGCTACACTTATTCAACATCGGCTTCATCGCCATCTATTTCCGAACGCCGCCGCCGCTGAAACCGCCTGCCTTGTCCACGCAATCAACCTGTGCCGCTACCTCTGGAGTCTTCAACATGCACGGTTCCACCGCCCGTCTCGCCTGCGTTCTTCTGGCTTCATTCCTGACAGCCCCTGCCGCCGCCGAGGAATACAAGCTCCGCACCTTCAAAAAAATCACCCTCACCGAAAAGTTCTATTCCGAAGGCGCCTACCACGGCGACTTCAACAAGGATGGCAAGATCGATGTCGTCTCCGGCCCTTACTGGTACGAGGGACCGGCCTACGAGAAGAAACATGAAATCTACCCCGTCAAGGAATACGACGGAGCCAAGGGTTATTCCGACAACTTCCTCACCTATGCCGCCGATGTCAATGCCGACGGCTGGACCGATGTCATCGTCATCGGCTTCCCCGGCGCCAACACCTGGTGGTTTGAAAACCCGCAGAACAGGGAAGGTCATTGGAAGCGGCATGTCATCCACCCCGTCACCGACAACGAGTCCCCGCGCTGGGGCGATCTCAACGGCGATGGCAAGGATGAACTGATCTTCCACACCGGCGGCTTCCTCGGCTGGGCCTCGCCTTCCGATGACGTCACCAAGCATTGGAAATTCAACAAGGCCTCCAAGAAGGGCGGCTGGCAACGGTTCACCCACGGCCTGGGCTTCGGCGATGTCAACGGCGACGGCAGAAACGACCTCCTCGAAGCGCGAGGCTGGTGGGAACAACCCGAAAAACACGTCGAGGAAGGATGGAAATTCCACCCCGTCAACTTCGGACAGGGCGGCGCCCAGATGTATGCCTACGATGTCGATGGCGACGGCGACAACGATGTCATCACCTCCCTCCAGGCCCACGGCTACGGCCTGGCATGGTTCGAAAACACCGGCAAAAATGACCAGGGCGAAATCACCTTCAAGCAACACCGCTTCGTCGGATCCAAACCCGAAGAAAACAAGTACGGCGTCAAGTTCTCACAGCCCCACGCCATCGACCTCATCGACATGGACGGCGACGGCGTCAAGGATATCGTCACCGGCAAACGCTGGTGGGCCCACGGACCCAGTGGCGACCCCGAACCCAACGCGCCGGCCGTCCTCTACTGGTTCAAAACCGTCCGCTCCGGCAAACCCGGTGAAGTCGATTTCATCCCCCACCTCATCGACGACGCCTCCGGCGTGGGCACCCAGATCACCGCCGCCGACATCAACGGCGACGGCCACCCCGATGTCATCGTCGGCAACAAACGCGGCTCCTTCATCTTCCTCCAGGAAGTGAAAACCGTATCGAAGGAGGAATGGGAAAAGGCCCAGCCGAAGGTTCTGGAAAAGGAGTGAAGGGGGCGGCTTACATTGTTCGCGTCTTGTTCGAGGAATGTCCAAGTTCAAGGAACACCGATGGCCGCTAGCTATGTGGTGTACATCGACGAGTCGGGCGATGAAGGTTTTGTCTTTGCCCCTAATCGCACGGGTAGTTCACGTTGGTTCGTTCTGGCTGCGGCCGTTACACGCAAGACAACGGACCTTGAGACCGTGAAACTGGTCGACGAATTACGGACATTGTTGAACTGGCAACGAAAGCCGCTTCATTTCCGCAACATGAAGCACGAGCACCGCCTTCCCTACATTGACCTGATCGCCAAAGCGAAAGTCCGCGTCCTGACGGTGGCTGTCCACAAGCCTTCGCTCAAAGAGCCTGAGACCTTTCAGCGCAAGAGTGTTTTGTATCACTACGCGGCTCGTTATCTATTGGAGCGCGTGTCTTGGTGCTGTCGGGATTACCACCGAAAGGGGGAAGGAGATGGCACTGCGGAAGTCGTGTTCTCAAACCGAGCAGGTACTTCATATCCGGAGATGAAGGACTATTTCACATCACTTCAGAAGAAGAGCGATGTCGGCGATGTCAGAATCGACTGGGGCATCATCAATCCTGATGCTGTGCGAGCGGTGAATCACGAATCGCTGATGGGGCTTCAGATTGCCGACGCCGTCGCCTCTGCATTTTATTACGGAGTGCAGGTGAATCCGCAAGGGTTCAACGAACCCCGATATGCCATCATGCTCAAACCAGTGGTCTATCACCACAAAGGTCGCTGGCTTGGAAATGGTCTGAAACTCTGGCCTCGCGAAGCAGACGAACTGATTGAAAAGAAAGCGGAGCTTTCGTGGATTACTGAAAGATACCAATAAACAGAGCAGGCTCCGGGCTTCAGGATCCCACCCGTAAGGGCTGCCGTCGATTGCGACGACCTGAAGTAACTCCCGCGCACGCCTGCTCTATGAACAGTATATCGGTCGTTAATCGAGACTTCAACAGAGGCAACAGAGAATCGCAGACCATTAGGCATCACCACTTCGCCCGCCTATCATGACCGTTTCGCACACAAGGATTCCCACTTGGAAGATCAGATACGCAGCCATCTCAACATCACCCGCGAGAAGGCGATTCTCGCGGCCTGCCTGCTGCCCAATATGGAAGTCGATCCGCACGATCCCCTGGGCGAGCTGCGATCGCTGGCCGACACCGCCGGGGCGATCGTCGTCGATGAGCTGATCCAGCACCGCTCGCACGTCGAAGCCGCCACGTTCATCGGCTCAGGCAAGGTCGAGGAACTGGCGCAGAGGGTCAAGGCTCACAAGGCCCAGGTCGTCGTGTTTGAAAACGATCTTTCGCCTTCGCAGATCAGCAACATCGAAGAGGTCTGCAATTGCAAGGTGCTCGATCGCAGCGAGCTGATCCTCGACATCTTCGCGGCTCGGGCCCAGACGATCGAAGCGAAACTTCAGGTCGAATACGCCCAGCTTGAATACACCTACCCCAGGCTGCGGGCCATGTGGTCCCACCTCGAACGCATCGTCGGCGGCGCACCGACCGGCATCGGCACGCGCGGCCCCGGCGAGCAACAACTTGAAATCGATCGCCGAATCGTCCAGCGGAAGATGGCGGACCTGCGAAGCCAGATCAAGGAACTCCAGGCCCGCAAGGAACGCGAAGTCGCCAAGCGGAACCAGGACTACTTCACCGCCGGCCTCGTCGGTTACACCAACGCCGGTAAATCGACCCTCTTCAACACCGCCACCGGCGCGGGCACCTATGCCGATGACAAGCTCTTCGCCACTCTCTCCACCAAGACGCGAAGATGGGACCTGGGCGACGGCGACACGCTGATGCTCAGCGACACCGTCGGCTTCGTCCGCGATCTGCCTCACAATCTCGTCGCCAGCTTCAAGGCCACGCTCGAGGAGGCGATCCACAGCGACATGCTCCTGATCGTGCTCGATGTCGCCCATCCCCGCGCCAGGCAGCAGCTTGACACCGTCCTTAAGGTGCTCGATGAAATCGGCGCGAAGGAGCAGGAGCGATTGCTCGTGCTCAACAAGATCGATCTGGTCGAGCACAACGCCGACCTGCTGGTGTTTTCACAGCAGTACCCCGATCACGTCTGCATCAGCGCGAAAACAGGCCGCGGCGTCAACGAGCTGGTCGAGCGCGTCCGCAGAAGCGCCCGTGGAGCCGATCGCCTGTTGACCCTGGCCGTCGA
Source organism: uncultured Phycisphaeraceae bacterium (assembly GCA_964649195.1). Taxonomy (GTDB): domain Bacteria; phylum Planctomycetota; class Phycisphaerae; order Phycisphaerales; family Phycisphaeraceae; genus JTS-RE9. The sequence continues at coordinate 56,263 of CAZYPK010000009.1, forward strand.
TGTGAAAGACGGCAAGGCGCTCTCCTTCATCGAAACGCGCTCACAGGTCATCGAGCGCGAATACGAAGAAAAACAGGTGATCTACAAGGTGCAGATCGGCCAGCGCCGCTTCGACCAGCTCCGCGCCATGGGCGCGAAGATGCACGTCCTCGACGGCCTGACGCCGGCGGAAAAAGCAGGCAAGCCCGCATGGAGCGGACGGAATGTTTAAGCGAGCCGGGCCGTATTCGGCCCGCGCAACTTCCGTCATGTCTTTAAGCCGCAAACGATCCTTGCTTCGCGTCGATCGAACGGGCTTGGGCAATCCCTGAGCACCCTCGAACACGGACGATTCATACACATGGCGATCCAGCATCTCCTTGCGAAGCGCGGGATTGCGGAGATACGGATTGGTGGCGGACAAGGGTTTCATGATTGAATCATCATCATTTGTCATGCACGGCCTGCCGTCGTTCATCATCTATAATCCTATCATGTCCAAAGCAGCAGCCACCAAACCCAGGCGTTCCGCGATCAAGCCGATCGATCACGAGCGGGCTTTGATGTCCAGCACCGAGTTGACCTCTTCAGGCGGAAAGACACACGAAATACCTTCACTGGAAATGGCCCTGGCCTCCAAGTTCGCGGCGATAATGTCGCCCGATCGCGCGAGTCCCCGAAAACATATCGACGCAGGCGATTTCGGCGACATCGCCTCCTTCAATCGCGACAAAATCGACCGCGAAAAACTCCGCCTCTTTCGGCGACCTTGTCTATCCCGGCGGCGGAGCAGACCTGATTTCGCTTGTCGAAGACGCACTCGCGGGACGAGTCTTGAAGCTGTGAACGTGCTGAACGTCCATTCATTTCTCGCCGATAGCACCGGAAGGTCGGCATTCTGATACGGGGGCATCAATTCAAAAAACCTCCCCGCCTGCACGCGCCGGTTTCCCGGCCGCGCGGGGGACTTCGGTCGATCGCTCTTTTTTAAGCACGCGCATCGGGGCGGCACGCCCCGGCTCGCTTATCCTGAATTGTTGAGACCGCCATTGACTTCCGCTGTTCCGTCATGGTAAAGTGCATCGGACTTGGGACAGGTCACCATCTGCGGGAGAACTCTCCACTTCGGTGACAGCCAATCATCATCAAGATTGCAAACAAGGAGCAGGAATGAAAACGTTCAAAACGATTGTCGGCGGTTCTTGCACAGGTTCTGCGCGCATGCGAAGAAGAATGGTCGCACGGGTGCTGGCCGCGGTCGGGCTGCTGGTCTCCGGCATGCCGTCGTATGGCTTGAACGTCACGTGGAATCTCGCAACCGGCGGCAACTGGGATCAGGTCACCGCCAACTGGAGCGGCGATGCGGCGGTTTACACCAACGGCGATGCGGCCACCTTCAACAACAACGCAGGCGGCACGATCGCGCTCATCGGCACGATCGCTCCCCTGAGCACCACGGTCAGCGCCGCTTCGGGCGCCTACACCTTCACCGGCACAGGCATCACCAGCGGCTCGCTTTCCAAGAGCGGCGGCGGCACGCTGATCCTGAACAATGCCAACACCTACGCCGGCGGCACGACCATCGCCGCCGGTTCCGGCCAGGTCACCGCCACCGTCAACACCGCGCAGAACGCCATCGGCGCCGGGGCCGCTTCGATCGGCGCCAATTCCACCCTGCAACTGAACAACACCAACACCTCCGGCACCACCGTCAACATCGGCAACACGTTCACCGGCACCGGCCTGCTCAAGCTCAACTTCGCGGCGGGCGGCTCGGCCAGGAACACCACGATGGCGGGTGTCACCGGTTTCGATGGCGTCATTCAACTGACCAATTCCGGTGCGAACGGCGACAAGTGGAACGTCATCGGCATCAACGCACCCGATGCAATCGTGCAGATCGATAGCGGCAGCCAGTTGCTGCCTAACGGAACCGCCTCCACCTTTGAAAGCGTACGCATCATCGGCACCGGCAACACGGAAAACCGCGGCGCCATTCGTCTTGTCAGCACCACGCTCAACGCCCCGATCAGCCTGCTGGGCAACGCCACCATCGGCAGCGAAGGCACAGGCGGATTCATCAACGGCACCATTTCCACGGCTGTCGCCGGCACCTCGACGCTCACGCTCGGCACAGCGAACAGCCCCATTCTCCCCGCTGACATGATCAAGGACGTGATCAGTGACGGCATCGGCACGCTGGCCTTGAATGTCTTCAATCAGAACTCGGGAAACATCTTCATCCTCGGCAACAAACTCAACACCTACTCCGGCGGCACCACGCTCTTAAACAGCAGCAGCGGCACGCGCCTGGTCATCAACACCATCACCGGCACACCCTACGGCAGCGGCGCCATCACCGTCGGACAGGCGGCCACGGACAGGGCGGGCATCTATTTCACCGGCGCCAACCAGACGCTGGCCAACGACATCGTCATGAACACGGCACTGGGCAACGACCGCCCCGGTCTTCGCTCGGATGTGGCGAACGTCACCCTCTCAGGGCAGATCACCGCCAACCTCGCCGATGCCCTCTTCTCCACCAACGGCAACGCCTCGTTCAACCTCACCGGCAAAGTGACCGGCGCCATGGGCCTGAACCTGGACAACCAGTTCGGCGCCACGCTCAGCGTCACCCTCAACAACGCCGCCGAAAACAACGACTACGCCGGCAACACCAACATCGAAGCCACCAAAACCACCCTGATCCTCGGCCGCAACAACCAGATCCCCAACGGTCTGGGCAAAGGCAATGTCATCCTCGATGGAAGGCTCAACCTCAACGGCTTCAGCGACACGATCAACGGACTGTCCGGCAACGGCATCCTCGACGGCGTCAGCGGAACGCCCACCTTCACCGTCGGCGACAACAACGCGACCAGCACCTTCGGCGGCGTGATCACCGACACCGCCGGCGCCCTGACCCTCAACAAGATCGGCTCAGGCGTCCTCTCCCTCGCGGGCGTCAACACCTACGCGGGCCATACCAACATCAACGCCGGCACCCTCGCCCTCACCGGCGCCGGCTCGATCAACGGCAGCCCCGTCATCAGCATCGACACCGGCGCGACCTTCGATGTCTCGTCCGTCTCCGGCGGCTACCACCTTGTCTCCGGCCAGTCGCTCATCGGCGACGGCTCGATCATCGGCGATGTCGTCACCGATGCCGGCTCGCTGATCTCCCCCGGATTTTCCCCCGGCTTCTCCATCGGCACCCTCGGCTTCTCGGCCGGCCTGGACATCGACGGCGGCGTGCTCATCGAGGTGGATCCGACCGCCGCCGGCCAGAAGATCGACATCATCAATGTCGCCGGCCTGCTCGACCTGTCCGATGCCGCGCTTGAGTTTGACTTCCTCACCACCCCGATTAAAGGGGTTTTCATCTTCGCCAACTACGGATCGCTCAACGGCGAGTTTTCCTCGGTCACCGGCCTGCCTGCCGGATTCTGGGTCGATTACCGCTTCAACGGCCAGAACCAGATCGCCCTGATCAATGTCCCCGAACCGGCCACGATGTCGCTGCTGGCCCTGGGCGGCCTGGGCCTGCTGCGAAGACGGCGGGTGACGGGATAAGAGCCGCGACTCAACGAGTCGCGGACGTGAGCAGCCTGAAGGGGCGCAAGACAGCGCGGTTGATCGACGATTTCTGCCCCGTGTCTTGCCCTCTGTCCCCTATTTCCCGTCCCCGCGCGGAGCGTCGCCCCCGGAACAAAGCCTTTGCTCCGCGGCTATTGATGGTCACTTTAGTAAAAGCCCCAAGCCCGATGGCGAGTCCGCGAGCCGTCGGGGTATTCCGGCTCGATACCCCAAGGGTTCGGCGGACCTCACCCTTGGGCTTGGGGCTTTTACTAAAGTGACCATCAATAAACACCTCATTTGTCTCTCGTCCTGTATTCCGCGGTTTTCGAGGCGTCTCACCTCCGCGACTCGTCGAGTCGCGGCTGCAACATCGCCTTCGAGATCATGTAGAGGCCGCTTTGGTAGTCCTTGAAATGCATGAACGTCGCCGCGCGGTAGGTGCCCACGCGGCGGAAGCCCAGTTTCCGCCGGACGGCCTGCGAAGCCGGGTTGAGGATCGGCTTCTCGACGGTCGCCCCGAAGAACCAGGCATCGGGAAACTCATCGAGAACCGCCTGGTAAAGCGCCCGGGCCACCCCGCGCCGTCTGAAGTGCGGCGCGGTTGCCTTGTGATGCACGTAGAAAACCCGCTCGCTTTGCGGAATCGTGTCGTCGGTCCACTCAACGTGGCGAAGGTGCTCTTCAAGTTCGCGGTACGGCTCGCTTCCTTTGGGGTAGGCGATAAGGAAGCCGACAACGCGGGAATCGCAGCGGGCCACGCGGACGATGCCGTGGGCGAGATAACAGGCAAAGCGATCTTCGGTGAACGCATCGACGAGAAAACCATCGGCAAGGTCCGAGGTGTTTCCCAAAACGACCGCGGCGGCGATCGCAACGCAACCGGCCGCATCGGCTGAACCCGCGGCGGAGATTTCAATCATGGCCGTCTCCTGCATGTGAACCTGGGTGCGGAACCGGAGCCGCGACTCAACGAGTCGCGGACGTCAGCGGCCTGAAGGGGTGTCGAAACGCGCCTTTTTCTTTCAGCCTCGATCGGCGTCCGACCGTTTTCGCGTCCCATGATCCGCTGCGCGATGGCCACGCCATTCTTGTCGCACACGTCCGCGACTCGTTGAGTCGCGGCTCTTGTCCCAAACTCATCACTCGCGCCGCTTGAGGAAACCGGCGGCGCCGGCGATCAGCAGCGGAACCAGAATCAGGTTGACCGCCCGCATGATCGCCGCCCAGTTCTCATAGGTGAGCGGGAGCCAGGACGCCAAAGGTCGATCGGCGGGCTTCCACTCGCTGTCGATCAGCAGATCGATCAGCGGCACCTGCACCCGCATGGCCATGAAGAAGGCGGATTGAGCGCCCCAGCCACCGTCGTCGGGGTACCCGCCGTCGCCGGGCCAGGGGTTGAAGTATTTCGGATCGGGCTTGGTCGTGTCCGCCGTCTTTTTGCCGTCCTCCTTCGGTGGGGGTTCCGGGGGTTCCGGGGGCTCCGGGGGTTTCGCAGGTTCCGTCTTGGCCACCTCAAACCCCAGCGGACGTTCGACGGAGTGCGGATTGAGGAAGACGCACCAGTTCAGGAGCCAGAGGAGGATGAAGAAGTGAATCGCCCTGCCGGGCCGCACGCCGTAGCCGAAGCAGAAGTCGAGAATCCCTTTCCGCCACCACCTGACGACCGCGCTGAAGGAGGGCTTTTTGCCGCGCTGCTCGGGCACGCCGTCCTTTTCGGAAGGCCTCGTTTCCTTCAGTTCCCGCCGGCGCAGGCATAAGAAGACCTCGTCGGCCAGCGGATCGTTGCCCGCCGCACGGGCCCACTGCTCCACCTCCAGGTAAAACGCCGGGCTGAAATGGGTCGATTCGAGGAAGTTGAGCACCTTGCCGTGCTCTTTCGCCGAAGCCTCGCGCGATAGAGAATCGGACGCCTGCCCGCCCGGCTTCGTCGGAGGATTATCGCTGGCTGTTGCATTCGCGGGCCGGCGCAGTCGATGAGCGACATGCCGCATCCACCCGATGGCCCCCTTGACGAGGCGGTGGATAAGGCAGTCGAGGCGGTGGATAAGGCGGTCGAGGCGGTGGATGAGGCGGTCGAGAAAGGGCAAACGCCGTCGGTAAGCGACACACCACAATACCCCGGCAACCCCCGCGTAGATCACGATCGCCAAGATCACGGTCGCTTCCGCGGACCACCCCTCTTTCCACAAAAAGCTCGGCAGGATCAGGCGGGCCATCACCGCCATGAAGACAAACCAGATCACCATCCGCACCCAATCCTTCAAGGTGGGCGGCGGCGTTTTGCCTTCGTCGAAGCGTTTCAGAATGAGATCCTCGAACTTCAGGCGATGCACGCTGAACAGCCTTTTTTTCCCGTTCTCTGCTTCCGTCGTCTTGCCGCGAAACTCCAGTTGCTGGGCGGTCGCGCCGTCGAGCAGGATCGCTTTGGGGATGATGGTTCCCTTGTTCCCCGTCTTGTTTTCTTCGCCTGTATTGGAGACTTCCAGACTGATGCTCACCTCCGTCAGCTTCGCGCCGCGGGCATCGACGATGCCGCGCACCTGCGGATAGGGGCCGCTGGCGTTGGTCTCATCGGTGAACACGCGCCCCTGGATGGTCGCCGAGCGGAGAATGAGGTTGCCGCCGACCTGGGCTTCGGTCATGTTGAGTTCGCCCCGAAAGGTGGCGTCCTCGGCATCCACATGGCCGTGAACCACCGCGCCGTTGAGCTTGACGTTGCCGCGGACCTCGGACATGTTCAGGACGAGCGCGGGATCCGTATGCTTGTCAGCCTTGGCGGGCGGCAGGGTGAATCGCTGATGGTGATCGCCTTGTCTCCAACGAGTCCTTCGCTCTTTTACCAGTCGCTTGAAATAGGCGTCCGGTGAATCGTCCGTCTTTTCCATTGGAAACTCTTTGACCAATCGCCCCAACGGTTTGTCATTGAACTTCACAACGGACTTTTCCAATTCCTCCGGCGTGGGTAATTCAGGTTTGGCGAATAACCCATGCCAATGTTGGGCCACATATTCCATGTATTTCGGCCAACCACGTATGCGATAGTACAATCTTCGCATATCCACCAGCCGCTTGAAACAGGCGTACGGTGAATCGTGAGGCTCTTCCATTAACTCTTTGACCCATCGCCCCCACTGGACATCGTTCGTCAATTCCACAACGGACTTTTCCAGTTCATCCGGCGTGGGTAATTCAGGTTTGGCGAACAACTCATACCAATATTGGGCCACATGTTCATATTTCATGGATCTTATTGATAGCCAACCATATAGGCGACAATACGATCTTCGCGAATCCACCAGCCACTTGAAATAGACGTTTGGTGAATCGTGAAGCTTTTCCATTAACTCTTTGACCCATCCCCCCCATCGGACATCGCCCGTCCACTTCACAACGGACTTTTCCAGTTCATCCGGCGCGGGCAACTCAGGTTTGGCGAACAACTCCCACCAGTCATCGGGCATCGATAGCCGGCACTCATCCCCGATCGCCGTGCCGTGCAGCGAGAGGTCGCCTTGGATCTTCGCGTGCAGGAGATCGAGTCCGCCGATGAAGTCGGCGTGACAGGCCCACAGTGGACCTAGCACCGTGCAATACCGCAGGTCCGCCCGACCGGTTACCGTCACGGATCGCGCATCCCCTTCCTTTGGGCGACCGGTCTCTTTTGTTGGGTTCACCGCCTGCATGGACAAGTCGCTCATGCGAGCCTGGAACAGTGACAGCCCGCCATAGATCAGGGTTCCATTCCGGATGACCACCGACCCGCCGATCTCGGCTGCGCTCATATCGACAGCCGTACCGTGCATCATCTCGGCATTGATCACGGCGTTGCTGAAGCCGACCTTCCCCGTGATCTTGGCCGACAGCAGGTTCACCTGTCCTGTCACATTCGTGTCGTGGAAGAACACCGACCAACCGACTTCGGCTGATTCCATATTGACAGCCGTGCGATCCATCCCAGCGTTGATCACGGCGTTGCCGAAGGGGACACCCCCCGTGATCTTGGCCGACAGCAGGTTCACCTGTCCCGTCACCCTCGTGTCTTCGTCGAAGATCACCGACCCACCGACCTCGGCTGATTCCATATTGATAGTCATGCCGTCCTCCATCTCGGCATCGATCATGGTGTTGTCGAATTTGACCTGCCACCTGACCTTGGCCCGCAGGTCCACCTGTCCCGTCACCACCGTGCCTTCAATGAAGAACACCGACTCGCCGACTTCAGCTGAGCCCATCTGGACAGCCGTGCAGTCCTTCCCGGCGTTGATCACGGAGTTGATGAATGCGACCTGCTCCTTGACCTTGGCCCGCAGGTCCACCTGTCCTGTCACATTCGTGCCTAGGAAAAACACCGACCCGCCGACCTCGGCTTTGCTCATCTGGACAGCCGTGCCTTTTTCCCCAGTGCCGATCACGGCGTTGGTGAAGTTAACATGTCCCGTGACCTTGGCCCGCAGGTCGATCATGCCTTGAACGGACATCCGGCGATCCCCCAATTTGTATCCGTTGACATGCCGGCGGATGTCGGCTCCTGCTAGGTTCAAGGCCTTGCCCACCATTTCATTGGCGAGGTGCTGCCTTTCTTCGGGATCGAGCGCGGTGTTTTCTTCGACTTCCTCCCTACTTTTGCCCTTGGCGGTGATGAGCAGGCCATCGAGGCGGAGGTCGGCGCCGATGATGCAGTTGTAGAGATCGATGGGGGCGGCGGCGGTGACGCCGGAGAGGTCGAAGTCGCCCCCGGTGCGGAGCCGCCGCCAGTCGAGCCAGGGGCGGTCGTCGGGGTGGGGATCGCGGAAGGTGCAGCCGCGCAGGGAGAATCGGCCGGTGACATGGACATCGCGCAGGCAGAGGCCGTCCTTGAGGAAGAGGCAATTCTCGAAGGCGAGGCTGTGGTCGAAGCGGGCTTCGTGCAGGTCCACGCGGGTGGGGAAGATGCAGTCGGCGAAGCGGACGTGGTTCTTGAAGGCGTGGGCGTAGAGGTCGAGCAGGCGGGGGGCGTCATCCGGATGGTCGAACGTGCGACCGGTGATCTCGATGCGCCGGCCCGCATCGACGGCGTTCTCGAAGGAGTGCCAGTCGAAGGGGATTTCGGATGGATCGGGCCGATAGGGGGACGCCATATGCGAAGAGAGTAGCAAAAGGGAAAAAGGAAATGACATTCGTCATTGCGTCAGCGGACGGATGACGGAGAGTGCGGGATCGTTCGGGCCATTCGCTCGCTGACGCATCGGCTGACGCATCGGGGCGGCGCGCCCCGGCTCGCTTCGTCACTTGGCGATGAACCGGTGCCACTGGGCGGTCAGTTCCTTTTCCGTCTTGCCGTAGATGCGCAGCAGGGCGTCGAGGGGTTTTTCGTTGTCCACCCCGTCGCGGACGGCGATGATCCAGCGGTTGAAGAGTTCGGGGGATGAGGCGAGGAACTGCGTCAGGCTCCAGGCTTCGCAGTATTCGTGCGATTCCATGCTGGCGGTGGAGTAGCGCAGGATTTTGTCGATCGAAGCCAGTTCCTTTTTCTTGAGCCGGTCGCGGACCACCGCCAGCCACTGCTGGGGCTGGGCGTTGATCTCCCGCATGGCGTAGGAGTTCATGCGGATGAAGGGCGAGCCGAACAGTTCCACCTCGCACAGGTTGCCCATGCCGTTGAGCACGGCATCGGGGGACTTGCCTTCCATGAGCTGGGCGGCATAGAGGTAGCCGAGGCAGAAGACGGGCTGATGCTCGGCCTGCTGCGGGGTGATGGCGGACATGTCGGCGACGGTCATCGTGGGGGTGAGGAAGACGGGGCCTTTGAGCGCGAAGGCGAGGGCGTCGGGGTTGCTGAAGCGGATGCCGTCTTTTTCGTAGATGGCGAACATGGTCTTGACCCATCGCTCGTAGTCGTAGCGGTTGTCGAGCAGGACGATGGTGGCGCTGCGTTTGTCGGTGCCGGTCTTGACGGGATCGCCAAAGCGTTTGCGAAGCTGCGTTTCGAGCTTCTTGAGATTGGGCAGGTGGGTCCTGGCGGTTTTGTCGGAGGCGACGAGCGTGACGGTTTCGGCGGCGTGGATTTTGGTGTTGGTCTTGGCGTCTTCATGGATGCGGGCGGTGCGGTTGCGGATGGCGTCGTGAACGGCATCGCTGAGGCGCGGGCCGACGAAGACGCCCGGCGGCGCGGCGCCCGGCTTGGGGGCCTGCGGGGCGTCGGCTTCGGGGGGCGGCTCGTCGCCGGCCTCCTTCTTCATCTCCCGTTCGTAGCTGCCGTCGGCGATGCGGGTGAGCAGCTCGATGTCATCCGGGCGGAACTGAAGCGATCGCAGCGTGGCGGCGGCGGCCTTGTCCACCTGAAACGCCAGCCCCCGCTTCTTGGCCAGGGCCAGAATCTGGTCGTGGCTTTTCCGTTCGAGGCGAAGCCTGCCGATGTCCTTGAGCGTCAACGGAGCCTCGGCTTCGTCGGCGACCAGGCACAAGGGAAGAAGCAGGGCGAAAAACAAGGCGACGGTCGAGTGAAATCGCAAGGACATGTGAAAGGCTCCCAGTCAGAAAAATGGCCCGCAGGCTGACGAGGTGACGCCCCATGATAACGAGGCGGGGGCGATAGAGGAAAAAATAGTCGGGCGGGACGGGGACAAAGCATATGTCGGGAGAGCGGAAGCCTCCGGCCGGGAGGGCGAGGCTCCCGCTGGGAGGGCGAGGCTCCCCGCTGGGAGGGCGAGGCTCCCCGCTGGGAGGGCGAGGCTCCCCGCTGGGAGGG
>CAZYPK010000010.1:0-17324 GCA_964649195.1 uncultured Phycisphaeraceae bacterium
AAGATAGAGGAAGAACGCTTGAGCGGGTGATAAATTGCTGTGTTTATGCGTCAATACACTAGGTCGTTATCCTGCCATGCCCGCGCTCGCCCGACGAGGCGACCGGTTCGTGTCGGCCATTCAATGCGGCGCCGGCCTGGACGCATACAATCGAGATCGAACTCTCCGAGACCCTATTTCGCATCCTGCGGATCATTCCTCGCCATCCGCCCTGCAATTTCCCGGATTTGTGCATCAAACTTCGGTCGTGAACGTCGTATCATCATTACAATCCCTGCGCGATCATTGTCGATGCGCCGCTTTCATGGAATCCCATCATGCCCCACCTTCGTTCGTTTGCCGTCCTTCTCCTTCTCGCCGGCCTTGCATCCGCCGACCCGCAGCCCGCCTCGCCCATCGCCGTCGCCAACTACACCGCCGGCGAAACCATCCGCCATCCCGTCGCCCTCATCACCGGCCACCTTGCCGACAAATCCCTCACGCATGTCACGCTCACCAACGCCTCCTCCAAGCGGGACACCGCCACGATGAAGGGCCAGGCCTTGGGCGGCCAATTCAAGGTTCTGGCCGATCTCGTCCCCGGCGAAAACAAGCTGACCCTCGCCGCCGGCGACGCCAACATCCCCTTCGCCATCCACTACAAGCCGCAGACCAATCCCCACTTCGTCCGCATCATCTACATGACCGACTCCACCGGCGACACCGCCTACCAGTCCCAGCTTGCCGACGACAAGCAGGAGTACCGCGGCAAGCTCGACACCGCCATGAAGCTGATGCAGACCATGACCGCCGAGCGGATGCACGACCTGGGCTACGGCAGGCGGACCTTCAACATCGAGCTTGACGACGAAGGCAAGGTCAAGGTCCACCTCCACAAGGGCGCCAAGCCCGCCGACGAGTATTACAAACTGGACGATCAGGCGTGGTACCGCGAGGTCTCCCGCGAGATGAACGCCGCCTTCGACATGAAACACGCCAAGAACATCGTCATCGCCGCCTACACCCGCTTCGATCCCGTCACGAAGAAAACCCTCGGCCACACCGCGCTGGGCGGCGGCAACCAGGGCCTCTTCGGCGGGGGCAACATCTTCACCTGGCCCTCCTCGCTCCACGAGGTCCAGCCCGCCTTCATGAATAGCACCCGCATGGACAACACCAAGGTCCAGGACGATTCCGCCGGTCGAAACACCTTCTGGGGCGCCGCATCCACCACCATCGGCGCCACGCTCCACGAAATGGGACACGCCTTCGGACTCCCCCACACCAGGGTCCCCACCGACATCATGACGCGAGGCTTCGACCGCTTCAATCGCGTCTTCTGCGTCGCCGAGCCTGCCCGCCGCGCCAACCAGCCACCGCGGAGTTTCGACGCCGACGAGGTCGCCGAGTTTGCCCCGATCAGCGCCCAGTCCCTGCTGACCTCGCGCTGGTTCGCCCTCGATGAACGCGAATACAAGGAACGCGGCGACATCTCGATCCGCTACAACGCCGAGGATGAATCGATCCTCGTCACCAGCCCCGCCGGCATCCGCTTCGTCGCGGTCCACCACAAGGGCGACGCCGTCTTTCACAAAGCCCCGGCCATAAGCGAACCCGCCTTCGCCGAGTTTCGCATCTCCCTGGCCGACATCCGCAAACAGATCGGCGAAACCGACCTGATGATCCGTGCCGTCAACACCGAGGGCCACGTCGCCCAGTCCTCCATCGACCGCCTCGTGCAACGCGGGGATAAAAAGGGCGGGTGATTCATCCGGGGCGCAAGTCGCCCCCCTTTTCCGCACCCACAGCGTCCACACGCTGTTTCCGTAGTTTCGCTTCCATGCGGCGAATCTTCGGAATCGCTTTCTTGTACGCCGCCGTCTTTCGGTGTGCTGCCAGCGCACGGCTTACGGCGGCATGATCGGCGGCGTTGGGCGTGCCTGGCGGCACATATAGATCGAAGTCGTAATCGAGTTTCAACTTGGCCATTGATCGGTTTCCTTAAAGTAGCTGGCGATGAGACGCTGGGCGGCGGTCTGTGTGATGATCATACGCTGGCTTTGGCCCACGCGAATCGCCCCCAAACTTTCCGTGTAGTGGCCGATGAGTTCCGTCTTGGAATCGAAGGAGAGCGATCCTTCAAATCCGAGTCCCAGCGATTCCTGGCACGCAAAGGCGAACAGGTTGCCGGGGACCCCGATGAACTTCTTATGGCGTCCGATGTTGTGCGGGGCGCTTTCGACAAGGTGAACGAAAACGTGATCATGGTGTGCGGCGAACGAAATAAGCCCCTGCACCTTTCGGTCGTCACGAATCGTCAGTGCCGCCACTTTCCGTCCCATGTTGACTTCACCTTGCCAGTCGAAGTTCCATCGGCCTGGTCGCCTCTGCGAAGGCTTCAAGTCTTGCCACCATGTGATGGCGGTGCTGAGCGATTCGCTTGTGCCGATCTCGACGATGGAGCGGGTGAGACCGTCGATTTCAATGTCTATCAGACTCATGCGAAGGACCACGAAAATTAATGCATGCACATGATTTCATTACAGGGTCGATGAGTCAGGGACTCCCAAAAGAGGACATTTTTTTGAGGCCGATTAATACTGCGTGAATGAAATGGAAACAGAAGCCGTGCGTTCGCCACCTTGGTGAACATAGCCTCCTCCCCCTCCACTCACTACTGTTTCATGTCCCTTGGTGGCGCTCAATACTCGGCCGGTGAACCAATAAAGTTCAAAAGTCTTGTTGCCTATGTTGATGCGCTTCATAGCCAATGCTCCATTACGGCCCAATACTGTTTATCCGATCCATACGTCGGCCAATGCATCTGAAGTCGCTTTCCATTTTATCCGCAAACGCAGTTTGACACAATCGTTTTTTGTTGGATTTTGAACGTGATCAAGGAACCCCTATCCGGGGCGGCGGGTGGTTATGCGGGAGTCATCGCCTTGGGTGGCTGGGGCTGAAGGCTCGGCGCAAGCCCCGGCCCTGGGACGCACGGCATTCAGGTATTGACCCTCTTCGCAGGTGCGCCGGGCCGTGTCGCAGCCGGCCGATCGCGGTCGAGAAAGGTGTCATCCGTGACCTCCTGGGATAGGGTGTCGTAAAGCAACACCATGTCTCAAGAGGCAGCGGATGGAGAAAGTTAATTTAACTGTATTACTGGAGCGTAATTATTGGTTAAGTGAATGGCATTCGGACCTGTCCCATTTTCTGCCCTCAATGGCTGAAAACGTGCCATATGCTTTTACCTTGGTGGGAACTGGGTGCCTGTTGCAAATGCATGGAAACCGATTTAGAATCAGTCACCTTCGGGAGTTTTTCGTCAATTCATGGAGCCAATTAGATGAAAAGCCGACTTCGCGTCACTCCTCTTCTGTGCGTTTCGGTCGCCCTTACACTAATCAGTTGCACTCGGCCAGAGACAACGCCGCTTCGGGGTTCGAAGACCCGAGACCTGCTTGCCGCTGCCGACATAACGGAGGTGCGCACGCTCGCTCAAAACTGGAGCGATGGCAAGGCAGCGGTTTATTACAGTCTTCCGCAAGGATCGCGGATCATGCCTTTTGACTGGTTCTTGCATCTAGAACAGCCCGACTCGGGCTTGTCCTTTCTTGATCCCGATCACATTCGCTCCATGGGGTACCTGGCCCGATCACCCGAGCAAAGTTTGAATCCCCACGGTCTGCCGATTGGTTTTGTGAAGGACGGCAACTCGATTGGATTGACCTGCGCGGCATGCCACACCGGTCAGATCAATTATCAAGGCCTCGCCTGGATAATCGATGGGGGTCCTGCGATGGGTGACGCAGAAACTCTGCTCCGACGCCTCCTCAAATCATTGGAAGCCACGCTTGCCGATCTGGCGAAGTTCGATCGGTTTGCCGTTAGGCTTTCCATGGAGGACAAGCAGGACGACCTGAAAAATGAACTGAAGCGAGTGATCTCCGAATTTGGAGGTTATATCGGTCGCAATATGCCTCCGGCCAACGCACCGCGCTTCGGGCCGGGCCGCATCGACGCATTCGGTGCAATTTTCAACGAGGTGGCCGTCCGGATCACGGGAGACTCAACTAACGAGACACGCGTCGATGCGCCCGTAAGTTATCCATTCCTGTGGGACACGCCGCACCATGACAGAGTTCAATGGAATGGCGGTGCGAAGAACTTCCGACTTCCGCTTCCCGTTTTGGGTACCACTCATTTTGGTGCGCTCGGGAGGAACGTGGGTGAGGTACTGGGCGTGTTTGCCGAATTGGAGATATCTGCCCCTCAGGGAAAGTTCTATCCCTCTTCCGTCAACTTTCCCCACATGGTCAAGTTGGAGGATATGTTGCGAACACTTTGGTCGCCACAATGGCCATCAGAGTTCGGGATAGTAGACAAACGCGAGGAGGAAAAGGATTCACTCTACAATGCTGGGGCAGCGCTCTATGTCAAACACTGCTCGAGTTGCCACAGCGTTATAAAACGCGACGATGAGCGCCGACAGATTAAAGCGGAAATGGCCGATGCGGGCACCGATCAAAACATGGCCAGAAATGTCCTTTCTCGGGTGGCCAACAGCGGACGGCTAAAGGGACGTTTAGTATTCCTCGAAGGCGAGATGCGCAAAATCCGCTCCGTAGAACCAGTCAGCGTGTTGCTTTCGCATGTTGGACAGCAGGTGATAGCCCATCGCCTCCTCAACTCCGACCCCGTCGCTCATTACGCATTCGGGGGGTCTGCCGAGATTACCTTGGGCGACGCGCGCGTCGAAGGAATCTTTTCGTCGCTGAAATTCGAGGGCAATAGGCTGATGGCTGCCGAGTTACAAGATGTGATGTTCAAAAAGCCTGGGAGGCAGTTCAGCGTAAGCCCGCAGTCCAACTGGGAAGACTTTGCACCCCCGACGGGAGAGCAATTCCTGATTAAGCCGCCGCCGGGAGAACTCCCCGGCCAGCTCCTCACATTTAATCCGACGGCGGTGGTAAAGAGTAAATATCAATATAAAGCTCGCCCACTCAACGGGATTTGGGCAACCGCTCCTTACCTGCACAACGGATCGGTTCCCACCCTTGATGACCTCCTCAAACCGGTGGTCGCCAAACTCCCCAACGGTCAGCCAGACCCCGATCTAACACGCTCTCGTCCTCGGACATTCCGGGTGGGCTCTCGCGAGTTTGATCCGAAGAAGGTTGGATTTAGAACCGACCTCGGTGATTTTGAGTTCGATGTGACGCAGCCCGGGAACTCCAATGCCGGGCATGAGTATGGCGATTTTAACGAGCAACAACGGCTGCAACTGATCGAATACCTCAAGACACTTTGACATACTTCATCTGGTCTTCACCTGTCCGGCTACCCGCCTCAAATGCCACCCTGAGCAACGTCATAACCACATGTCCACGTTCTGCACTCGCTGCGATCACATTCAGCCCATGCCGATTCAAGGTCTGCTGAGAGTTTTGTTTCGTGGCCCGTCGTTGCTTCTCGAACTCGGCGAGCCGCTTCCTGATTCACATCGGGCTTGGGTGATTGCTCATGCCTGAATTGTACGTGAGGGCGGAAACCGCTGGAAGATGGAGTGGATTTAAAAGTATACCGCTACCGAACGGGCGGTGCTTGTTCCTGCTCAAACACTCGATTCAAGGGGGCTGACCTGAATGCCATTCACTTAACCTCTAACTCCGCGCCGGCAATCAATATAGTCACATTGACATGCGCCATCCGCGACCTTCTGCGATCATGGTGTTGTTCAACGACACCCGATCCAAGAGGCCACGGATGGCATCTCTCGCGACCGCGATCGACCGGCTGCGTCACGACAACCGTTCACATCTTTCCTTCCATCCGCCCGTCAAGCAACTGGTCCCGCCCCCGGAGGCCAGGGCGCCAAGCATAGATGCCGGCTGCGCCGCTGTTGAAGTCGTCGTGCTTTGGATTTCGTGCTTTGCATCATGTGTTTCGGCAGCGGGTGGGGCTTTGCGCAAGCAAGCCCTGGCCGCGAGACGCACGGCATTCAGGTATTGACCCACTTCGCAGGTGCGCCGGGCCGGGGCTTGCGTCGAGCCTTCAGCCCCAGCCCCCCCCCGGAAGCCACCCCCGGACAATGCCGCGGCGATGGGGCAACGAAAAAACCTCGTCCCGGATGGGGCGAGGTTTACTTTTGAGGGGGGCTTGGAGGCTTTTGAATAACCCCCGATGTGCCGTGAACCAGAGGATTGCCACGCCGCGAGCGGCTTGGATGCGAGGTTATTCAGGAGGTTCGAGGGGAGATTGCGGCAGGATCAAGGCATGGCGCGGACCGTCACCGAGCGGCCGGCGCGGCGTTTGCGGTTGATGGTCTTGCGGCCGTTGGTGGTCTTCATGCGGTTGCGGAAACCATGCTTGCGGACGCGCTTCTTCTTGCTGCGAAGCTTGTGGTAATGGGTGGGCATCTGCGGGGACTCCTGCTAAATCTGTTCGTGTTTCGAGTTTCGTGTTTCGAGTTTCGAGTTTCGGACTTCGGACTTCGCGGCTACTTCACTTCGACCGTCTCGGCGACGTACCGGGTGTTGCCCTGGGCGTCGGCGGCACGGAGGGTGATCACGTGCGAGCCGGTCGAAAGATCGGCAATCTTAACCGTGATCGTTTCCTTTGTCGAATCGAAGATCAGGTCATCGGGCAGGACGGCGTGCCACTTGCCGGTGTTGTCCACCGCGTACTGCACCAGGCGGATGGGCGAGAGGTTGTCGGTGACGGTGGCGGTGATGGTGGCGACCTGGTTGAGCACCGTGGTTTTGCGGTCGCCGATGGTGGGCGCGGTGTTGTCGATGAGGACCGGATCGCTCTGGCGGCTGACGGTCTTGGCCATGGTGGCGGGGTTGTCGGGGGCGTCGGTGGCGGTGACGCGCAGCACATAGCGGCCATCGGGGACCCGTTTGGTGTTCCACTCGTAGCTGTTGGCGGTGATGTCCTCCATCAGGGGCAGCCATTTGTCGGAGCCGGCCATGCGGTATTCGAGGGTGTAGCGAAGCTGATCGTTGTTGGGGTCGCTGGCTTCCCATTCGACATTGAGGGTGGTCAGTTCCGGCAGCGGGTTGTCGTTGGGGTTGCCCCCGGCGCCGGCGCGCGAAGCGGGCCGACTCCCGGGCTTGGCTTCGTTGGGATAGACCGCGCGGATGGCGGTGACGACGGGGCGGAGGTTGGGCACGACGTAGGCCAGTGAGACACGATCGACGACGCTGGTCGATTGACCGGTGCCGGTGAGGGTCAGGCGATATTGCAGGAAGCGGGCCGGGGGACTGATGATGGCCACTTCGCGCGGCGTGAACGGGCCGACGGCATCATCGGCGGTCAGGTTGCGAGGCACGCTCCACTTGGACCAGGCGGCGCGCTCGGGATCCTGCACGTTGCCGCTGCGGGTCTGCACGCTGACGCTGGTGCCTTGCGGTATGGCGGCGGTGAGCATGAGCTTGCCCCAGAGACTGATCTGGGTGGCATCAAGGACGGGGCTGGTATAGGTCCCGGTGGCGGCGAAGCCTTCATCGAGGCGCACGAGCATGGCGGGGCTGCCGGTGCCGACGAGGATTTTGCCATCGCTGCCTTTGAGGAGGGCGGGAATCTGTTCAGGCTCCAGATCGGCGATGATCGTTGTTTCCTCGGCTGCGATATCGATGCGATAAAGCTGGCCTTCGGCACCGGTGGCGACGAGGAGTTTGTCACCATCGTCGAGCAACTTGAGGATGAGTGCGGATTCGCGAAAGACCTCGGTGACGAAGCCGGAGGTATCGATGCGATAGACGGCGTTGCCCTGCTTGGCGCCGCCGCCGGAGGGACGGGAAGTTGAAGGCGCAGGGCCGGCGGTTCGGCGAACCGGTTGGCGCGGCGCCGACGGGCCGGCCTGCATTTCGCCGGTGGTGCGGGCCTTGGTCAGGCGACTTCGAATCTCATCGCGAAGCTGATCGTACTGTTCCTGCGAAGGCTCGGCGATGGCGGCATCGGGCTTGGAGTTGTCGCCGGCGGTGTCGGTTGACTTGGGTGCATCGGTCGCGGCAGGTGTGGTGGGCGCGGGCGCGGCGGGTGGTTCGGATTTTGCATCGCTGCCGGGGACGGATGCCTTGGGTTCAGCCTTGGGCGGAACGGGCAGATCGGGCCTGGGCTGCACGGGCAGCGGCGGCGGCGTGGGACGGCCGCTTTCCTTTTCGACGGCGGCTTCCATGCGGCCGGGGCGAGCCTGATCCGCATCGGCGGTGCCGACGTAAACCGTGCCGTCGGCGGTGACCAGCAGCGTGAAAATCTCAGGCTCGGTCGCATCATAAAGAACAAACGCATCGGCCTCGCCGGTCGGACTGATCGTCACGCGATAGACCAGGCCATCGGTGTCGGTGCCCACGAACAGACGCCCCTGCTTGTCGCGGCCCAGGCAAAGCAGATTGGCCTGCACGGTGTCCAGCAGCACGCGAACCCCCGCGGGCAGCGGGGGTGCAACATCGGCGGCGGCGGCTTTGTCGGGCTGTTTGTCGTTCTTGTCCTTGGCGTTTTTGTCCTTGGTGTTTTTCTCATCCCCGGTCTTGGCCGGCGTCGGTGCGGACACCGGCGGCACAGGCTTGCCGTCGGCGCCTGCCGCGGCGCGGGCACGGGCGTTGAAGGCTTCGATCATGTTGACGTGCAGCAGCTTGCCATCGGGACCGGTGGCGAGATAGACATCGTTGCCATCGACGACGGTGTCCCAGATGTAGCGGATGCCGGGCAGTTCGACGACGGTCTTGAGCTGATCGCCATCGAGGATCGCCAGCCGGCTGACCGTGCCGGAGATCGCCAGCAGCAGGCCGCCATCGGCGGTCTGATCGAGGGCGTAAACATGCTCATTTTCCAGCGCGACAACCTGAGTGATCCGATCGCCGCGACGGCGCAGCAACTGCCCGCCGGGACCGGCTGCAATAAAGAGATCACCGTTGGCGATGATGCGCATGTCGTAAATGATGTTGACCCCGTCGGGCATCTGGCCGACGGTGGTCGTGCTGGAGGCGAGCTTCACATCGCCGAGGTTGGTGACGACCACGCCCTCGCTTTCACCGGGCACGAAGTCGGCCTGCGTGGTGTGAACCCACTGGCTCGGTTGAATCGCCAGCGAAGCGGCGGTGATCGCCAGGGTCAGCACGGCCGACAGAACCGACAGCCCATCCTTGATCCATGCCTTGCGTGTCATAACAAAAATCCTTCGGGGAGGAGAAGAAATTCAAATATGGAGCGGAATTGCGAGGAAGTCAGGGGACAGGGGACGGGGGACAGGAGACAGGGGACAGAGATTTGAAATTTGAGATTTGAGATTTGAGATTTGCAATCATTTTCAGATTTTCCATACCCGACCTCTGATCTCTGACTTTTGACCTCTGTCCCCTGTTTCGCAGACGCGCAGCGAGGACGCTGCGGCTACGATGTCTCCTGTCCTCTGTCCTCTGTCCCATGTCTCCTGTCCCCTGTCTCCTGTCCCCTCTTACTTCTGCTTCACCACATCGACTTCCAGCATCACTTCGCCGCTGACCGCCGCGCTGAGCGGGGTGGCGACCTGCACCCAGTCGGCGAAGAAGGTGGCCTGCGTATCCTGGGCCGAGGCGATGAGGGCGCGCTTGCTGGAGGGCAGGCGGGGCAGTTCCTGCCTGCCGACGGCGATGCCGGTGGCGGGCAGTTGCAGCATGGTGTAGAGCGTGTCCTGGCGGATGCCCATGATCATCTTCACCGCGTCATAGACATCATCCACGCTGGTGGTGGACATCAGGTGGGGCCGGTTCATCGCCAACATGCGGTTGAGGGTTCGGCCATCGCCGATGGTGAGCATGTATTTGCCGTCGGCGAGGCTGTCGGGCACTTTGATTTCCACCCGCCGGACCACGCGCTCGTCGCCGTAGCGTTGGAGAGTGACGCCGGCCTTGATGGTTTCGCCCGGCTCATACGAGTTTTTATCCAGGCGGGCGCCCAGCACGTTGAGCATCTCGAGCTTGTTGGAAACATCGATGGTCACCTCGAGCGATTCCAGCGCCAGCGGTCCGTGCGGATTCTGAAGCATCGTGGCGAAGACCGGCACCAGCTCGAACATCAGCCGCTGATCGGCGCCGGGCGCCATGCAGGAGTTGAGATCCACCTTGCGGTTCCCCTCGAAGGTGGCGCTGCCGGTGAGGCGGAGGGTGTTGAGCGTGGGCAGGTTCTGGTCGGCGGTGAGGCTCTGCATGATGACCGCCGCGACGAGCGAAGGGGTCAATCGTTCATGGTGGACAAGCTGATATTTGTAGGTCTTCTTGCGGCCGCCCTGGTTCACGTGGATCGTGGCCGGCGCGGTCCTGTATTTCTGGCCCGGGGCGCCGGCGACGGCGGCGGCGTCATCCTGAAGGATGGTGCCCTGGATCACCGCGCTGCCTCCGAGCTTGAAAGCCGTGGACATGCGAGGCACCACGAAATGCACATACCCCGTCGCCATCGGCAGCGCGGAATCACCCGTGCCGAACATCGGATGCCCAAACCCCAGCACGCGCCCATCGGGCAGCACATCGGTCACCGTGCCGGTCGCGCTCATGTCCGCATCGCCGAACGCCAGCGGAATCGAAAGCACGCTGCCGGGCGCGAGTTTGATCGCCTTCGCATCGACCCCCGGCGGCGGCAATCCCGCGGTCGTCCCCACCTGCGACTGCATCGGCATGATGCCCATCGGCTCCAGCAGCGGCGCCAGCGCCCTGGCCATCGATTCGCTGCCGACCGACATCGGCAGCATCAGCCTCGTCGGTTTCGCATCAAGATGCCCGGCCACCTCAGGCCCGGCCATCCGCAGCGGGGCGCGTGCATCCCGCACATCATCGCGCCCATCGACATCCTTGATCCCCAGCAGTTTCGCAAAGCTGCGCGTTCGCCACGTATCGTTCTCGCCGATGCCCTGGTTGTCCGCGTACCGCATGAGATCGATGAGCGTGGCGCCGGTGAGGGTGGAGCGCGATGCCCCCCGGCCCCCCCGCAGTTTGGCGTCGTCCTTCATGGAGTCGATCTTGATGCCGGTCTCGCGCATCAGTTCGATCGGCTGCACGCCGGCATAGCAGTCCTTGGTCCAGCCGAAGCCGAAGGCGAACGCGCCGATAAGCCTGCCGCCCTTGCCGATTTCGCCGGCTTCGTCGCCATCCCACAGGTAGATCGGCGAACCGCTCATGCCTTGCACCGGCCCGCTCTTGAGCAGGCGCGGATCGCTGCAACTGATCCAGACCACGCCTCGCCTGGGGGCGAAGTCGCGCATGACGCTGATGACTTCCACCGGGAACGGCTCGATCTTCGCCCCGTGGAACACGGTCAGCCCGTAGCCTTTCATTCCCACCCGCACCTGATCGAGCGGCATGATCACCTGGGCCACGGCCTTGGCGGGCGCGGCGCCATTCTCCGCGTGCAAAACAGGCGGCAAGGCGACAAATGAAAGGACAAGGAGAAGAAAAATTGAAAGAGATGCTTTTTCTCGTGACTTCCTCATTGATGCACAGTAGCCGTTGTGGTTATGATTGACAAGCGTCGCGCAAGGTTTGCACGAAGGATTTGCAAGCTCAAAGGCGACGCCACCGGGCATCGGTCGGCGGCGGCGGGACTGGGTCGCCGGGTTTGAGGTGTTGCTGCTGGTGAAAATCATCGGCATCATCCGCACTCCCGTTCGAAGCATTCCCATCGGCGCAGTGGCTGAGCACCCGGCTTACTATCGGCATCGTGACGAGGCTGTCCCTGATTATCACACAGCTTCGCCCGCAGGTTCCGATAGCCTCGTGTTTCAGGTGTCCCGTTCCGTTTTCACTTTCACCGCTGCCGCCTATGCGAGAACATTCTTCCGAAGTGCTTGGTTACACCTTCAAAGACGAATCCGTCCTTGATGCCGCCATGACCCACGCCTCCATCGCCGCCACCCGGCTCGACAGCAACGAGCGGATGGAGTTTCTGGGCGACGCGGTGCTGGGGTGGGTCGTCTCCGAATATCTCTTCGAGAAGTTCCCCACCTATCTTGAAGGCGAACTGACCAAAATCAAGTCCGCCGTCGTCAGCCGCCGTGCCTGCGCGAAGATCAGCGAGAAGCTGAACCTCTGCGCGATGCTGAACCTGGGCAAAGGCATGAGCAGCAGGCCCGTCCTGCCTTCGAGCGTCGCCGCGGCGGTGCTCGAAGCGGTGATCGCGGCGATTTTTCTCGACGGCGGCATGAGGCCGGCCAGGAAGTTCGTCCTCAAGCATATGCGCCCCCTCATCGAAGAGGCCGCCCGATCGACCCATCAGGAAAATTACAAATCCGCCTTGCAGCATTACGCCCAGAAACACCTGCCCGCCAATCCCACCTACATGCTGCTCGATGAAAAAGGCCCCGATCATTCCAAGGCCTTTGAAGTGTGCGTCGAAATCGATGGCAGAAGGTTCACCTCCACCTGGGCCAACTCGAAAAAGGAAGCGGAACAGAATGCCGCCCTCATCGCCCTGGGCGAACTGAACCTGGTGACCGTCAACGAGCACGGCACCGTCATGATCCGCGAAGTCCCCGGCGACGGCCTGAGCAGACGCGAACGCAAACAACGACAACGCGACGCACAGAAACCGCGCAGCGAGGACGCTGCGGCTGATAATGAACCACCAAGCAGCGAATGACTCTTCGCCCTCTCCCTGGGTGTGGGAGAGGTGGCGGACCACCGCCACATGCGATTGCCCTAACATTAAACTAAACAAGTTCCATTTGACATGCTCGCCGTCCGCCGTTAACGTGACCGCGTTGAGACGGTGGGGTCGGGGTACGGGGTACGGCGGGGTCGGGGTATTGAAGCATCACTTCCAGCAGTGGATATATCCATAATGAGCCCAAACAACTCCAAAATGAGCCCGAACAACTCGAATGGCTCGATAGGTGATGCCACGAGCAGGATATTGCGAGACATCGCGGGAGGCTGCGGTGGTTGGGTCGCGGCGTTTCTGATCGCGGCGATGTGGGCGGCGGGCGCCCTCGCGCAGGACGATCCTCCGGACGGCGACGTGGGGCCGTTTCCCGTCTCCCGCGTACAGATCGACTACGAGCGTGAAGTGGACGGCCACCCCAGCCTCGCGCCGCTGCTGGATATGACGATCGACCTTCGCGCCACGGCATCGGGGTACGTGGCGGCCGGGAAGGGGCAGGCCACTCACACGGTTGCCTTGCGCGATCTGGGGAATCTGGAGAACCCCAAGCTGTACGGCTCGGCGGTGCTTTCGCTGTTGAATATCACGCGCGACTACTTGGGGAAGCAGGGGCTGGCGGGCGTGATCGTACAACCCCACGAGGAGGATATCGATTCGGAGGATCTCGATGATCGGCGAGACCCCGGGAATCAGACGCTGCGCGTGGTGGTGAAGGCCGCGAAGATCGGGCAGATCCGCGTGCTCCCTTCGGGCGAACGGGAGCAGATGAATGCGAAGGTGGTGGAGCGGATCACCGGGCTGTCGCCACTGCAGACGGGCGAGTTGTTCCGGCCGGTGGAGTTGGACGACTACCTTTACCAGCTCAATCGCCATCCGGGCCGGCGCGTGGATGTGGCGATCGCACCGGAATCGGAGCCGGGCTCGCTGACGGTGGACTACCTGGTCAACGAGAACAAGCCGTGGTTCGTTTTTTTTCAACTGTCCAACACGGGGACGGAGACGACGAACGAATGGCGCGAGCGATTCGGCTTTGTACACAATCAGTTCACGGGGCACGATGACATTCTTTCGATCGACTACGTCACTGCCGGATTCACCGCATCGCATTCGGCGGTGGTGTCGTACGAAGCGCCGCTGCTGGATGTGAACGGGGTGCGCTGGCGGGTGGACGGCAGCGGGGGGGCGTACGACGCCTCGCAGGTCGGCCAGGCCGAGGAAGATTTCAACGGCGATCAATGGGACGCCTCCGCGCGGCTCATCATCAACGTGTTTCAGTCCCGCAACCTTTTTATTGATGTCTTTGCCGGGGCGCGGGTTCAGTATGTGAAGGTCGAAAACAAGACATTTCAGACGCAGGGCGACGACTATTTCTTTCTGCCGTTCGTGGGGTTTTCGGTCGAGCAGTTCACGGATATTTCGAGCACACAGATATCGGTCAGTCTGGAGGGCAATCTTTCGGATGTCGCGGGGACGAACGAGGAGGAGATTCAGAAACTGGGCCGCTCGCTGGTGGAGAAGGACTTCGTGCTGCTGCGCTGGAGCATGGCCCATTCGTTTTACCTGGAGCCGCTGTTTGATCGCTTTTTCGGGCAGGGGGAGACTTCGACGCTGGCGCACGAGATCGTGGGTTCCTTCCGCGGTCAATACACGTTTGACGAGCGGGTGATACCGCAGTTCGAGCAGGTGGCGGGTGGGCGCTACTCGGTTCGCGGTTACGATGAGTCGATGGTCGCGGGCGATGCGGCGCTGGTGTTCAGCCTGGAGTATCGGTTTCACTTTCCCCGGATTCTTTCGTCCAGCCGCGAACCGATGGACACGCCGCTGGGCCCGTTCAAGTTTCGTCCGCAGGAGGCGTACGATCGTCCGGACTGGGATCTGGTGCTGCGTGCATTTGTGGATGTGGGTCGGACCGTCAACGCCAAGCGGCAGTCGTTCGAGCAGGATGAGACGCTGGTGGGCGTGGGGCTGGGGATCGAGTTGTTGATCAAGAAGAACGTGAGCATCCAGCTTGACTGGGGCGTGGCGCTGGAGGATGCGGGCATCGGCAGCACGCGGGTGGACGCAGGTGACAGCCGTCTCCACTTGGTGGTGACGCTTCTTTATTGAAACGGATGGGGCGGTAACGGATCGGACAGTTTCCTCAGGCCTGCTTCTGACTGCGGGCCGCAAATCAGGGAGCATGCGATGTTGGCGCGAAGCAGCAAGCGAGCCGAGTCGATGATGTCGGGATGGGCCCGGGCGGTGCTTCTGGGTTGCTGGCTGGCGCAGGTGTCGGCGACATCGGCCTTGGCTGCGCCGCGGGGCGCCCAGGTGATCCGCGGCAATGTGAACATCGCCCAGCAGGGCGACTCGACGGTGATTCATGCCGGGCATAACAGCGTCATCCAGTTCCAGTCCTTCAACATTGCGCCGACGGAGCGGGTGCAGTTCGTTCAGCCCAACGCCGGCTCGCGGGTGCTCAACCGCATCTCGGGCGTGACGCCGACGCTGATCGAAGGCCAGCTCCTGGCCAACGGGCAGGTATATCTGGTGAATCCGTCGGGCATCACGTTCTCGCGCGGCGCGGTGATCGACGTGGGCCGGCTGTACGCCGCGGCGGGGAACCTGAGCGACTCGGACTTCCTGGCGAACATCAATCATTTCACCGACCTGCGCGGCGAGGTGTCCAACTACGGCGTGATCAGCGCCGAGTCCGTGGCCCTCGTCGGTCAATTCGTCGCCAATCACGGCTCGATCACCGCCGGCGACTTCGTGACGCTGGCGGTGGGCAATGACGTGCTCATCCGCGAGAACGGCAGCCACGTTTACCTTCGCCTCGAAGGCCAGGCGCCGACCGCGACTGCCGCGACGAAGGCGGGCGTCACGAACACCGGCTCCATCCAAGGGCCGAAGGTCAGGCTGGTTTCGACCGATCTGGTCGGCGCGGCGATCCACAACCAGGGGCGGATCAAAGGCGCTGAAATCCAGGTGGCCGGCGGCAAGGGCGCGGTGGAAGTCTCCGGTACGCTCGATGCCTCCAACCCCGCCTCCGACGCCCGCGGCGGGAGCATCGAAGTCTCCGGCCACACCGTCCACATCAAGGGCGCGACCCTCGACGCCTCCGGCGGCGCGGGCGGTGGCGACATCCGCATCGGCGGTGATGTGCAGGGCAAGGGACCGGTTCCAAACTCCACCGCCACGACCGTCGGCGCGGGCAGCTTGATCATCGCCGACTCCCTGTTGACGGGTGACGGCGGCACCATCGTCATCTGGTCCGATGGCGTCACCTTCGTCAACGGCGACCTGTCGGCACGCGGCGGGCCCCAGGGCGGCAACGGCGGATTCATCGAAACCTCCGGCAAGCTCCTCATCGCGCTGAACGTGCCGGACCTTGCCGCGCCTCACGGCGCCGGCGGCACCTGGCTGCTGGACCCGGAAGACATCGAGATCAGCGAGGCGGATGGCAACATCACCCAGATCGGCGCGGGCGACCCCGGACCCATCACCTTCAGCCCCACGCTCGACGACGTGGTGACAACGATCGATGTGGCCAATATCAATGCCGCCCTCGATGCCGGTTCCAACGTCATCATCCAGACCGCCAGCGGCGGCGCGACGACGAACGGCACCATCACCGTCAACGCCGCCATCACCAAAAACGCCGACGGCGGCAGCGGCGACGGTTCGACGCTGACGCTGCTTGCCGATGAGAGCATCATCATCAACGCGCCGATCACCTCGACCTCCGGCATATTGAATGTTGACTTCCAGGCCGCGCTAAACGTCGATATCAATGCCGCGATCGACACCAACGGCGGCGCGTTCTCCAGCACCGGCTTCGGCTTCGACAACACCGGCGGCGCCATCGAGGCCGGCGACATCACCCTGACCCATGGCGCGGCCGTGACGGTTGGCGCGAAAATGACGGCGACCGGCGGCGTGTCGATCACCAGCGATGTCCAGATCATCATCGCCGCCGCGATCGACCCGACGGTCGTCCTGCTTCAGTCCGCCGGCGATATCGATGTCGGCGCGAATATCACCGCCAGTGACTCGATCACCCTTCACGCCGGCACGGACGGCACGGGCGAGGTACGGTTCACCGCCGGCGGCGTGGCGATCTCGTCGAACATCATCAACCTCCGTGCCGGCGACGGCACCGGCGGCGGCGGGGCGCTGTCGCTCATCGATGCCGTCACCAACGCGCCGACCTTCCAGAACGCGGCCGGCACCGGCACGCCCGCCACCTTCAGCTATCGCCAGGACGCGGCCATCGCGGACCTGGACCTGCCTTCGGCCGGACAGTTCACCGGCGGCCTGTTCCCGGCGATCTACAGCCTCCAGTCCGATGACGGCGGCATTGCGATCAACTCCGGCGCGACCTCCAAAATCGTCGGCTCCGCAGTGACCCTCACCACCGGCAGCGGCGACAACGCCATCACCATCACCGGCTCCGGGGCGCAGGCGGCCGGCAGCATCGCCGTCAACGCCGGCGCCGGCAGCGACACGTTCACCCTGATCGACGGCGGCGGCGGCCCCGTGCCCCTGGGCGGGCTGACTTTCGACGGGCAGGCCGGCAACGACACCATCATCGGCCCGAATGCCGCCAATGTCTGGACCCTCGACGCACTCAACGGCGGCAGCGTCGCCGGGGCCCATCCCTTCACCTTCTCCAACACCGAGAACCTCATCGGCAACGCGAACACCGATGACTTCCTCCTCAGCGGCGGCACGCT
>CAZYPK010000010.1:17424-66382 GCA_964649195.1 uncultured Phycisphaeraceae bacterium
AACATCCAGAACCTCATCGGCAACGCGAACACCGATGACTTCCTCCTCAGCGGCGGCACGCTGACGGGCGGCATCGACGGCGGGGCCGGGGTCAACACGTTCACCGGCGACAACCTGGCCAACACCTTCACCGTCACCGGCCTCAACGCCGGCGCCGCCACCGGCCTGGGCGCCGGGTTCGCCAACATCCAGAACCTCATCGGCAACGCGAACACCGATGACTTCCTCCTCAGCGGCGCAGGCACGCTGGGAGGTTCGATCGACGGGGCTGGCGGCGTCAACTCGCTTTCCTTTGCCGGCATCGCCACCGCCCGAACCGTCCAGCTCACCGGCCTGGGCAGCACCTCCGGGTTTGCCGGCAACGAGACGCTCGTCGCCGGCGGCTTCGACAACATCAACAATCTCACCGGCAGCCCTGCGGCCACCGATTCCCTCCAAGGCATCAATACCCCGGCTGTCTGGACCATCGACGGCGCCAACGACTACAGCAGCGGTGCCAACCTGCTTCTCTTCGCGGGATTCGAGTCGTTCATCGGCGGCTCCGGCGCGGACATTTTCAACATCGACTTTGGCGCTGGCAATCCCATCCCCGGCGGCGGTCTGACGGTCAACGGGGGCGGCGGCGACGACACGATGAGTTTCCTCAACGGTGCCGCCCCCGCCAATGTGACGCACACTTTCAACGCCGCAGGCAGCGGTGTCATGGACCGCGACGGCTCGACCGTCACCTATGCCCAAATCGAGGCCATCACCGATCTTCAGCCCGCCGCCAACCGGGTCTTTCTCTTCAACCTCGGCGGCAACGATGTCATCACCGTTGACACCAACGGCGCTCAAGGCCGGGTGGAAGGCGTCGGCACCGGCGCGCCGGTCAGCTTCGACGCCCCGACCGAGTCGTTGACTCTGCAGACGCTCGACGGCAGCGATGCGATCAACATCCAGAACCTGCCCGCCGGTTTTGCCGCGATCCCCCTGCAGACCATCTCCGGCAACAGCATCAACGTCACGGCCAACACCAACGTCGATCTGCTCTTCGACTTCGGCGCGGGCGGCGAGGACACCTTCACCGGCAACGCCATCACCGCCAGCTCCCTGGGCATTGTCGGCGCGGGCGACAACGACCTGGTGAACCTCACCGCCGCCGTGGTCGCGCTCAACGGCGGCGTGGACGTGAACGGGGTCAGGGACATCATCACCCACGCCATCACCGCCGCGCAGGACATCATCCTGAGACACGACGGCACGCTCGACACCACCCTCCTGGGCATCGTGCCGCAGAACCTGCCCAACGGCACGCTTACGATCAACTCCACGCTCAGCGGCCTGAATGTCATCCTCGGCCCCGATGCCGGCATCCCCGGTGTCCCCAGCGTCGCCACGATCATCGCGCCGGGCGACCTCGCGATCAATGCCCAGGAGGCGTTCATCATGCGCAACGGCGGCAAGTTCGTTGTGAGCGGCGGCAACCTGACGATCACCGCTCCCACCGTCGTGCTCACCGAAGTCGCCGTCAACGGCGTGATGACCGTCACCTCGCCGGACATCACCATCAACACCCGCGGTCCGGCTCTCGTCTTCGACGCCAATGGCCAGCTCTTTCTCGACAGCGGCACCGACTTCTTCGCCAACGCCTACGTCTTCTCCTCGTCGCCGGCGCTCGTCGGCGGCAACCGGCTCTTCCTGGCGATGCCCGTCAGCGGTTCATTCTCCCAGACGCTCAACATCCAGGGCATCTCGCCGGCGGCCATCGCCGCCGCCCCGATCTTCACCGGAACCGGCGGTCTCGTCGCCGGATTGGCGCTCGACTTCTTCGATCCCAATTTCGCCACGCTCCAGAACGTCTCCCAGTCGCTGGCATCCGCGCTGCCGGCCCAACTGCCCGCCGTGGCGCAGAGCACGAGCATCGGCCAGGCCGACCGCGAGAAGCTGCTGATGATGGAGATTCCCGCTCAGTATCTCGATACGGATGAATTGGTCCGCATGCTCCGCGCAGGCCGCCGCAACTACGACGACGTGGGCGTCACCCGCGCGATCGGTCTGGGCGGTCGGGTCACCGTCAACCGTCTGCGGTCCGATGCCGTGGGCAGCGCGGTCGATGTTTACGACGATCTGCTGGGCACCCCCGACAAACGGGATCAGGTCAAGAAGGACATGCAGAAAGCCGTGGGTGAATACTTGGATCGCAAGGAGACGTTCGACCCGGTGGACTTCCGCGACTCGCTTGCGGACGACAGCCCCGTGCGCTTGCAACTGGACAAGCTTGGCGAACTGTTCAGCCATCTGCGCCGGACCAATCTCTCCGATGTCGAGCTGCGCAAGGCGATGGTGGGGATCAGCGTGGAAATCCAGCCGGAAGGCATGTCCATGGACCAGTTCCTCCAGGCGGTCACGCATTCGCCGAAGTAAACCGGCCCAGGGGCAAGCGGATCGGTTGATCTGCGTGGCGCCTCGCCTGTATCCGGGTCTTGCGGGGCGGCGCTTCAGTCAAGGAATGAATCGGCATGATGTCATCGTCGTCGCAATCCGGCAGCACGTCCGCCTCGCCCCGATACGCCGAGGCCGCTGATCCTTCCGGCGGACAGGAGCAGTTGCTTCAGGCGGTGCTGGCGAAGTCGATCGAGGCGTTGACGGTGGAGGAATCGCCCGACCCCGCCGCCCTGGAAGCCGCCGAGGCTGTCGCCCGGCGGCATCGTGGCGCGGAGCTGACGCTCGTTCCCGTCGCGGTGGAACTGGTGGAGGCCGTGCTCTCGCCGATGTTCCATGCCTCCGCCGCGAGCAGTGTGATGATCGAGCGTATCAGTGAAACTCTCTGGGAAGACCCCGTTGCCCGGCCTCGCCTGGAGCAGTTGTGGAACAGGCTGCGCGAGCGGGCGGACCGTGTCGGCTGAACAGGCATCCCCATATGAGCACGATCACCGAACCCGAAGCGGACCCCGGCCAGGCGCAGAGCCTGATCGCCGGCTGCCAGGGTCTGGTGCGCTCCCTCGCGTGGAGTATCCACCGCAAAGTCCCCCGGTCCATCGAACTGGACGACCTGATCGCCTACGGCCAGGTCGGACTCGCCGAAGCGGCCCGCGATTACAACCCCCAGCGCGGCGCGTTCACCACTTACGCTTACTACCGCATTCGCGGCGCGATTTTCGACGGTCTGTCCAGGATGAACTGGTTCAGCCGGTACGACTACCACGCCTCGCGGTACGAGTACCTGGCCGACGAGGTGATGAAGCAGGACGCCGGCGCTCCGCTGCCCGACAGCGCCACGGCCCAGGAACAGGTGGGCTGGCTCAAGAGCGTGGCGGGTCGGCTGGCGGTCGTCTATCTGGCGACGGCGTCGTGCGACGGCGGAGCGCAGATCGAGGACTCGCAGACCCCCGCGCCCGGCCAGCGCATGGCCGGCGACGAACTGCGGGACCGGCTGTCGCGGCTGATCGACGCCCTGCCGCAGCAGGCCGCCTCGCTCATCCGCAGCGCCTACTTTGAAGGCTGCACGCTCCAGGAAGCCGGCCGCCGGCTGGGCGTCAGCAAGTCATGGGCCAGCCGGCTCCACGAAAAGGCCCTGCGGCAACTGGCGCGGGCCTTGCGCCGGGAGGGTGTGGACGAAGCCACGAATCCGTGTATCCTGTAGCAATCCGACTCGTTGACCATGAGGCTGTTGCATGCCGACCGAGGATGTCCTGAACTTCACCGAGTTGCTCGCCCCCATCGAAGGGGAGTCCGCGGTCGGAGCCGATCTGCGCGGGGATCACTCGCCCGCGTCGGTCTATCACGCCCTGAAGGATGCCGCCAGCGCCGCCCGCCGCGCCGAGCGGCAGGCGCAGAACGATGACGAAGGCGGCGCCCCCAAACCCGACTGGCGTGCGATCCTGGAGAAGGCCCCCGGCCTCATCGCCGCGAAATCCAAGGATATGGAAGTCGCATCCTGGATACTCGAAGCCCTGGTGCGCGAGCGGAACTTCCCCGGCCTGCGCGACGGCCTGCGCCTCTATCGAGAACTGGTCGAGAACTACTGGGATCAAGGCCTCCACCCCCGGCCCGACGAGGACGGCATCGCCACCCGCGTGGCGTCCCTGGCCGGACTCAACGGCGAGGACCGCGAAGGCGTGCTCGTCGGGGCGATCGCCCGCATCCCCGTCACGGCGGGCTCGGCGGGGGAGTTCGGCCTGGCGGTCTTCAACCATGCCGTCAGCCTCGAATCGGTGGCCGACGAGGCCGAGCGCCAGCGGCGCATCGATCACGGCGTCATTCCCAGGAGCATCTTCGATCAGGCCGCCCGCGAGACGTCCGCGGCGTTCTACGCGCTGCTGCTGGAAGACCTCGACGCCTGCGCGGACGAGTACGAAAAGCTCTGCGCCGCGCTGGAATCGCGGTGCGGGAAGGATGCGCCGCCTTCGTCCAACATCCGCAACGTGCTGGGGGAATGCCGCTCGCTGGCGCGGCGGCTGGCCGAGCCGGCGCTGGGCGCTTCGGGCGAGTCGCAAGGCCGGGAAGAGGAGAACGCGGTGGGGGGTGTGGCCCCGCCCGCTGTTTCTGGTAAGATGAAATCCCGCGAGCAGGCGTTCGCCACGCTGCTGGAAGTCGCCCGGTTTTTCCGCGCGACGGAGCCGCACAGTCCGCTGCCGTACCAGTTGGAGCAGGCCGTGCGCTGGGGGCGAATGTCGTTGCGGGATCTGCTGACGGAACTGATCGGGGACGAATCGACACGGAGCCAGTTGTTCCAGCGGGTGGGCATCCCCGAACCCGAAGGCGGGTCGTAAAAGCAGTCGTGAAATATCGGCAATTGCATGGCAAAGGGGATGAGCGCGCGAGCGCCCTTCCCGGTTCAGGTCTTTTCGAGAAAGGTGTTTCCTCATGGCCGAGTCCACTCAACACAAGCTGGATCGCGTGCGAAAGCCGCGGGTTCACATCACCTACGACGTGGAAACCGGAGGCGCGGTGGTGAAGAAGGAGCTGCCCTTCGTCGTCGGCGTGCTGGGCGACTTTTCCGGCAACCCGACGGAGGAGCTCAAGCCGCTGGCGGAGCGGAAGTTCGTGAGCGTCGATCGCGACAACTTCAACGAAGTGATGGCGACGATGAAGCCGGGCCTGAACATCAAGGTGGAGAACACGCTGGCGGGCGACGGCAGCGAGATGGGCTTGCAGTTGAAGTTCAACTCGATGGAGGACTTCGAGCCGGCGCGCATCGCGGCCCAGGTCGAGCCGCTGCGCAGGATGATGGAGGCCCGCGCCAACCTTAGCGATCTTCTCTCGAAGGTGGACAACTCCGACAAGCTTGAGTCCAGGCTCGAGGAAATTCTCAAGAGCACCGAAAACGTCCAGAAGCTGGCCGGTGAGCTGGGCATCACCGGCGGCGCCAAGGAAGAACCACCGAAGGAAGGTGAATAATGGCTGAATCCCAACCGGAATCCGCGCCCGCCGTCGAAACCAAGGCCGCCGAAGCCGGGTTTCTCGACGCCATCATCTCCGAGACGAAGCAGGTCGATCGCGACCGCGCCAAGGGCATGATCGAAGAGCTCGTGCGCAGCGTCACCGAAGGCACCGCCAAGTTCGACAAGAACGTCTCCCGCACGATCCGGAAGGCGATCGACCTGATCGACGAGAAGATGTCCAGGCAGCTTGCCGCGGTGCTGCACCACCCCGACGTGCAGAAGCTCGAAGGCACGTGGCGCGGGTTTCACTACCTGGTCCACAACAGCGAGACCGGCGCCGGTCTCAAGATCAAGGTGCTCAACGTCTCCAAGCGCGAGTTGTTCAAGGACCTGGACAGGGCCGTCGAGTTCGATCAGAGCCAGTTTTTCAAGAAGTTGTACGAGAACGAGTTCGGCAGCCCCGGCGGCGAGCCTTACGGCGCGCTCATCGGCGACTACGAGTTCACCAACCACCCCGAAGACATCGTCATGCTGGAGAAGGTCTCCGGGGCGGCGGCGGCGGCGTTCTGCCCGTTCATCAGTGCCGCCTCGCCCAGGCTCATGGGCCTGGAGAGCTTCACCGAGCTGTCCAAGCCGCGCGACCTGGAGGGCAACTTCGCCTCCGCCGAGTTCACCAAGTGGAAGTCCTTCCGCGATTCGGAAGACTCCCGCTTCGTCACGCTCGTCATGCCGCGGGTGCTTTCCCGCCCGCCCTACGGCGCGAACACGAAGCCGATCGAGGAGTTCAACTTCGAGGAGGTGCCGCTCGATTCCAAGGGCCGCGCCAAGCCCGTCCCGCACGATCACTACACCTGGATGAACGCCGCCTACGTCATGGGCGCCCGCCTGACCGACGCCTTCTCGAAGACCGGCTGGTGTACCACCATCCGCGGCTACGAGAACGGCGGCAAGGTCGAGGGCCTGCCCACGCATGTGTTTGCCAGCGACGACGGCGACTCGGACCTGAAATGCCCCACAGAGATCGGCATCACCGACCGCCGCGAAGCGGAGCTGAGCAAGCTCGGGTTCCTCCCCCTGTGCCACTTCAAGAACACCGACTACGCGGTCTTCTTCGGCGCCCAGACTGCGCAGAAACCCAAGAAGTACGACCGCCCCGAGGCCACCGCCAACGCCGCCATCTCCGCCCGCCTGCCGTACATCATGGCCACCTCGCGCATCGCCCATTATCTGAAGGTGATCGCCCGCGACAAGATCGGCGCCTTCATGGAACGCGCCGATTGCGAAGACTGGATGAACCGCTGGCTGATGAACTACGTCTGCGCGGATGAAAAGCCCAGCGCGGAAATGAAGGCCATATACCCCCTCGCTCAGGCGAAGGTCGAAGTGCGCGAGGTGCCCGGCGCGCCCGGCTCCTACAACGCCATCGCCTGGCTGCGGCCGTGGCTCCAGTTGGAAGAACTCACCACCTCCCTGCGGCTGGTGGCGAGCATTCCCAAAAAAGCCTGATCCGCGCGCGGTCACCATAAGCCCCGCCCGGCAGGGCGCGGGCCGAAAGGTGTCCGATGAACACCGAGGCGACGGTCTGCAACGGGGCGAACCTGATTCAACATCGAGTGATCGTTCGTGAATGAGTTGTGGATCGATTGTCCCCCGGCTCCCCCGGCTCCCCCGGCTCCCTCAGCCCGCGCCCTTCCGGGTGCGGGGCTTATGCAGAACTCAGGTTGCAGGCACCGCGCCCTTCAGGGCAAGGTTGGCGGGATATGGTGGACATGACGACTTTGGCACCCCCTCAATCCGGCGAAGACCCGTCGAGTCAGGCCGGGTTTCTGGATCGCATCCTTCAAGCCACGGCGGAGGCCGCCGCCTCGGCTGCGGACGGGCCGGGGGTTCCGGGGAGCGGCGGGACGGAAGCGATTCCGTCGTGGTTCCGTTCGCTTTGTCTTTGCCTGGGGCAGGTGCCGGACCTGCGGCAGCCGGGCGTTCGCCGCGCCGTCTTCCTGCTACTCACCCGCGTGATCGCCCGGATCGATCATCTCCTGACCGAGCAGGTCAACGCGATCCTCCATCACCCGCGGTTCCAGAAGCTGGAGGCCTCGTGGCGGGGGCTCAGTTACCTCGTACTTCAGAGCGAACGGGGTGAGGCGATCAAGGTCCGGGTGCTGAGCGTGACGTGGAAGGAACTGGCCCGCGATGCCGAGCGGGCGGTCGAGTTCGATCAGTCCGAAGTGTTCAGGAAGGTTTACGATCAGGAGTTCGGCATGCCCGGCGGTGTGCCGTTCAGTGTGCTGATCGGCGATTATGAGATTCGTCACGTGCCCGGGGCGGAGCATTCCATCGACGACCTGGCGGTGCTGCGCTCGCTATCGGGCGTCGCCGCCGCCGCTTTTGCGCCGCTGATTCTCGCGGCTCATCCGTCGCTGCTGGGGCTGGAACGCTTCGGCCAACTCGAACGCCCCATCAACCTGGCGCGGACCTTCCAGCAGGAGGAGTACCATCGCTGGCGATCGTTCCGCGAAAGCGAGGATGCCCGGTTCGTCGGCCTGACCCTGCCGCGGATTCTCATGCGCCTGCCTTACGACGACACCTTCGGCTCGGCGCGGATCGTCATCTGCAAGGCATGCGCGGCGCATCTGAATCGTCTGGGCGGCTCCCAATGCCCGCGCTGCGGAGAGGAGTTCGACCCCGAAAGGCCGCAGACGTATTACGTCCGCAACGTCGGCTTCCGCTTCCGCGAGGAAGTGGAGGGGCCGGACAACACGAAGTACCTCTGGGGCGGCGCGTCCTTCGCCTTCGCGGCCGTGCTGATGCGGGCCTTCGCCGACTGCGGCTGGCTGGCGGATATCCGCGGGTTCCAGCGCGGCGTCGAGTCGGGAGGGATCGTCACCGGTCTCCCCGTCCATTCGTTCAGCACCGATCGGCCCGGCGTGGTCAACAAGCCGCCGGTCGATGTGGCCATCGGCGACATGCAGGAGAAAGACCTGTGCGACCTGGGCCTGATCCCGCTGTGCCCCTGCAAGGACACGGATTACTGCGTGTTCTACGGCAATCCCTCGGTTCACAAACCCAGGCTCTACGATACGCAGGCGGCGACGATGAACGCCCGCATCTCCTCGATGCTCCAGTACACGCTCTGCGTCGCCCGCTTCACGCATTACCTGAAAGTCATCGGCCGCGACAAGGTCGCCTCGTTCTCCTCGCACACGGAGCTGGAAGACACGCTCAACCGCTGGCTCAACGATTACGTCGCGCCGGGCGAGCACCTGGCGCCGGAGGTCAAGGCGCGATTCCCCCTGCGGCAGGCCACCGTGGAAATCCGCGGTCTGCCCGACAAGCCGGGCAGTTACCATTGTGTCGTGCGCCTTTGGCCTCACTACCAGTTGGACGATCTGACGGCGGCGGTGCGGCTTCAGACGGAGCTGAAGCCGTCGAGCATCGCCTGACGCAATCGGACGAAAGGAAACCATGACTGCAGCCGAATGCTTCAAAGCGGGCCGACTGAATGACGCCGTCGCGGCGGCGGCGGCGGACGTGAAGGCCAAGCCGGGCGATTCGGCGCGGCGGGCATTGCTGGCGGAGCTGCTCTGTTTCACCGGAGACCTCCAACGCGCCGATACCCACCTTTCCACCGTCGCGGACCTGTCGCCCGACATGGTTCTGGGTGTCGGGCAGTTCCGGCAACTGATCCGTGCCGAACAGGCGCGCGTGGATTTTTACGAGTCGGGCCGGCTGCCTCAGATGCTTGTGGAACCCGGTCCCGCGCTGCAGCTGCGCCTGCGGGCCGCGATCGCCTTGCGCGAAGGCCGATTTGATGAAGCCGCGACGCTCCTTCAGCAGGCGCAGGAGCAGACGCCCGCAGCCGAGGGCCAGTGTGACGGCAAGGCGTTCGCGGAGTTCCGCGATCTGGACGACCTTTGCGCCGAGGTGCTGGAAGTATTCACGGGAGATGGCCGGTTCTTCTGGATTCCGATCGAGAGCGTGGAGACGATCGAGTTCGAGCCGCCGACGCGGCCTCGCGATCTGCTCTGGCGTCAGGCGCAGTTGAGCGTGCGCAGCGGTCCCGACGGCGTGGTGTTCGTGCCGGCGCTTTATCCGGGCTCGGCCGGCGCGGAGGATGATGCGATCCGCCTGGGCCGGTCCACGCAGTGGCTGGACGAGGGCGGCCGGCCTGTGCGCGGGCAGGGGCAGCGCATGTTCCTCGTCGGGGATGAGGCGCTGGGCGTGACACAGATGAAGAAGCTCGCGCTGACCGCTCCGGCAGGCGCGGAGCGCGGACAGGGAGATTGACCCGTGGTCGATGCCTATTCCAACACACCCGTTCACAAGCCGCTGCTGGACAGGCTGATCACCGGCGGCGCGGACCTTGCGGCGACTTCGTTTCAGCGCATCCGCGACCTGAAGCAGTCGGTGCGGCGGGATCTGGAAGCGCTGCTCAACACGCGCTGGCGCTGCACGCCGCCGCCCGAGAGCCTGAAGCAACTGAAGACGTCCCTGGCGAACTACGGCGTGCCGGACGTGACGGGCGCGGCCTTCGCCAGCCCGCGGTCGCGCGAGGAACTGGTTCAACTGATCGAACGGGCGATCGAGTATTTCGAGCCGCGGCTGAAATCGGTGCGCGTGTCGCTGAATGATGACGATGACCCCGGCGAACGGACGCTGCGGTTCAGGATCGACGCGGTGCTGTGCGTCGAGCCGATCGAAGAACGGGTGCTTTTCGATTCGGTGTTGGAGCCGGCACGTTCCTTCAAGGTGACGTCGGGATGAGCGACGAGTTGCTGAGCCATTACAACCGGGAACTGGCCTTCATCCGCAAGATGGGCGGCCAGTTCGCCGCCGCCAACCCGGCGCTGGCCGGCGCGCTGCGCCTGCGCGAGGACGGCTCGGCGGACCCGTTCGTCGAGCGGATGATCGAGGCCTTCGCCTACCTCAATGCCCGCACGCGGCGCAAGATCGAGGATGACTTCCCCGAGATCACCGACGCCATGCTCTCGGTGCTTTACCCGCACTACCTCGCGCCGGTGCCTTCGATGGCCATCGCCCAGTTCGCGCTCGACCGGTCGCAGGGCGGCCTGGTGAAGGGCCACAAGATTCCCCGCGGCTCGATCATCGAGACGGACGAGGTTCAGGGCGAAGTCTGCCACTTCCGCACCTGCTACCCCGTGCAGTTGTGGCCCTTCGAGGTGCGGGAGGCGAGCCTGGGTCTGCTGGCGTCGGCGCCGTCGAGCAAGACCCGCGCCGCGGCCGTGCTGCGCATCGGGCTCAAATGCTTCACCAAGGACACGACCTTCGCCAAGCTTGAGATGCCTTCGCTGCGGTTCCATCTGAAGGGACAGCCGCAGCACATGAACGCGCTGTATGAACTGCTGATGCGCGAGGCGACTGATGTGATCCTCGCCAACGGGCCCAAGGATCCTCGACCCGTGGTGCTGGGCGCACAATGCCTTCGCCCCGCAGGCTTCGCGGAGGACGAGTCGCTCCTTCCCGCCACGCCGCAGTCCTTTGCGGGCTATCACCTGCTGACGGATCTGTTCGCGCTGCCTGAGAAGTTTCTCTTCTTCGATCTGACGGGCCTGAGCCCGAAGGTGCTGGAGTCCATCGGCAACCAGATGGAGGTGTTCATCTACCTGAACCGATCCGTCGAGGACATCGAGCAGAACATCTCGGCGGAGTCGTTTCGCCTGGGCTGCGCGCCGGTGGTGAACCTCTTCGAGAAGGTCGCCGAGCCCATTTCGCTCACGCAGGAGCAGACGGAGTATCGCGTGGTGCCGGACTCGCGCCGGTCTCTGGGGCTGGAGGTGTACCGGGTCAGCGAGGTGATTGCGACGAACGAGCAGGGCGACGAGGTGCTGTTGCATCCGTTTTATTCTTTCAAGCACGCCTCGGCCACCGAGCGGGATGTCTTCTGGTACGCCTCGCGTCAGCCTTCGGTCCACCAAGGCAAGGTTCGCGACGGCGGGACGGCCACGTTCCTGTCGCTGGCGGACCTGGCCTTCCGGTTCGCGGGTTCATCGAAGTGGACGCTCGCGCCCCGGACGATCTGCCTGAACCGCGACCTGCCCCGGCACATCCGCCAGGGGGCACGGTTGACGCTGGTGGGCGGCGGGCCTCTGGCGTCGCTGTCGTTCATCACGCAGCCGACGCCGACGCGCCGGCCGGCGATCCGCCACGGGGCGCTGTGGCGGCTGATCTCGCACCTGTCGCTGAATCACCTGTCGCTCACCGGCGGGCCCGACGGGGCTGATGCGCTGCGCGAACTCTTCACGCTTCACGACTTCGTGGACTCGACCGAGACGCGCACGAAAATCTCCGGCCTGCTGGACATCTCCAGCCGGCGCGTCACCCGCCGCGCCGGCGCGAGCGATATCAACGGCGGCCTGTGCCGGGGCCTCCAGGTCACGGCCGTGTTCGATCCCACCCGCTTCACCGACAACAGCCTTTTCCTGTACGCGAGCGTGCTGGAACGGTTCCTGGGGCTTTACTGTTCGATCAACTCCTTCACTGAACTGGTGGTGCGATCAACGCAGCATCAGGAGGACTTTCATCAATGGCCTCCGCGAGCGGCCCACAAAGCACTTCTGTGATCGACGAGCTTTTTCGCCGGGCCTACCGCTTCGACTTCTTCGCGGCGGTGCGGCTGCTGGAGCGGGCGGCCCGTCAGCAGGCCGGCGATGGGCCGGCGCGATCGCAGGTGGGATATGACGCTCATCCCGCCGATGAGATCGTCCGCTTTCAGGCGTTGCCTTCGCTGGCGTTTCCTTCGTCATCGGTGGTGGAGTTGGTCAGGGGGAAGGAACTGGCGTCGGGCAGGATCGAGCCGCCGATCCTGACCTGCTCCTTCATGGGGCTGACCGGACCGGCGGGAGTGCTGCCCGATCACTTCACCAGCCTGCTTATCCGCACGATCCGCGAGCGGGATCACGGCCTGCGCGAGTGGCTCGATCTGTTCCATCACCGTTCGGTTTCGCTGTTCTACCGCGCGTGGGAGAAGCACCGCTTCACGGTGGGCTACGAGCGTGCCTACAGCCGGCCGGCCGAGCAGGCCGGCGGCGGCGGGGGCGCGGATCGGACGGACCTGTTCACGTTCAGTCTTTTCAGTCTCGTCGGGCTGGGGACGAATCCGCTGCGCAGGCGCATGGCGGTGGATGATCACGCGATCCTTTTTTATGCGGGGCACTTTGCCCGTTACCCGCGCAGCGCGACGGCCCTGCGGCAGATCGTGGCGGACTACTTCGAGATGCCCGCCGAGGTGGAGCAGTTCAAGGGGCGCTGGCAGCATCTGGCGCGGGAGGACTGCTCGAGCATGGGCGCGGAGCAGGGGCGGAACAATCAACTGGGCCGAACGCTCATCGCCGGCCGGCGGGTGTGGGATGTGCAGAGCGGATTTCGCATTCGCCTGGGCCCGTTGAATGACGGGCAGTTCCGGTCCATGCTGCCCAGCGGCGGTGGTCTGAAGCAGTTGTGCCAGCTCGTGCGGCTCTATGCGGGGGACGAGTTCGACTTCGACGTGCAGCCCGTGCTCGCCGCCGACGCGATCAGGCAATGCCGGCTCGGCTCGCGGGAAGGGGACGGCCGGCTGGGCTGGAACATCTTCATGTGCTCCAGGCCGGCGGAGAAGGACTTTGACGGCGTCGCCTTTCATCTGGATGATGTCTGACGCACGGGCGGGAGTCGATCCGGCGGAGAAGACGGTTTCGCACTTTCACAGGGAGTTCTCATGGCAACGGTCGATCTGAAGTCGCTGATCTCCAAGCTGAACGAGACATGCCATCGCGCCATGGAGGCGGCGGCCGGGCTCTGCCTCTCTCGAACGCATTACAACGTCGAACTGGAGCACTGGCTGCTCAAGCTGCTCGACACGCCCAACACCGATCTGGCGGTGCTCCTGCGCCACTTCGGCGTCGAGCAGTCGCGGCTGATCGCCGACCTGACCGCGGCGATCGATCGCCTCAAGACCGGCAACTCGCGCCCGCCTGTGCTGAGCCCGACCATCCTCGATCTGGCGCGCGAAGCCTGGCTGATCGCGTCGATCGACCTGGGCGCGGCCCGCATCCGCTCCGGCCACCTGCTCTGCGCGCTGCTGGCCGATGAAAGCCTGCGGCGCATGGCCTTCGATGCGTCCGCGCAGTTCGAGAAGATCTCCCGCGAGTCGCTCAGGAAGGAGATCAGCCATCTCATCGCCAACTCGGTCGAGGAAGTGGGCGATCGCGATCCGCTCGCCGACGTTGGCCGCGAAGGCGGATCGCCGACAGGCGTCGGTCCCGCGCGCACCGGCAAGCCTTCCAAGACGCCTTCGCTCGATCAGTTCACCATCGATCTGACGGCCCGCGCCAAGGCGGGCAGGATCGATCCCGTGCTGGGCCGCGACAGCGAGGTGCGGCAGATCGTGGACATCCTCATGCGCCGCCGGCAGAACAACCCGATCCTCACCGGCGAGGCGGGGGTGGGCAAGACGGCGGTGGTCGAGGGCTTCGCCCAGCGGATCGCCGACGGCGATGTGCCTCCGCCTTTGCGAAACGTGGTCCTGCGCACGCTGGACCTGGGTCTGCTTCAGGCCGGCGCGGGCATCAAGGGCGAGTTCGAGAACCGGCTGCGATCGGTGATCGATGAAGTCAAGGCTTCGCCTCAGCCCATCATCATGTTCATCGACGAGGCGCACATGATGATCGGCGCCGGAGGCCAGGCGGGTCAGGGCGACGCGGCGAATCTGCTCAAGCCGGCGCTGGCGCGCGGCGAGCTGCGGACGATCGCCGCGACCACCTGGGCCGAGTACAAGAAGTATTTCGAGAAGGATCCCGCGCTGGCGCGGCGGTTCCAGGTGGTGAAGGTCGAGGAGCCGGACGAGGACAAGGCGGTGCAGATGATGCGCGGGCTGGTCGAGACGCTGGAGAAGCATCACGTCGTGCGCGTGCTGGATGAAGCGGTCGTCGATTCGGTGCGTCTGAGCCATCGCTATATCGCCGGCCGGCAGTTGCCTGACAAATCGGTGAGCCTGCTGGACACGGCCTGCGCCCGCGTGGCGATCGGGCACAGCGCGATCCCGTCTGCCGTCGAAGACTGCCGGCGGCGAATCCAGCAACTGGGCGTGGCGATCGACATTCTCAACCGCGAGCAGACCACCGGCGGCAGGCACGAGACCCGTATCGCCGAGCTCGGCGAGGAGAAGGCCGCGGCGGAGGCGGAGCTTGAGGCCCTCGAAGCGAGGTGGAAGCAGGAGCTTGGGCTGGTCGAGGAGCTGCGCAAGGTGCGCGACCAGTTGGAGACGGGCAGGCGCGCCAAGGCCGCGCCGCCTGACGGCCAGGCGAGCGCCGCTGCGCCCGGCGCGCCGCCTGCCGCCGATGCCGGAGCAAGCAAGGCCGCGACGCAGGAGACCTTGACGCCCGAGCAGATCGACGCGGCCCGTGCCGATCTGGATCGTCTCAGCGGCGAACTGCGAACGGTGCAGGGCGAGCATCCGCTGCTTTCGGTCTGCGTGGATTCGCAGTCGATCGCGGAGGTCGTCTCCGGCTGGACAGGCATCCCCGTCGGCCGCATGGTGTCCGATGAAATTCGCACGGTCCTGGCGCTGAAGGAGCGGATGGAGGAGCGCATCGTGGGGCAGTCCCACGCGCTGGACGCGATCGCCCAGCGCATCCGCACCAGCCGGGCGAATCTCACCGATCCGCGAAAGCCCATCGGCGTGTTCCTCATGGTCGGGCCTTCGGGCGTCGGCAAGACGGAGACGGCCCTGACGCTGGCGGACCTGCTCTACGGCGGGGAGCAGAATCTCTCCGTGATCAACATGTCCGAGTTCAAGGAGGAGCACAAGGTGTCGCTGCTCATGGGATCGCCTCCCGGATACGTCGGCTATGGCGAGGGCGGCGTGCTCACCGAGGCCGTGCGCCGCAGACCCTACAGCGTCATCCTGCTGGACGAGATGGAAAAGGCCCACCCCGGCGTGCAGGACATCTTCTACCAGGTGTTCGACAAAGGCATGCTGCGCGACGGCGAAGGAAGGGATATCGACTTCAAGAACACCGTCGTCATCATGACCAGCAACGCCGCCAGCAACACGGTGATGAAGCTCTGCGCCGATGAAGAGACGCGGCCCGATGCGATGGGCCTGGCCGAGGCGCTGCATCCGGAGCTGCTGAAGACCTTCAAGCCGGCGTTTCTCGGGCGCGTGACGCTGGTGCCCTATTTCCCGCTGACCGACCAGGTGATGCGCGGCATTATCGAGCTGCAACTGGGCCGGGTGGGCAAGCGGATCAAGGAGAACTATCGCGCCCGCTTCAGCTACACCCCGGCCGTGGTGGACTCGATCGCCAGCCGCTGCACCGAGGTCGAAAGCGGCGCCCGCAACGTCGATCACATCATCAGCCGTTCGCTGCTGCCGGAGATGTCCGTCGAGTTCCTGTCGCGCATGGGCGAAGGCAAGACCATCGGTGAAGTCACGGTTGACCTGGGCAAGGACGGCGGCTTCG
The DNA here is from genome assembly GCA_964649195.1 of uncultured Phycisphaeraceae bacterium. Lineage (GTDB taxonomy): Bacteria > Planctomycetota > Phycisphaerae > Phycisphaerales > Phycisphaeraceae > JTS-RE9. Next base: position 33,248 of record CAZYPK010000010.1, read on the forward strand.
AGTATCGGATTGCCTGATCGGTTCGCCTGCCGCGGGCGCGGAACCGCTCCTGGACCTGGGCAATCGTCATCCGGCTCAGCCTTGGAAAGCAGGAAAATTGAGCATTCGCGGGAAAATGGAAGAAACCACGCAACTTCTCCGGCGGACTTGCGACAATGGTGATGGTCAGGGACACGCAATGTCTGCGACCCGGACGTTGAATGCGAGGCTGATACGCAGGTCAGGCGGAACGTGAACCCGCCGCTGTCAACCTCGTCGAAACCAATTTCATCCAAGGAGTATTGACATGCCGGCTTTCCTCAAACTCGGTGACATCAAGGGCCAGGCGGAAGACGAGGACCACAAGGAGTGGATCGTTGTCAAGTCGATGGATTCATCGATCCACCGTTCGATTCCCGATAGCGCCAAGGGCCACCAGCGCACGATGGGCGGGACGATGCTTTCGGACGTGAACGTGGTTCGCCAGCTCGACAAGAGCTCCGTCAAGATGCAGGAGGCGTGTGCGAACGGCGTGTTCTTCGCCGAGGTCGAAATCCACTTCTGTGCCACCATCGGCAAGAAGCAGGAACCGTACCTGAAGTACAAGCTCAAGGACGTGATCCTGACGAACTATTCGTTTCAGGGCACCGGCGACGCCCAGGAGATACCGATGGAGCAGATCGCGATGAACTTCACCGAGGTGGAGTGGACCTACGTGCTGCTCAACCCGAAGACCGGCAAGATCGAAGGCAACATCCCCGGCAAGTACAACCCCGTCAAGGGTCGCTGATCGTCAGCATTGCCGACGGGAGCATTCAGCACACCCGAGCGGAACGAACCGGTGCCGCGTACCGGTTCGTTCCCTCTTTTGTGCCGCGGGGTTGGCCGGACGGAACGGCTGTCGAGGCTGCACCCTCCGCCTGTTTGCGCTTTGCGGGTCAGGCAAGACGGCGATGGCAGGCAGAGCCTGGAAGGCGGTTCGTCGCACCCGGTTTTCATCGGTGGAACAGCCATGGCTGAATACCAACAGGAAAGTCGTCGCATCGCCGTCAACACGCCGCTGGGCAAGGACGTGCTGCTGCTTACGTCGGTCGAGGGAGACGAGGAGTTTTCCAGGCTGTTCTGCTACCGGCTTCAGATGCTTTCGACGGAAGACGCGATCGACCCGAAAAAGATCGTCGGGAAGAACGTGGCGGTCTCCCTGGCGATGGATGACAAGTCGGTGCGTTACATCAACGGCTACGTCAGCCGGTTCCGCTACCGGGGCCGGGGCGATCGGCTGAGCCTGTACTCGGCCGAGATCGTGCCCTGGTTCTGGTTCCTCACGCAGACCTCCGATTGCCGCATCTTCCAGGACAAGTCAGCCGTCCAGATCATCGAGCAGATCTTCAGCGACATGGGCTTCAACGACTTCGAGCTGAAGATCAACGGCAATCATCCGAAGCGGGAGTATTGCGTGCAGTATCGGGAGACGGACTTCAGCTTCATCTCGCGCCTCATGGAGGCGGAGGGCATCTTCTACTACTTCCGCCACGAGAAGGACAAGCACGTCATGGTCCTTTCGGACCACAAGGGCGGCTACTACGAGTGCCCCGATGCCCAGGTGCAGTTCCTCGCGCCGCTCAGTGCATCGGAGATCACCGATCAGATCACCCAGTGGGAGCATCAGTACGAGTTCCGCCCCGGCAAGTGGACCCAGACGGACTACGACTTTCAGAACCCCTCCAACAAGCTGCTCACCAAGGTAAACACGCTGGTGCAGTTTGAAGGCAATGCCGGGTTCGAGCACTACGACTATCCCGGCAACTATGCCGACAAGTCCTTCGGCCAGGCGCTGACGAAGATCCGCATGGAGGCGGATGAAGTTCCCCATGACATGGTTGTGGGCGCCAGCCGCTGCCGAGGCTTCAGTCCCGGCGCGAAGTTTAAGATCACCAGGCACCACTGCGAGTCGGAGGAAGGCAAGACCTATGTGGTGACGGCGGTGTCGCACAGTGCCGGCGGCGGGGGATACGTGACCGGCGGCGAAGTCGCCGAGGGCTATTCCAACACCTTCCGCTGCATCCGAGCCGACGCGACCTACCGCCCGCCGCGCGACACGCCCAGGCCGATCATCCACGGCTCGCAGACCGCCATCGTCGTCGGGACGGACGGTGAGGATATCCATGTCGATGAGTTCGGCCGCGCCCGCGTCCAGTTCCACTGGGACCGTGACGGCAAGCGGGATGAGAAAAGCTCCTGCTGGATGCGCGTGGTTCACCCCCACGTCGGCGGAACCCTCTTCCTGCCGCGCGTCGGGCATGAGGTCGTGGTGACCTTCCTCGAAGGCGACCCCGATCAGCCGATCATCACCGGGCGCGTTTACAACAAGGACAACATGCCCCCGTACGCGCTGCCGGACTTTCAGACGATCACCACGATCAAGACCGCCACCGAGAAGGGCCAGGGATTCAACGAGATTCGCCTGGACGACAAGAAGGGCGAGGAACAGGTCTTCATCCACGCGGAGAAGAACCAGGACATCCGCGTCAAGAACGACTGCTTCGAGTGGATCGGCAACGACCGCCACCTGATCGTCACGGCCAACCAGTTCGAGCACGTGGAAGCGAACCGGCACGAGAAGGTCGATGCCGATCATCTCGAGCAGATCGGCAAGGACCGCCACCTGTCGGTGAAGGGCAAGGAGGCCAAGGCGGTGACCGATTCGCTGTCGCTGAAGGTCCAGGGCAACGTGATCCACGAGTTCGGCGCCAACCACAGCGAGAAAACCGGCGGCAACTACTACCTCAAGGCGGCAGGCGTGGTCATCGAAGGCGCCGGCGGGATCACGCTCAAGTGCGGCGGCAACTCGGTGGTCATCGACCCGACGGGGGTGACCGTCAAAGGTTCCCTCGTCACCATCGACGGCAGCATGACGAAGATCAACTCCGGCCCCGGCTCGCCGCCCACGCCGGGCGCGGCCGGCTCGCTCGTCGCGCCGACCGCGCCGACCGCGCCGCAGGAGGCCGACGACGCCGACCCCGTGAAGGTGACCAAGGCCAGGACCGATCAGCGTGAGGAAGGCAAGGGCAAGTACGCCACGACAGAGGCCGTGCCCTTCAAGCCGGGCAAAGGCATCGGCACGGACGAGGAGAAGAAGAAGAACTTCATCGCGATCAAAGTGGTTGACAAGGACGGCCATCCCGTTGCCGGCGAGCCTTACAAGATCATTCTGCCTGATGGCAAGGAGTACGCCACCGGCGCGACGGATGACAAGGGTTGTGCGAAAGTGGAAGGCGTCGATGCCGGTCAGTGCAAAGTCATCCTGCCGCTGCGCGACAAGACGACTTGGAAGTCGAAGTAGGTCGTGGTGTGCCCGCTGTGACTTGCCGCGGCGCGGCGCTGATGTGGCAGGACTTGTATCTGTTTGAGGTGAATCATGCCGTCGATCGTGACAGCCAAGCCGGGAGACACGTTGTGCAACCTCGCGATCGCGGCGGGCTTCAAGGATTGTCAGCCGATCCGCGATGAGCCGGGCAACGCGGGCAAGCCGTTTCTGGATCGGCATTTTCTTCTGGCCGGTGAGTCGGTGGTGGTGCCCGACTTCGAGACGAAGGAAGAGGACAAGGCGACGGACCAGGAGCATGTGTTCGAACTGCTTTCCGCGCCGCCGGTGCTGGTGCGGTTCACGCACGGCTCGCCGAATCTGCCGTTCCGCGACGACCCGGACATGCCCGTGCTCAACGTCAGCAACTTCCCGACGGACAAGGGCGGCACCGACTTCAACCAGAGCTTCCCGACGGCGACGAAGTTCGATCAGCGCGGGCACGATGACGAGGACGCCTTCAAGATCGAAGTGGTTGACCCCGATGCGCCCGACAAGGTCGAAGTGCTGTTGCAGGCCCTTAAACCCGTGATCGCGGGCGGCAAGGTCGTCAAGGTCGCCGGTGTGGTGCAGCACGAGGAGTTCACCGGCGCGGAAAAGTCCAGGCGCGAGCAGAAGGTCACCTGCGAGCTGGTCAAGAGCAAGGTATGCCTGCGATCGCCGTATCTTCGCCTCGTGGTGGATGAGCCGGACAAGAACGCCGCCGCGGGCCAGACGCTTCTGGTGACGGACATGACCGACGGCAAGGGGGGCGACAACGACGCGGTGGAGATACTCGATCAGGCGGTGCGCGCCAGCTATGAGCGACCGGCCTGCCCGGCGGGCAAGAAATGCACGGCGACGGTCACCGCGCCGATCGGGACGGACCACAAGCGCGTGAAGCTCGCATTGCACATCCTCAAGGACCCGGACACGGGCAACGCGCTCTCCAATGACGAACAGGTCCGTCGGACGCTTCTGATGTTCATGCGGCAGGTGTATGCCCAGGTGAACATGAGCATCAAGATCCTGGGCGAGGCGCGCGAAGTCCCCGCTCCGGGAAACATGCTGGTCGTGGACAACCGCGAAGGGCGTCGGGCCGCCGGCGGAAAGGTGATCACCGTTCGTGTCGAGGTTGACCGCAAGGATGGCACGAAGGTCGATCAGACCGTGTCCATCACCACGGTCGCCAACGCCACCTGCGCCGACACCGCCCGGTCGCTTGCCGGCGCGATCCGAAACGTCGTGCCCGCCGACCTGCCCGTCCGCGACTCGCCCAACCCGGCCATCTTCGGCAAGAAGCTGGGCTCGGCGGATGTGCTGGTCGGCGATCCGCTCTCGGACACGGTGCGTCTGACCGTCCTCGCTTCCAACGATGCGAGGCACCCCGTCCTCGCCGCGGCCCTCACCACCGCCGCGTTCCAGACCGGCGACGGCAACGAGCGGCACGTGGGCAACATCAACTCCCGGCTGCTGCTGAAGAACTACGACACCGGACGCGACCGCGTCGATGTCTTCATCGTCGGCAACACGCCCGGCGTGCTCGGCCTGGCGTTCAACCCGTTCCGCAAGTACACCGCGTCCTACGGCCACGCGCCCTCCAACGACGAGGTCGCCAACAGCTTCCTCGTCCGCGCCGCCACGCTTCACGCGCCGGGCCAGCCGGAGAACTTCTACACGACCATCCCCCACGAGATCGGGCATGTGCTGATCGACGCGATTCACGTCGTCGTCGCCAACAGCGCCTCGGACTCGCGCAAGAAGCAACTGATGGGCCCCGGCTCGCCTGTCGGTTCCAACGAGCGCGTCGTGAACGGCCCCAAGCGCATCGCCGACCGCAAGACATTTGCCTTTGACGAGAATGTCCGGGACATCCCCGCCGGAATGTTCCGCGACAACAACACCGAGGTGCTGACTTCGTTCGATGACATCTGAATGATATGGTTGATTGATTCGCGGCTCTCGCCGCCCCGGGCATCGTGGCCCGTCGGCGGATCGGTCGCGGCCTTTTTCGTGAAAGCAGCTTATGCCTCTTCCTGACAAGGACAGTCTGGAACGCCTCAAAGCGTATCTGTTGGCGGACACGCTCTACAGCGTCTCGCCGATTCCGGCGCCGATCGATCGCGCCAGCGGCGTGCTGTTCGTGACACCGCGGGTCAGGCGGACCGCTTCGCGCGATCACATCGTCAAGCTCTCCCGCGCCAGCATCTTCCATAACCTTCGTGACACGGCCAAGGTGTGGGAGGTGATGCTCGACGGTGGAGGCGAGGGCGGAGCGGAAGAGTACGAGAAATCCGCTCATGCCGTGGCCGCCCTGGCGTGGGTGGGCGATGAGAAAGCGAAGAAGAAGGCGGCGGATTACTACCGCGGGATGCTTCGCCGCGCCTCGGCCGACTCGACGCGGGAGAGCATGGCGCTGGCCTGCGCCGCGCTGGGATCGGCCGAGGGCGCCAAGGAACTGGCCAAGTGGGCCGCCGATGCCGCCGAGCAACTGGAGATGGAGTTGAACCGCTCCAAGGCGAGCCTGTCACCGGACGGCGCCCGTAACATGCGCGCCCGCGCGGACATGATCAGTCAGTTCGCAAGGCTGGAGGCGCCGCGGCTGCAGGCATCGCTTCAGGTGCGCCAGGCGGTCGAGGCCATGCCGCCTGAGCAGCGCATCGCCCGACTCGCCGCGATCTATTGCGACACGGATCCGCAGTCGGACGCGGAACTGATCTGGTGGGCGGCGGTCACTCTCGTTCGCCTGCCCGACGCGGAGAACAAGCTCGCGCCGGTCATCGCCGCCCGGTTCCTGGACATCGCCAACGAGCACGACAAGGAAGACAAGGTTCTTCAGCCCGAACTGGACATGACGCGGGCCTGCGCACTGAGGGCCGCGATCTTCTTCGACGGCGAGCCCGGCATCCGCCATCGCATGTGGCTCAATCAGCAGCAGGACACGGGGACCGACCTGTTGACGCTGCGGCCTCACTGGGAGTACCCCGCGCCGCATGTCCACGGTGAGGCCGAGGGCCACGCCCATTGACGCTTGTCCGCCTTGCCCGATGGCGTAAGCGAAACAGCCTGATCATCACACTCGACGGAGCCGACCCATGAAACCCGCAGCCCGAGCCGGAGATATGCATACCTGCCCGATGGTGACCGGCCTCGTGCCTCACGTCGGCGGCCCGGTCCTGCCGCCGGGCTGTCCCACGGTGCTCATCGGCTTCATGCCGGCCGCGCGGGCGACGGACATGTGCATCTGCGTCGGACCCCCGGACACCATCGTCATGGGATCGGCCACCGTCCTCATCGGCAACATGCCCGCCGCCCGCATGGGCGACCTCACCGCCCACGGCGGCGCGATCGTCGCGGGCTGTCCCACCGTCCTCATCGGCGGCTGAGCATGCCGGGGGCGGGCATGTGCCTCGTTCATGACACGGTGACATGGGGTCTGGCAATTTCCGGGGCATGGATTGGGTTCGCTTCATAGCCAGGGTAAAAGCATATGGGATTCCTGAATAACCTCACGTCCAAGCCGCTTGCGGCGTAGCAATTCCTGGTTCGCGGTACATCAGGGGGTTATATCAGAAGTCCCATATGCTTTTACCCCGGCTAACGTGCAACGAAAGGCTTGCCAGGCGTGATTTTGTGATAAAATGTTGTACGAAACGCGGACTGCGTTTGGCTTACGAGCCTGGAATCTAAACAGAGTTCGGCTCAAGGGCGGTGGCGGGGAAGGTTAGGCGGCTGATGCCGGTTTCTTCAAAAGCAAGAGGGTAACAGACATGTCAATCCATATCATCAAGTCAGGCGACACCCTGTCGGGGATTGCGCGGCAGTACGGGATCAAATCCTGGCAGGAGCTTTACAACCATCCTTCGAACGCCTCCTTTCGCGCCAAACGTCGCAACCCGAACCTCATCTTCCCTGGCGACCGGATCAACATTCCCACGGCCACGCCGGCCGCGAAGGTCCAGCCGAGCAATGTCAGGTTGGGCAAGTTCGCCAAGTACCAGGAGGACATGCGGAAGGAACTGCACAAGAACCGGGTCGTCCAGCAGAACCAGCAGAAACTGTTCGGTGAGGAATTCTTCGAGTTTCTCGAAGAGACGAGAACTGACTGGGACAACGCGGTCTTCATTGCCGACCGCTTGGACGATGCTGTCAAGATCGTTAACTACTACAAGCACCTGAAGGCGCTCGGACTTCCCATCAGCGATATCAAAGGGATCGTCCCGATCATCACGCAGGTGAAAGAGTTGAAGGCGGGGGAGAAGTTCTTTGAAGCGGTCATGAAACCTGGCGGGAAACTCGGCATCGTGCTTAAGACAGCGGCCAGCGCGGGAAGGGTGGTCGAATTAGTCGGGCTGGGCTTGCAGGTCTTTGTTCACCTCCAGCGACAGGATTACTACGCGGCCGCGGCCGAGATATACAGGACCCTCATGGGCCGGGCCATCGGTTGGGCCGCTCTCATCGACGGCACCGAGAGCTTCGTGTCCGCGCTCGCAGGCCCCGCCAAGAATCCGAAGAAGGACGAACGCTTCTGGAAGTACCTGAAGGCCCTCAACCCTCTGGGGCTGGGCGCCGCAGGCATCGACGCTGTGGGGACCATGCTCCACGAGATGATCTCGAGGGACAAGGATCCCAGGCGGATGGATCGCCTCGTCGAACGCCTGCGCACTTCCCCGGCGCAGATATTTCTCGAAATGGGAGAGAACCTCGACAAGGCGCTCACCTATTTCGAGCAAATGCCCGAAGCCGAATTCCGCGAGGTGATGAACATCGGCAACTTTTACAATTGGATCAAGTACGAACTGACCGGTAAACTGCCATAGCAACACTGTCATAGCAACCACGGTTTGGCAAGCAGGCAAGCGGCTTTCCACTCCCTGCGCCTTTCCCGGGCGCGAACCGACCTCAAAGGAGGTTCCGATGACCCCGCGCATTGCACATGAAGGCGGCACTTCCGCGAACCGGGCGAAACGCATGAACCGGCTGCTCCCGCTCGCGTGCCTCGGGGTGGTGACCCTGTTGGCCTGCGTTTCGTGCGTGGAGAACGACCCGCATGTCCGCGCGGCCGCCGTGCATAAGCTCACCGACCAGACCCTGCTGGCGAAGATCGCCGTGGAGGACGGGGACTGGTTGGTCCGCCGGGACGCCGCAGCTGAGTGTGGTTGTTCGACGACACGAACAGCGATAGAGGGATAAAAACCATGAATTGGAACTGGCGTGATGAAGGATTTCGCATGGAGCCGAAGCGTGTTTCCGCTCCGGCTGGTTTGAGGCTGTACCGCACCTGGGGCGGCACGTCACAGAAGACGGGACATCCGTCACGTCCCGGGGTGTGCTTTTCGACGCAGAAACCCGACACACGTTCCGAGGCTGAAAGACTCTTCTCTGCTTGGGAGTGGGGCAACTCCTGCCTCTGGCTCACAGAGTTTCGCCTCATTGGTCCCGTGGAACTCTACGTCGGGGCGGTTCATCCCGGCGACTATGTTGACCCACGCCTGTCCGATCCGCGGTGCGGCGTACAGGTTTTCGTCGAGAACCCCGTCCACAGGAAGCTAATTGAAGTCCAGACGATACGCTTGGCTGATGATCTCGGCGGCATGCATGTTCTCCCCGGCTCGCGGCGCACGCAGTAGCCTCAGATGGAGCCGAACAAGGCTGTGGCGTGTCGTCGAACAACCGGTTGCAGCGGACGGTCCGCTGCGCGGCTCGCCGCTGAACCAGAGCACTGGGCCGCTAACAACACGCGAAAGGAACTATGCCACACCAACTGGGAATCCTGAAAACCCCTCCCCACCCCCCATTTTCAGAAACGAGCGAACTGATGTGAATAGCCTCTGCTTTCTCGCATTTTTTGCCGACAGATGCCATAACGTATCTCGGAGGAAAACGCCGTGCTGACACCCATTCATTTCATGAACCTGTACCGCAACCTGAAAGTCAAAGCAGGTATCGACGACCTCGTCGCGAGACAGTGCAGAGAGTTCTACCATGAAGTGCGGCTGTCGAAGTACTTCATGATGAGCTGGGAGGCCGGGACCAAGCAGATGAGCGCTTACAACGCGGTGACGGCGGGCGGTAAGCCGAACGACACTTGGTTCCGGGCCAACAATGACGGAATTCGCACTGCGGCCATGGGAAAAGGATCCCCGAGGGACTACGAACTGGCTCTGGAATGGGCACTCCGCTCCGGCAAGATCAAGGAGCGCACCCGGGCTGGCATCCAGGCCTACTGCGACACACACCTCGGGATCGACTGTTCGGGCTTCGTCACCAACTACTTGATAGCCAACGGTAGGAAGGACGACACGGACTCCGTCAAACGGAACACCGGCGCGGCATCCTACTACAACACGGCGAAGGCCGTGAACGACCCGACCGCGATCCGACAGGGCGACCTCTTGGTCTGGATGAACGGAAACCAGGTCAAGACCAGCCCCGCCGGTCATATTGCCGTCGTGGAGTCGTATATGGCCCAATGCCGGGTCGGGGGTAACATGAGGGTTGTCGAGGCGACCGGTGATGACAGGGCTAAACCGAAGTTGCTGGACTCGATGTACGCCGTCGAGAAGATCATCAACAAGGGCGAGGGGGGTGCCCCGGTGATGATCCTGGCAGTCAGGCGGCACGGCGTGTCGGGGGCCCGAGTCGCCGTTATACGCCTGTAGTTGCACACCGGGCCGAACCAGGCGCTGCTGAGTTGTAAGGAGTGGTCGTGTTTTAATAAAACGGTGAACAAAGATGTTCGCTTTTGTCAGACCTGTCAGAGCCATTCACTTAACCATTATCCCTGTCTTTGACCCATTCCAGCCAGTCGATAGAATGCGGCCCTGTCAGCGCGGCCGGTGGAAGAGTGGTATCTCCGCGCATCACTGTTGGCGGATTCATCTGGTGAACCGAGCATGCCCAACTGGGAGACGACACCCGGAATCGTAAAGGCCCCAGCAGGCTATGAATCCGTGGCGCTCGCGCCGGAGCAGCTTGCCTGCCCGCTTCGCATCTGCGTTCTGACCAAGCCGCAGCCCGATCCTGCCGCGGGCCACTTCATCGTCCTTCGTGACACGCTCGATGCCCAGGTGCTGCTGGGCTGCGTCTGCGATCAGGCGGGAACGATTCACCGCTGGATCGAAGTCTGGATTCAGAACATCGACGGCTTGGCGGATGTCGCCCCCGCCTGCGTCGAGGCTCTTTCCAATGATGCGCTCGATCGCCGATGGATCGCCCATGTCGAGGCTTTCGAGCAGGCCATGCCGGGCAACCTGATGCGGGCCGGCTGGGATCGCGAGCACGGCAGCCCGCTGTTCATCGATCTGGCCTCGCTCGCGCCGACCGCTCTGACCGACAGCGACACCGGCCATGCCTGGCAACTGTGCCGCGACGATCCGCTCCTGATCCGGCGTGGCCTGCCGGCCTACAGCACCTCGCTGCATCGCTACCTGTTCCTTCCGAACAAGGGCGAGGAGACTTCGTTCATTCCCGCGACTCGCTCCGCGCCGACGAACGACGCGACCGTGCCCTTGGAGCAGGTCATCGGCAGGCGGAAGCTGGTCGCCGTCAACGCCGGCGCGGGGCTGATGATGATCCGTCCGCACAGCGACATCGGCCTGGAGCATTACATCGACATCCTCAGCGGCGCTCAACATCGCGGCGTAGCGCACGGGCAGCATCATCTGGATCCCGAAGGCGTGGCGGCGACGGCTTCGGGCGATGTCGATTCCCGCCTGCCCGGCGACGGCCGGCTGTTCCTGGGCGCGCACGGGCGGTCGGGACGCCTGGTCGAGACGTATCACCTCAAGCTCCGCCTGCTCGCCGAGGCGGTCAGGCAGGTGCGCGCCGTCAGTCAGGCCGCGCAGAAGCCGTTTCTCAACCTTTCGCCCGACAGCTTTCACGTGACCTTCAACGGCATGGACGCGGCCCTGCCTTTCCTGTGGACGGCCAGGCTGGCGCTGGTTGACCCCGGCGATGCTGTCGCCCTGCCGGTCCGTGCGGGCGATGCCGATTACTACCTGCCCGGCTCCTCCGCCTCTTCCATCTACCGGCCCGGCTCGGCGTCCGCGCCGGCGACGGGCAACGGCAGCTTTCGCATCCGCCAGGTGCTCGACGGCACCGAAGGCATGACCGTGCTGGAAGGCACTTTCTCCACGCACGAGCGCGTGACCGTCGCGCGCAATGACCTCGTATGGTTCCGCCTTGCCCTCAAGAGTGGCCGGGTCGATCTCCACGGCCGGCTCGAACAAGAGTCGGCCATGGCGTCAGGCGAGTGGCGGTTCCGAACCATCGGCCAGCGGCTGGACATCGAGACAGTCCGGTCGCTCAGGGCGGCCGAGGGCATTCAGATGAACACCCGCTTCGAGGTGATTCCTCTGCTGAGCACCCCCTGCGATCTTTACGCCCTGGCGGTGCTGGCGGTGCGCATGCTGCTGGTCAACCCGCGGATGCGGCTGGCGGTGGCGCTGGATGAGACTTTGAGTCTGGCGAGGCAGGCCGCCCAGCTTCCCGAAGGCGAACTGGCCCGGCGCGTGGAGCAGGTCTTTGAAGCCGACAGCCGCTTCCGCGAATCGCTGGGGCCGCACCGCCTTTGCCGGGAAGAGATTGCCGCGGTCGAGGCGTTCGACCTGGTGCCCGATGACCTGTGGTGGGCCACGCTGGCGATGATCATCCGCATGTTTCCCGCGGCAGGGCGCGACAGCTCGCGCGCGGACTACGGCGACGCTCCGCACGGCGGCATCCACCGGGTCTTCGACCCCGTCCTCGACGAACTGGACAGGCTCATCGTCCGCTCGCGCAGCCTGATCGTCATCGACTGGCGATTCAACCGGGAGATTCACAGCGTCATTCGCCGCCACCTTGTCACATGATATTATGATATATTATGATACTCAGGCCTTTCCGGGGATTTCGTCCGGCGCGTCCGCCTGGTGTGCCTATCCGACCTTTCTGCCTCTGACAGGAGTGATGTGACATGAACTTTCTCTGCCGATCGGGACTCGCCATCATCGTGCTGTCCGCTTTGGGCGGCTGCCACTGTAGTTCTCCCTCCACGCAGTCGTTCGATGTGATCGTCAAGCTCGACAACAGGATCGATGAACCGGTCGAGGTCGATGTCGTCGCCGTCAACAGCGAACTGGCGGGACAGAAGGTCGGCCCGTGGTTCCGGCCTGACAGCGGCCAGACGAGCAAACGGGCCGCCTTCAAGCCCGATGAGGACCGCAAGACGCTGCGTTTCGAGCCCGGCGGCGAAATGACTGTCACGCTCTCCAAAGGGGATAAAATTTGGGAAGGCTGGCTGAAGAACAAGACCGCCATCCTGGTCTTCGCCGATCTGCGTGACAAGAACAAGGACGAGGAGCCCGTTCGCGTCAGTCTGTCCTGCGGTGATTGGGACAAAGGCCCGTGGGAGGCGCGGGTCATCAGCGTCTCCATCAAAGGCCCGCTGGTCGTCGTGGAAACGCTTCAGAAGCTACCCTCCCGCTGACCGGGGCCGCGCCTGCGCCAGGCTCCTGCGGATCGCAACGTCATGGCGATATTCGGACGATTTGAATCCTGCGACGTGCGTCCCGGACGAAACGTCACCGAAACGACGTACACGGCGAGACCCCAAGGAACAAGGGGTCGCCCGCAGTACGTGGTCAGGGTTCTTACGTCAGGCCGGGGCGGCCCGGAAACGGACACCGAACGATACTTCCGCGATCAGCTCCGCATTCAGCAGGAAGTCATCGCCTCGCCGAAGCTCAAAGGCAAGGCCCGCCACTGGCTGACCATCCACGATCAGGGCGTCGTCGATGAGGGCCTGTTCTGCGTTACGGATCACTACCAGATTTCGCTCGAAGAGCTTATCGGTCGCCGGCTGACAATCAACGGACGCCAGCTCGGGCACGTGGTTCGGAGCATCGCTGGCGGGCTGCGGGAACTGAAGCTCGCCTGTGACAGGCCGCACGGCAATCTCCTGGCGGAGAATATCCTCGTCGGTTCGGGCCTGCTTGACCGGGCGCGGATCAGCCTTTTCGCGCCGCTGCCTTCCAATGTCGCCAGGGCGGTGGCCGAGGAAGATGATGTCCGCGCCGTCGGGCAGTTGATCTTCCACTTGGTCAACGGTCGGCCGGTCAGGCCGCTGAGCGATGTGCCCGTTGCCCCTTCCGACAACTGGCATCGCTTGGGGCGGACGGGCGAGAGTTGGCGCGCCCTGTGCAATCGTCTGCTCGATCCCAATGTGGCCCCGCCGACGCTGGCGGAACTGGAACGTCTGATCCCGTCCGGCGGGGGTGGGCGGCTGCCCCTGTGGCTCGGTCTGGCGGCGGTGATTGCCGCAGTGGTGACGGGTGCCCTCTTCCTTCTACCCGGTCTGTTTGCTCCCAAGGGGAACGACTCGCGGCAGCAGGCGCGAGATCTCCTGGAGGAAAGGATCGCCATTGAAGTGGTCGTTCAGTCCGATGACCTTGACCTGTTTGCGAAAAATGAGAAACTTCGCCTCTACGCGCGCAAGCTGCGCGAGCAGTTCGCCCTTGGCAAGCCGCTCAGCACCGATCCCTCTCGCGGTGCGTGGCACCGGCACACGGCCCGAGACCTGCTGTCAGGGCCTTCGCTGACCGACGACGAGTGGCGGAGCCTGCGCGACTTCTGTAGGGATCAGTTGAAGAAAGCCGGCGAAGATTACACGGACGCGCTCGCCGACTGGCCTCTGCGCGGCGTGGCGCGGGAGAGGTTGAAATGGCTTGAGGTTGACATGCAATGGGTCAGCCGCGCCGCGCCGATCCGCCGGCTTCTTGACAGTCTGGAGCCGGAAAACAAGCTCTCGCAGCGGCTGACGGGTACGCTCGACCTGCTGCGCTGGGCACCCGTCGAGGAGGAGCAATACCTGCCCATCGAACAGCGGTTCATCGAACTCGAAAAGCTGCGGCAGGGCATTGGCGGCTTCGGCGATCCGCTGCTCAGCCGGTTCGACCGCTACGCGCAGTCGGTGCTTGCCGCGATCGGCTCGGAGGTGCCGGCCGGGCAGCGCGCGGGCAGCGCGGAAGATCTGCTGGCCGTCAAAGCAAGGCTCGATGCACTGAACAAGCTCGCATCCGACCTGGAACTGGCGGCCAGGAACCGGTTGAAGGTCATCGACGGGCAGGCCATGGCCAAGCTCGAAGGCGGGCCGGGTGGCGTTTACGGTCAGGCCGCCGCGACCGATCCCGCGCGGCTGGAGCCGGTGTTCAACCAGTGGCTCGCGCTGGTTAGGCGTCCGGACTACGAAATCCTGCCGCCTGCCGCCGAGCCGCGCGCCGACTGGTCCCAGGCCCTGGCGACGATGCGCCGGCACCTGGCCGATTTTCAGGACCATCCCCAGGCCGCGCCGCTGGCGGTGCGGTTGGCAAACATCGAGCGGGCGGCCGGCCTGCCGTGGATCGTCGGCTTCCGCGATGAGATCAGCGGCGCGGTGAAGGAGATGGAAAGTCTTTCCGCGCAGACGGCTTCGCTCGCCGCGCCGCTGCCGGAGGCGGACGACCCGCGGGTCTTGGAGGCTTGGACCCGGCGCATCGCGACGATCAGCGAGCGGCTGGCGACCGTGACCGCGCCGGACAAGCTTCAGCGCAAGGCCGCGACCGAGGCCGCCGTTGCCGATGCCAGGCGCCAGGCTGATGCTCTGAAGGACAAAAAGTGGATCACCGCCTGGGAAAAGACGATCCGCGACGGCGCGAAGCGCGTGCAGGATCGACTGACCTTCGCTGACAACGAATCGCTCGCGCTGCTCGACAATCCATTAGGCCCGCTGGCGGCGCGGCTGGCGGAGATTCGCGGCCTGTTCGACGACCTGCCGCCGGAGGATGCCGCCGAGGTTACCACCCTCAAGAAGGACATCGCCACCAAGGAGGGTGAGCTTGAGGAGTTAAAAAAGTTCTCATGGCCGACCACCGATGTTAAACTGCTCGACCGCGCCGAGAATCTTCGTATGCAATTGGACCAGCTTGACGGCTTCCTCGACAAACAGCCGTCTGGCAGCGACCCGCGTGCCGATCTCTTGGGCAAGTTGTCTGCCATCGACAAGCGCGTGGTCGGCGACACCCTCAAACTCACCGACGAGCAGAAAAAGCACATCGACGGCGCGAAGGCCGCGCTCGAGGAGTTGTCCGCGCAGAAGCTGCCCTGGTCCTGGCGTCATCGCAGGCGCATCCTCGAAGCGGTGGAGCAGCACCGAAAGGCGATGGCGGGCATGCTCGATCCCGTGCGCTACGCGATCGATCAACTCCCCGACGACAGTGCGATTGGCAAAGAAAAGTCGAAGATCAGACAGGCATGGATCGCCCGGCGCGCTATGCTGGCGCGGGTGGTCGGCGAGCGAAACCTTCCTTCGCTCAGCGATGACGAACGCGAGCAGCTCGCCCAGGCGCTGACGACACTGGCCGGGGATGTGGCCCAGCGTCTCAAGCTGATCGATGCGAAGGTTCTCGCCGAGTTCCCCGCGTTCGAAGCGACCCCCAAGGACTTCAATGAGGAGGCGATCAAAAAGGCATACGATGAAGAAGTAAACCGGATCATTGTCACGGGCATCGCCACAACGGAACTCCTTTCCGAAGCCCCCGCGCCGACCGGGCCCTCCCCGGTGCTGACGCCAACCACCGCGCAGCGGTTGGGCCTGCGGCTCGACGACCGTGCCTGGGGAAAATGGCAGGCGGACGCCGAGGCGTTTGCCGCGAACCGCGATCATCTCGGCAGGTGGATCACCGCGCTGGGAAGGATCGAGCGGCACCTCGACGACGGCTACGCCTGGACCGAGGCGACCGGCGGCGAGACCATCGCCGAGTATGCCGCGCCCTGGTTTGGCGAATCCGCCAAGGCCGAGGCTCTCGCCGGGCTGACGGCAACCTACGGCAAGTTTCTCGGCACCGCCCCCGATCGGCTCAAGAAGATTTACGATGCCGCCAGCACCACCGACCGCGAGACCCTCATCAAGACCGCCGACGAACAGGACTGGTCGCTTGCCGTCACCGCCTGGCAGCGGCTGGGGGAACTGAAGTCGCCCTGGCCGGACGGCCTCAAGGAGATGGCCTCGGAGCAGGCGATTCGGGAAAGGCTTATGAAAAGGCGCGACGACCTGGACACTTCGCGCGGCAAATGGCTGGGCGACGAGCTGACGGTGCAAGGCGCCGAGCGCTGGCAGTGGGCGATCAACACCGGCGGTTCATCGTCCGTCGCGATCGACACGGTCGTGAAAGCCGCCGCCGAATTCAACGTGGATTTGAAGAAGAGCGGGTCCCTGACCGATCTGCTGATCAGGCTGAGGCTGAAGGATATGGAACTTCTGACGGATACCTCGCGGTTCAATCTCCTGCTGCATCGTTTCCGCGCAAGGCTGCTCGCGCTCGACGGCGACGGCGCGAAGGCCCGCGGGCTGGCGCAGGAGTTCGAGAGGGCGACCGCGTCGCTTTGCCTGGATGACGCCGTGCGCCGGCATCTTGCCAAGCTGAAGGCGGAGACGGCCCGGCCGGACGAGCAGGCCACCGACTGGTCGAAGGTCGGCCCGGGCTTGGCGGGATGGTCGGCACGCGAAGACGCGGTCAGCGGGGTCGTGACCGTGACCTACACCCCGCCTACCGCGCTCGAGGTCAAACCGCTGAAGTTCATCCGCCTCGATAACCCCAACCCCAACACCATGCTGGGCACCACCGAGGTTTCCGTCGGGCAGTTCAAGCGGATCACCGAGGAGAACAACGGCTTGCGAACCGAGATCGGGAAGTGCGTCGAGGTCGGGAAGGATAGCAATGGGAAACCCATCTATCTCGAGGTGAAGTCCGACAGGAGATTTGTCAGCCCGTGGGAAGGTTCGCTTTTCAGCATGACTGATGCGAAGCAGTGGCGGAGCATACCGGAAAATACCTCCGCCAAGGTGAAGGCTGAGTTTGCGAAGGATTCCCCGACCTACCAGCATCCGATGCAGTACCTGCCTCCGCAGGCGGCATTGCTCTTCGCCCGCGGTCTGCATTGCCGCCTGCCCACCGGCAAGGAATGGATCGCCGCCGCCCGCGACCACCGCCCGGCCAGGCAGAACCTGCGCGACAAGACGTGGTCCGCGTATCAGGAGGAGCTTAAGAAGATGAACGAAAAGCATGCAGCGCCCTTGCTGTTGGATCGCATTTTTGGTCCGGACGACGCAGACAAGCCTCGCGAGGCCGTCCCCGCTGATGCTGACAATGCGGATGGCCATATCTGGTTCACCCCGGTGGACCAAGAGGGCTTCGCCAGCGCAAAGAACGTGTATCACCTTCTCGGCAATGTGGCGGAGTTCGTCTGCGATGACATCACCGCCCAGGAGGCGCTGCCGCCCAATGCCGACGCGGTGGTCGCCATGCTTCGCGCCGGGCAGGGCGGGAGCAATCATGCGAGCCTGGGCGTGATCGGCGGGTCGGCATTGTCGTCCGCGGCGGTCAACAAGGCGGCCAACGAGGGCGTCGTCACCCCGTTCAGGTTCGTGGCGGGCGCAAGGGTGTTTGAGAACTGTTATGCGGACGTGGGCTTCCGCCTGGCGTTCACCGCAAAAGGGGGAACGCCACTGGCTCAGCGCATCGGCGAATGGATCAAGGCGCAGGGCTATCTGCCATAAGGGCCCGGTCGCCGATCAGGGTGTCAGCGAATGGATCGTGTCCGCACCGCTGAGGCGGGATTCGCTCGCTCGCGGGCTGTCGAGCCGGAACGCCGCCACACCGTACACATCGCCGGCCACCAGCCGGATTGGTGCTGCGGGCTGGGGCGTGAACTGCCTTTGGGCGGTCGCCGGGGCCGAACTGGAGCAGCCGGCCAGCGCGATCGCGCCTGCGAACAGGCCGGCGGTGAGAAGGAAGGTTGAACAGGATCGCGTCTTCATCGTTGACTCTCCCATGTGGTGTCGTTCCGCAATGAGCCGTTGCCATTTCCTCGGCCGCGTTTCGACGAGGCCGATTCGATGAGTGCCGGGAGGGGCTGTTGCCGCTTCCTGCATTTCATCGTATTTCCGTCCGGCGGCACGCGAATAAATGCCGCCGGGCGGATCGGGCCGGTTCGACGCAGCCGCCCGTCATGAGCCTTATCGATGGCTGGAGACGCGGACTTCATCGCGATCCATCGCGGGTCCTGCAATCAGGCAAGGCTCCGATCGCGCAGATCGTCCAGTCGCCATAGAGCGCATGGTTCGCGCCGACCGACCTGCCGTGTGGAAAGTGCGTGAAAAGAGGGCGACCCGACTGGCCCGTCCGTCCGGCAAATGCCCGCGCGCGGGCAGGGCGGCGAGAAAGGGAGATCATCGCGAAGGCTGCGGGGCGGGCGGGGGGAGATAGCTGCGTTTCGACAGCAGCCGGTTGAATTGCGTCGCCAGCGGAACGCGCGGCGCGGTAAACGCCAGGCGGAAGCCGACATCCGAGAATCCGAGGTTGGCGTACTGCAACCTCACCAGCGACTGAGGCTGATCGATGGCGACGGAAGGCGCGGACATCGCCGAGCCGCCGATGATGCGCAGGTGATCGTGCTTCTGAAAAAGCTCGTTGCACTGGCGGGCGTTGGTGACGTTCATCGCCGGTTCGGGCTGATCGAAGACATACTCGGCGACATTGCCGGCCAGGTGGCGCACGGCCGCGTCCGAGCCTTCGCCGACGCGGTGGAACAGGAGCATGCCGTCATCGGCATCGCCGGGCGCGCGGGCGCTGCGGCCTTCGAGTCGCTCCACGTCTTTGGGCCAGAAGATGTCGGCATCAGGCCAGGGTGCGGGCTTGTCCGCCGGCAAGCCGGCGACGAACGTCAGTTGCCTGCGCCAGGTCGCATCGCGCAGGTTGGGCGACTTCTCCGGCGAAGCGGCGGTGGCGGCCTTCCATTCCGCGCTGGTCGGCAGCCGGCAGCCCACCTGCCGCGCCGACAGCAGCGCGGCCTGCGGCGAGACGCGCTGCATCGGATGATCGCGCCGCGGCGGCTCCACCTTCAGCCCTTCAGCCAGCGCCAGCCCCTTGAGCCAGCGATCGCGCGCCTCGATCCCTTCACCGGTCCTCGACCACGTCCAGCCGCACGGCCCGCGCAGGTCCTCCACCTGCTCGGCGATGAACCGGTTATCCTTCAGATCCTTCCACAGCCCGGACGCGGCCGCGCCGAACTGCTCGATCGACATCTCCGTCGTCTGAATGAAAAACGCCGGCGTCTCCTGCCGGCCCGGATCGATCAGCACAAACGCGAGTTTGATGTTCTCCTTCGCGTAGGTGACGCGCGTGTCGCTTTCGATTGTCGCGCTCCAGCCCGCCGACGCGGGGCCGGCCTTGTTGACATCCAGCGCGAATTGATCCGGCTTCGCCGCCGCCATCTCGCCCAGGCCGGCCACGAAGCCGGCGACCTGCAATCCGTCCGCCTTCCCGTCCAGGTGCCGCACAAAGCGGTCGCGCAGCGCGGCGATGTGCCGGCGAAGCTCCGCTTCGTCCTTGGGCGGCTTCGATGCGGCGGCGCGGGCCTCGAAGAGAATCAGATTGAATCGGCTGCGGGCGTCCAGCGCATCGAGCGGGATCGCCAGCTCCGCCGCCGTCGGCGCCAGCGCGTCGATCTCCTTCTCGTCTTGAAGCAGACTGAAGCATCGGATCCATCGCTGCGAGGCGGCGGCGTTCAACTCGGTCCCGATCGCCTCGCGCCGCGGCGGGGCGAGCTCGGCCGCCCATGCCGCCAGTGAAGCACGGCTCGCCTGCTCGGCCGCCCACTCCTTCGCGCTCGCCGGCCAGGGACGATCCTTCAAATCCCCCAGCCTTCGCCACGACGCCAGCGCAACTTCCGGCTGATCCGCCTTCACCTGGGCCGCCAGCTTCTGCAAGTCGTCCACGTTCTCCGACCCGGCGATCACTTCGAGGGCTTCGATGCGCCCGATCACGGCCCTGCCCGCGTTGCCCGCGCGCCGATGGAGGTCCGCGAAGAGAGGATTCGCGCGCCACGCTTTCACTGTCGCCGCCGTTGCGGGCTGATCGGCGACCGGCTCATCGAGGAGCACCCCCGAATTGAGCCGGCGCTCGACGCTCATCATGCCTTCGATCAGGCCGCGCGCTTCATCGCGCCAGGCGAGATAGCTCTTCGCTTCACCCTGCCAGCCGCGGCGAATGACCTCGACCGGCTCTCCTGCGGCAACGCCTTTGGCATAGACCTGCGTCGCTCGGATGACGGCCTCCTCGCGCCGGCCTTCGGTCGCGGCCCTGTGCGCGGTGATCCATGCCGGGCCTGCGTCGGTCGTGGGCAGGGACGGTGCGATGTCGGCGTCGATCGCGCGAACCGCTTCCGCCAGCGCGTCGATGCGCGTCTTGAGGTTGTACCACTGGCCCGGCTTTTCCCGCAGTTGCCCGGCTGTCACGCTGCCGAGGATCGCGCGGGCCTGTTCCACGTGGAACCGCTTCAGGGCCTGCGAGGCAACGACCGACGGCTCGACGGCGCCGCGCAGAAAAGCATCCGCATCGCCCAGCACCGCAATCATGGCAATGCCTGTCCGCTCGGCGAGTTGATCGAGCCTGCGACCGTTGTCGGCGATGCCCGCCTTCAGTTGCGGCCTGTTCATCGCTATGGGCGCGATCTCCCACATCGCGCGGACGGCCTCAGCCGCCCCGGCGCGGGCCTGCCTGAGCGGATCGAGCTGCGGAACCCCGGTGCGGGCGGCTTCATCGAGAAGACGATCCACCTCGGCCAGACGCCTGCTCCAGTCGTCGGGCTTGCCGCGAGGATCGTCGCGCAGGCGTTCGTAGTCCGCGGCGACCTTGAGAAAGGCCAGCAGGGCCTCCCGCGTCGGTGCGTCGTCGGTTGTCGCCGGCAGGCGCTGGTCCTTCAGCGCCAGCTCGCGTTCGACGGTCTGATGCCAGGGCCCCTGAAGATAGTCCGCAAGCTGTCCGCTGAAAGAGGTCAGTTCACGGAGTGTCTCCGCGAGGGCTGCGAGGTCGGCATGCACATCGCCTGCCGGGGCCATGTCGCCGGCTTGCGCGAGGGCGTATTTGCCGAAGCCTGCCGCCGGTGTGTCCTTGCCATGAAGTTCCAGAAGCGCGACGCGCCGGGAGAGCTGATTCCACGATTCGGTGACGGGTTTCATCGCGGCCTTGAGCTCGATGACCTTGCCGATGGCGTCGAAAATGGCGGTGCCGGCGGCGGGGTTGACGCCGTCGGCACAGGTTCGCACAGCCTTGGCGCGCCGGCTCCAGCCGCGGGCTTCCCATTCATCGGCGAGGGATCGCAGGCCGGGCCACTGCGCCAGTGCCGATTCGATCTCCCTGATCCGTTCCAGCGCCTGCCGCCAGCGGGCGATGCCTTCTTCGGTGCGTGCGCCTGGCGGGGGGTTGGCCAGCAGCGCCTGCACGGGCGTGTCCGGCGCGCGGGCGAGGAGGCGCGGGTCCAGTTCGATGCCGCGGGCAAGGGCGTCGTCGAGCAGGGCGAGCACGGGCCGCAGGTCCTCGTCGCCGGCCAGCATTTCCCGCCGGGCCTGATCGAAGCGGCGGTGGATGATGCCGAACCAGTCGAAATAGGCATGGCACAATGCCTGCCAGGCGGCGGTTTCATCCTCCGTCAGGGCGCGGTCAGGTTGGCCAGGCATCCGGGGCGGGACCGGCTGCCGGCTGCCTGACATGAGCGAGGGCAGGATCACCGCCAGCAGGAGAACCAGGCCTGCCGCGCCGCCGGCGATCGCCAGCAGCGTCTTGCGGTTGGAAGGGGAGAACAGCCTGCCGAAGAAGGAGCGGATGCGGCCCGGGGCCTTCGGGCCGGGCTGCGCGACGGAGCGGGGGGCAGCGGCCTTGGCGGGCAACTCGCCCCGGCGGGAGGCTTCGATCTCCGCCTGCACTGCGGCGATGAACGGGGGATCGACCGAGTAGGGGATATCCGTCACCAGCGGAAGGCCGGCGGGCGAGACGCGAAGACAGCGGAATGCCGCGGCATTGGGAACCCCCGCGAAAAGGTCGGCCCACGTTTCATCCAGCCGATAGAGCACCAGCGCGGGAACGTCGGGCTGCACGATGGAATCGAGGAAAGCCGACCATGCGGCGAGCACCTGCCCGGCCGATTCGCCGCAGGCCGGCACGCGCATGGTGGTGAATTCGAGGCGGACGGACCAGTGCGTGTTGCCTTCGTCGTACATGCCCATGTAAACGCGGTACTCGCCCCAGTTCCGGCCGATCTGGTAGAGCAGGCGGCAGAGGCCTTCGTGGTCGGGGCTGAACTCGGGCCTGTCCGCAAGCTGCGCCAGCGGCCCTGGTCCGGGCGAAGGCTCGGGAAGATCCGCTTCTTCTTTGGCCAGTGCATGGAGCTGCGACTGGAAGGAATCCATCAGCGCCCGCATCTCCTGGGCCGTGGCTGCGCCGAGGCAGGCTTCCTCGACGTGCTGAAGGCGGGGCAGCACGTGGCGGATGGCCCATCGGGAAGAGAGGCCCTTGCAGTGAGCGCAGACGACCATGGGATACTGCTCGCGGCCCTTGCCGTCGCGCGAGGACCAGAGCCTGCCGACGATGACGGCAGCGGGCATGTGCCAGACGAAGACATGGCGGAAGCCTTCCAGCCGCTGGCTTTCGGTCAGGCGGTCCCACTCGCCGCGGTCGAGGTTGTCGCGCACGCCGGCGGTGTAGAGCCAGCTCTTGACCTGCACGAGCTGTTCCGTACACATGCCGATGTCGTCGATGTGATCGTCCCATCCGGGATGTTTCCCGAACGCGGCCAGGTGGATGGTACCGGCGCGATCTTCAGTCATGAGCGGAATCACTCCATGTCAGGACGCGGAGAGGGGGACTGGCGGCGGCAGGGACGCGGGTCACGGCGAGGGCCGCGACTGCGACCGCGCGGGCTACTTCTTGAAGTCATTCTTCAGTGAGGGCCATTTATCGAAGTCCGGCAGCTTGGGATCGAACGTCAGCCCGATCCAGTGCCTGCGCTTCTGGTTCCTGGTTTCAATCAGCACATCCGTTCCCGGATGCCTGGCCTGCCGGCTGTCGAGCCAGAGTTCCAGAAGAGGCCAGGGCGATTGGGGCATCCATTCGTCGGCGGGCTTCTCCCGATTCGAATCAGGGAAGTAAAGGAACGCGATCGGCACGGCGGCATCGTGAGCGTAACCGGTCCTGTCGCGGCCGATCTCGTGGCGGGCATCGCCGAGCCGGACCTGGAAATCGTACTGGCCCTTGCCGCGATTCTGATCGGACGCGGGGACCAGCTTGCAGGCGAGGCTGGCGATGAACGGTTTATCGCGGTCCGCGCCTTTGTTGGGCACGCACAGCGCGTCGAGCACGGCGTACATCCGCTCCAGCAGATCCTTGCGCCCCTGCGGAGGTTCGCCGCCCTTGAGCAGGGCGATGCAGTCGGCGAGGGTCTTATTGAGGTCAGCGGTCTCGCCTGCACCGAGCGTGCCGGGGTTGAAGCGTCGTGCCGATCCGCCGAGGTTGAGCTTGCGGACCTGGACGTAGGCGTCGGCGAGTTCCTCCGGCGTCAGGGCCTTGGTGCGGTCGCCGTCGCGGACCAGAGGAAAGCGGGCGGCCCTCTGCTCGCTGAGCAGGTGGTCGGCGGCGGCGGTGGTCTGCCGGTCTCGCTCTGTACCGAGCGCATTGAGCATGTGGAGCATCATCTGCCACCAGTAGGCCGGCGAATCGGGCATGACGTACTTGCTGACGAAGATGTCCGACCTGAGCTCCAGGATGTTGTCGATCTCCACGTCATTGCCCAGCGCCAGCCAGTTTTTGAGTTTGGAGTTGCAGGTCTCATTCAAGTTGCGGTTGAAGCGGGTCAGCTCTTTGTCGAGGGTCGCGATCGCCTTGTCGATGTTCCGGTCCAGTTCGGTCGCGGCAGGGGCGTCGGCCGGCCGCAGCTCTTTCAGGGCCTTGATGCTCGCTTCGGTCAGGGTATTCAACTGGCCGTTGATGTGGGCGGGATCGAGGCCGTGAAGGGCGTTCAGCAACAGCCTCCACTCCTTGGGGCCCTCGAAGCGGGCATCCTTGTCGATGGCGCTTGTCCAGTAAGTCAGATGCTCCTGGCGGTAGTCGTCGAGGCTGCTTGAGACGGCATCGAGCCGGGGCTTGTGCTGCGCCGGTTCGACCGACTTGGCGCTCCAGGCGGCGGCCGTCGCCATGACCTGCGTGATGGTCTTCATGCGCGCCGGGTGGAATTCGGGGGTAAAATCACCGGGCTGCGCGAAACCGGCGGTCAGGGCGATGACCGGCCTGTTGAGCCGGCCCAGCTTCGCCGGGTCGATCAGCTTGTCCGTCTTCCAGCGCTCGACCGAATCGGGCGCGGCATCGAGCAGCGCGGCGGCCATCTCGAACTTGCGGCCCCGTTCGCACAGATCGATCATGCCCAGCGCGGCGGTCCACGCCCGCTGGTTCGTGTCGGCGGGGCCGCCGGGCGTCAGCGGCTGGGGCATCGCGGCCTGACCCGCCTTCACCTTCTCGCGCAGCTCGCGCAACTGCGCCGAAAGACGCTGCCCCGCCGCCTCGACCTCCTCGGCGGCGAATACCAGCTTCGCATCCGGGTCCGTATCCGTCAGCGCCTTGTTCGCCGCGTCGTACATGTTGAAGCGGACGACGAAGATGTGCATGTTCCCGCCCGCAGTGCCGGCGGCGCGCAGCAACTGGCTTTCATAAGACGCCCACCGGTCCCGCAGCGAGTCCAGGTCTCGGCCCACCTGGTTCTCCATCGCGGTGCGCCCTTCCCTGAGCTTCTTCTGCGTCATCTCCAATAGCGGCAGAGCGGTCCGCGCGGCCGGATCGAGGGCGTCGATCGGTTCGACCGCCTTCAGCAGCACGCCGTACTCCTGCCTTGCCCGGGTCAGCACTTCGGTCTCGACCTTCTGCCTGACCGTGGCGAACTGGTTCTCTTCCGTGAGCCTGACCTTCAGAGAATCCTGCACGTTCTTCAGCGCGGCATCGAGCCTGACGAACGTGCCCTGCGGCGCGGCGCCGCCCGGTACGAGCCGCCAGAGGACGGCAAACTTCTCGCGCCAGTTCCCCGTCACCTGGTCGTAGATCAGCTTGGACTGCACCGGCGGATCGGGCACAACCTGAAGCAGCGCCAGTTCCGCCTGGGTGTGTGCGTCCAGCGCATCGCGCAGGGCGGTGATGCGGATGAGCATCGAGTCGCCGGCGCCGGCGGTCGCCTGTCCGCTCGCGCTGACCTGGCTGGCCCAGTGGGAGGTGAAGGCGGCGACACCGGTGTCGATCGCCGCGGTCAGTTCGGCTTCGGACCCGACCATTGCCGCGGCGATCAGCCGCTGCCGGGCCGGATCGTTCTGTTTCGCCTCGTTCTGCTGGCACCAGGCGACGACGCGCTCCATGGTGATCTTGTCGTTGGTTTCGTAGCCGGCGTACTGATCATCGGTGAGGATCAGCCGCAGCAGGGGCGAGATTTCGATCAGCGGCGCGTCCCGGAGTTGGATATTGTCGCGGCGGCAGGCCTCGATGCGGAGCAGTTGTTCGAGGGCGGCGACGGCGTGAGGCCGCCTGACCGGATCGTTCCAAAGGGCGGTATCGCTGCGCAAAGCGGACATGGCGGCATCGGCGGCGGGTCGGAGCAGGCCGACTTCCACCCACCGGCGGAAGGCGTCCTGGCGCATGGTGTTCAGGTCGGCGGTGGGCCAGATGCGGAAAATGCCCGGAACCTCGATGCGCATCGCCGGGTCTTCGATCTGCTTCAGGGCGTCGGCATAGAAGTCGCGGATGCGCACCGTCGTGCTGCCGTGGACCAGTTGCCCGTTGGCGCGGTAGTTCCAGAACGGCGGGCCGAGCTTGTCGTACTCGATGATCGGCGCTTTGCCGACGTTGGCGGCGGCGACAGGCCAGTCCTTCGAGGCCTTGCCCATGCGCGATTCGAGCGTGCTCGCCCCCAGCCAGGAGAGCGCCGCCAGGACGAGCGCCGCGGCGAAGCCGGTGCCCAGCAGCGCGATCTTGCGCCGCCGCTTGAGGCTGCGCGTGTTGGTCGCGCGGGTCACCAGCCCTTTCTCGCGGAACACTTTCTTCAGGAACAGATCGCGGAGGAAGTAAGCCCGGCTCTTTTCCCAGATCGGCGTCTGGAGCGACTCGACGGAAATGCCCAGCGCCTCGGCCAGGTCCGCATCCAGCGCTTTGCCTTCCTGCAGCGAGGAGGTGAAGTAGATGCCGCGCAGGAACAGCGGCATGCCCGACCATGTGTTGGTCGTGAAGATCAGTTCCAGGTAGCGCTTGAGCCGCGGGCCGATGCGCTGGAGGCTGTCGGGGAAGGCGAAAAGGTCATCGACCTGGTCCAGCCGCGGGGCATCGGGTGAGTCGGTGTGGACGGGATCGAGCAGCAGGCCCATGCGGCGTCGGCGCAGGCGCTGGGCGACCTGGTCCAGGTGTCTTTCGACGACGGCGGGATCGAACGGCTCATCGAGGCCGGCGGGGTTGGACCAGCCGAGCATCTGGTGCTGCCTTTCGACATCATCGAGGCGCTCGAAGAACTGCCGGCAGCCGTTGATCAGGTCGCACTTGGTGATGACGAGGAAGACGGGGAACCGGACACCGAGCACGGCCTGGATCTTGTCGAGCTGCTGGGCGATGCGTCCGCCCTTGCGCTGGATTTCATCGGAGCCGTCCTTGATGAGGCTGTCGGCGGGGATGACCAGCAGCAGGCCGTTGATCGGGCAGTTGGGCCGATGCTTGGCGAGCATGCGGAGGAAGGTCTCCCATTCGTTGGTGGTGGTGGCATCAACTTCCTCGAACAGGAGCCTGCCTGCGGTGTCCAGCAGGACGGCATCCATGGCGAACCACCAGTCCATGTTGATGGTGCCGCCGGTGCCGGCCTGGGGTTTGTTCAGGTTCGGCAAGCCGAGATTGGAGTGCTCAATGGCCTGGGACTTGCCCGATCCCGGCTCGCCGATGATGAGAAACCAGGGCAGAAAGTAGAGGTCTTTGCCCTTGGCTTCGAAGACGCGGAGGCCC
This sequence comes from uncultured Phycisphaeraceae bacterium, assembly GCA_964649195.1. Classification (GTDB taxonomy): domain Bacteria; phylum Planctomycetota; class Phycisphaerae; order Phycisphaerales; family Phycisphaeraceae; genus JTS-RE9. Next base: position 60,437 of record CAZYPK010000010.1, read on the forward strand.
TCGAGGAACTTCTTGTGCAGGTCGTCGAGTTGGGCGAGCTTGCGCGGGTCGCTGACCCCGCCGACGTTCGCGCCCGTGCCCTGGCTGACTTCGCCGACAAATCCTCGCGCCTTGCGCCTGGCGGCCCTGCGGAGGAAGAAGGCGTAGATGCTCAGGGCGACGGCCATCAGGGCTGCGCCGATCACGATCACCCACAGGTAATCCGAGAACAGCCAGCGGACCAGCCCCAGCACGCCGCCACCGGTGACGACCGCGGCGGTGACTTTCACGCCCGGCGACATCTGGGATAGGGATGGTGTCGAATCCATGGCTTCCAATTCCTGGGTGCGAGAGTGTCAGGGGCGGTCAGGGCGTTGAGGGTGGGCCAGGGGGCGAGTAGGTGCGGATATTGTCCAGCACGCTGGTCAATGTGCCGGCATGCTGCTGATAGAGCAACAGATTGCCTACGAACATGGCGATGATGAACGCACACAGCGCGATGACGATCTTCGTCAGAGACCTCGAGAGCGGTTCCAGGATGACGGGCGGATGCAGATGCTCATAGGCATCGGGGCAGATCAGGGCCGTGTCTTCGGTCTCCATCTGGCCGCGAATGCGGGCGGCGATCTGGGCGTTGAGGCGGCGCAGGTGTTCGGGCTGACCGGCCCACACGCCGGTGAACCCCAGTCCGATGCAGGTATAAAACACCGCCAGCCGTTCGTTGGCGGCGTCGCTGCGGTCCTGCATTGTTTCCTCCAGTTCGTCGAAGAACTTCTGATCGCCCGCGCGCTCGGTCCAGAACTCGACCTGCAAGGGCTCCCATGCCGTCGCCAGATCGAGCTTGCTCGAAAGGATCATCGAATCGACGAAGTAAACCAGCGGACGCTCCATCTTCGCCAGGGCATCGGTCGTCGCGGGCAAGGCCGCGGCCCTGGACTTCATCTGCGCCAGCAGCGACTTGATGGCCAACTGCGCCTGGACGGCGTCGAAGTGTCCGCCCTTGCGGCCGGAGCGATTCAGCCGGCACACATAAAGCAACAACGGTTCACACAATTCCAGCAGCGTCATGATCCGGTTCCTCGCCAGACGAAAATGCCGGCCTCATTCTAACGCATTCGTATCCGATGGACGATGGCCCCCGCCCGCCGCTCACTCGGGGATCGTCATGTAAAGAAAGAACGAATAATTGTTCAGGTTCATCGCCTTGCACACGATCGCCATGGACTTCTGCCTGGTCATGGTGTCCCACATCGTCTGGCTGTCGCCGCGCAGGAGCCTGAAGTAGTGCAGGTGGGCCGGCCGCTCCAGCGCGCCGGGGGGGTGCATTTCCCACTTGAGGCGCACACCCGGCTGCAGCTTCGTCGCCCAGTCGCCGGGCATGAACTTGAAGCGGTCGGCATCCTCCACAAGCTGCGCCAGCGTGCGCGAGTCGTCCCTTTCCTTGCAGAGGATGCCCAGGAAGTAGTCGCTGCCTTGCGTGAAGTCCACCTCGGTCATCGTTAGGAATCGGACGTTGCCGCGCTCCTCGAAAGGCAGCTTCTTCCAGGTGCTCTTGTCCTTCTCGGCGGCGACCTTGCGTATCTTGCTGATGATCTCGGTGAACGCCAGGCCCGGCCGGTCGTGATCGTAGGGCGGAAGGGGAAATGCCTCGGCATCGCGGTCGGGGCGCAGGGCGGCCAGTTCGCCCAGCAGCTCGGTGAGCTGAAGGTAGGCGTGCAGCGGCGTGATGGAGGGGACCATGGCCAGGTGCTCCAGCGCGGTGCTGAAGCGGTTGAGCGTCCGCAGCCGCAGCATCTTGCCCAACTGCGGCCCGTGCAACGCGCCCAGATCGAAGCCGGCAGTCGCCAGGCTGCGGACGGTTTCGCCTCGCTCGCCCTGCACGAAGACGGCGAGGTCGCGCACCATCTGCCTCAGTCGGGGCGAGCCGGACAGCAACATGCAGGGCGGAAGGAACGCACCGTCCTCGCCGGGCTTGCCGTCGCCGGTGCCGGTGTCGTGGACGATCCGCAGCAGGGGCAGCGTTTCCAGGTCCGAGTCATCGTCATCGGGCAGGAGCAGGCGGGCGTTGATCCGCCGCACGCGGAGGCGCTGTTCGTTCTGCCCCGAGTTTTCGTCGGCGGATTCGACTTCCCTGACGCGGTACAGTCGCTTCTCCCGCCAGTCGTCCGCCGCCGCCGACTCGATGACGTTGGCGCGGGCGTCGTAGCGCAGGGGCACGCCGATGCGGATGACCAGCGGCTCGCTCGTCGCTTCGTAGGCCCGCTTGATGTCCAGCGCGGGGATGTCGGTGTTGCCGGGCACGTCCAGCACCAGCCCCGCGCGCGTCACCAGCCGCAGCCGGTCGATGCGCACCAGCATCTTCTCCAAGGCATCGCGCGACACCTCCGAATGCACCAGCCCGTAGGGGAACGGCAGCGATAGTTCCCGCCACGACGCCAGCTCGCGCGAAAGCTGATGCTGCTGGTACTGAAGGTGGTGAGGCTGAAGGAAGAGGCCCTCGTGCCAGTGAATCGACGGCAATGACGACATATCCATGCCTCCGCGCAGGTGTGGGCCTCAAACCCGTGCCGACGCTGGTGATGCTGACGCGGCCCGATGCCGGAGCTAACTCTTCTGTCCCATCAGGACCACGGTCACATCGACGAGAATACCGAGGATGTCCCGCTCGATCGCCAGCGGGTCCAGCAGGCCCGGCGCCAACTGCTTGAACTTGCGCCACGACGCGGATTCCAGGCCCTCGAGCATCTTCCGCTCGTGAATCGCAACCGCCTCGATCTCCTCCGGCCTGAGCCGGGCAATGTCGCCATGGGCGAACTTGGAACCGACCTGGCTCACGCTCGACAGCAGCGCCGCTGTCAGCGCCCGTAGATGCTCGACAGCCTCGAACACGTTGCTCATCGTGACCTCTTCGTTGCCGATGAGGAACTGGCGTATCTGCCTGGAGAGCGAGGTGGCGGGCATGCGCCCCGCGCCTTCGCGACGGCCTCCCATCTTTTTCCATATCTCCCAGATGATCTGATCCAGCTTGCAGACGCTGACGCACAGCGTCTCGATCAGCCGCACCAGCCGCACGGCATCCAGCGTCCGTTCGGCGGGAATTTCCAGGCTCTTTTTCAGCGATGCCAGCGGCTCGACGGGAAGGCCCGCTTCGCCCACCTTCGACAGCCCCGCCTTGGCCAGCGGCTCGATGATCTGCGATCGGCGATCCGCCTCCGACATCCCCTTGGCCAGCTCCACCAGCCGCCGCACCAGGAAACTGGGATCCTTCAACTCGCTTTCGTTCGTCGCCGATTCCCGCACGCCCTTCTGGGCCTTGGCGACCACCGCCTGGTCGTCCCAGGTCGGAAACCGCGATTCCAACTCCCGCAGAAAAGCCTGCCGCTCTTCCTGGCCCAGCGTCGCCAGCGACTGCTGGACGGTTTCGTCCAGGTACATCAGGCGGTCCTGCGGCGGCTGGTCGGCGAAGTCGATCTGAATCGAACGAAGTCGATTGGCCGTGGCGGCCGCCAGACGTGCGAAGGATGTCCCCTTGTCGGCCATGAAAACTCCCGCGATGTTCACTGCCGGTGAAGCGAGACGGTCATTGTAACGCGCGAACAGCAGCGCGTCGAGCTTGGCGCCAGGAGTCGTAGGGCAATAGGGGCAAGGGCGTGCCCATCTTTCGTGGCACGCTCACGCGGCCCGCAGATGTGCCCAGTAGCTTTCGGCCTGATCGCCGGCGTCCAGCGTCTCCAGATTCATCAGGTCGGCGGCGTGGTCGCGGTCCCATTTCATGCCGGGACGCTTGAGCCGCAGCGTGAAGGTCTTGCACTTGGCCTCCGTGGGACCCGAGCCGATGTCCCAGCCGCCGGCCAGCGCCTGCGGGTAGTGCAGCATCTCCAGCCGCTCCGTCAGGTCGTGGCGCAGCGACGCCAGGGCCTGGCGTTTGCCCTTGGCGCGCACCTGTTTGTTCAGCGCGTCGATGGCCGCCAGCGTCGCCGACACGCCCACCGTCTTCATCTCGTGCAGACGCTCGCGGGCCCACTGCCTGGCGGCGTCGGTGTCGCCCAGGCAGCAGACCGCCGCGGCATGCACGTGCCGGGCCAGGTGATGGAAGTCCAACAGCAGCACGCGCAGCGTCAGGAACGCCAGCGTCACCTGCGCGGCGATCCGCTTGGCGCCGTCGATGAGCGCGACCAACTGCATCACCCGCTCCACCGCGATCTGCGCCCCGAACGTCTTGAGCAGCGGGCCGAACTGGCCGCTGCCGGCCTCGGTGACGAAGGCGTGGCAGCGCGTCTTGTCCTGGTCGTAGAACAGGCCGATCTTCATCTCCTTGTGGCGCTGGTCGCTGCCCGGCCTCGCCGCTTCCTTGGGCGGCAGCGGCTTGAGATTGCCGATGCCCGCCTCCTCGCGCCGCGTGCGTCGTTGCTCGTGCTGCGCGCGTCGCTTGTCCTTCTCGGCCTGCGTCACCGTCGGCGCCATCACGCCGTCGGCGCCCTGGCACACGCGCGTCACGCCCTCCTTCGTCACCGCCTCGTCGGCCTTCCACGACGCCGGCGGCACGCCCTGCTCGCGCTGCCGGCGCACGTCGGCGGCGGTGGACTCCACCACCTGCCGCAACTTCTCGGCGCCGACGGGAACATGCCCGATCTTCAACGCGTGCCTCGCGGCGGAACGGAAGCTCTCCACCTGGCCCGGCACGCACATGATCTCCCGCGCTCCGGGCGACACCGTGCGGCCCACCCCCGCGACCTTGCCGTCCACGCCCGCCGCCGCATCCACCGGCGTCGCCGACCCCAGGCCCGGGGCCGCGAAGTGGCGACGCCGCAACTCCAGGGCCCCGTTGGCCGTGAGCACCTGAAGCGGCCGCTCACCCTTGTTCCGCAGAATCACGCCCGCCGCCGGGGAAAAAGACGGCTCGGCCGTGCTGGGATGGCGTCGAATCCGATCCCCAGGATCGCTTCATAACTGTCGCGGGCCAGTTGCTGGAAAACCTCCCGCACCTGCCACTCGCTGCCGGCGATCCAGGCCCCGTCGGGCGCCGCCTCAACCGCCGCCTTGGCTTGAGCCATCGCCGCCGAACACAGTTGCTGCAAATGATCGTCCAAGACATCCATGTCCATAGGGCCTCCTTTCAATGGATTCACCTACCCGTAGAATCGTCATCGGGGGAGGGCGTGCCACAAAAGATGGGCACGCCCAACTGCTCCTGCTCCTGCCCCTGCCCCCGCTATTGACTGTATCCGTTTGTCTCTGTATCGTAGTCTTCGGTATTAAATCCCATCCCTCGAACAGGAGGTTCGAATCATGGCACGGATGTCAACAGGCTCGTTCCATTCATTGATCGCACTGCTGCTCATCGCGGCTCACTCTCACCTGGCCCCTGCGCTGCTGGCTCAGGAGGTGCCCTTCGAAGGCATCGTGGCGGAGGATGATGTGAAGGTTCGCGCCGGGGCAGGCCGCACGTTCTACATCGTCGGCTCCCTGCCCAAAGGCACCAAGGTCACCGTCGATGAAGTGATCTTCGGCTGGAACAAGGTCGTTCCCGCCGCCGGGGTCCACAGCTACATCTCCAAGGCCTTCGTCGATGCCAAGGGCGACGGCAAGGAAGGCGTGGTCAACCGCGACCGCGCCCCGGTCAATGCCGCCAGTCTTGATGGCCCCGGCGACAGCTACCGCCATCAGCTCGACCTGGGCAAGGGCGACAGCGTGCAGATCGTCGGCGAAGAAGGCAGCTTCTACAAAATCATCCCGCCCAATGTCGGCGCGACGAAAAAGGCTTACGTCTATCTGCCCCCCGGCTCCGTTCGCCGCGAGGTGACGGAAACCGTCCAGCCTGAAGTGCCGGCCCCCCCGGTTCCCCCCGTTTCCTCGGTCACTCCGACGACAACCACGCCGACCACCCCTGAAGTGACCAAGCCTGAAACACCGACAACGCCAACCACGCCGGAAGTCACCCCCCCCCCCGCCCCCCCCGGAACCCCC
>CAZYPK010000011.1:0-18702 GCA_964649195.1 uncultured Phycisphaeraceae bacterium
CGGGAGCCTCGCCCTCCCAGCGGGAGCCTCGCCCTCCCGGCGGGAGCCTCGCTCTTCCATATGCTTTTCCCCTGGTTAGATTCCGTGATATCGCTGCGGACAATCGATATGCTTATATGATTGATGTCCGCATCGGCATTCTCCCAGTTAGAAACCCTCGGTTTGGAACCATGTCTGATTCGCTCATTCAACCTGAACGATCGCCCGCTTCCCGGCTCATGGTGCTCATGTTCACCGATGTGGTCGGGTCCGTCGAAATGAAGCGGCGAATGGGCGATGGCGCCTACGCCCAGCTCATCAATCGGCATGATGCGATCTTCAAGCAGGTCGTCGCGTCAACGTCCAACGGCGAAATCCTCAAGGATGTCGGTGACGGCTACCTCGCCCGCTTCGTCACCCCCAGCGACGCCATCAACGCGGCCCTTCGATTTCAACACATGCTCCACGGCGGCGACCGCACATCGGGCGGCCTGAGCGTGCGCATCGGGCTGCACCTGGGCGAAGTCACGGAGATTGACAAGGACCTCGACGGCCAGCGGAAGGTGGTGGGCCTGCCCGCCGACATCGCGGCCCGCATCATGGGCCTGGCGCAGGGCGGACAGATTCTGCTCACCCGCGCCTCCTTCGACAGCGCCAGGCAGAACATCCGCTGCCATCCCTCGATGCCCGGCGACGGGTCCCCGCCGCCTGAGATCAAGTGGATGGCCTACGGCCGATACGCGATCAAGGGCCTCGAAGAACCGATGGAGATTTTCGAGGTCGGCGCGGAAGGCATCGCCCCGTTCACGGCGCCGCCCGACAACGACAAGGCGAAACGGGCCTACTCGCTCGAAGAAGAGGAAACACTCGGCTGGCGTCCCGCGGCGGGATTGGAGATTCCCCGAAGGCCCGGCTGGATCATCGACCGCAAGCTCGGCGAGGGCGGCTTCGGCGAAGTCTGGCTGGGGCGCCATCACAAGACCTTCGATCAGCGCGTCTTCAAGTTCTGCTTCGATGCCGAGCGGCTGCAATCGTTCAAGCGCGAGCTCACGCTGTTTCGGCTGATTCGCCGGGCCCTTGGCGAACGCAAGGACATCGCCAAGCTGCACGAGGTGCAGCTCGAATCCTCGCCTTATTTTCTCGAAAGCGAATTCAGCGAGGATGGCGACCTGCTCGAATGGGCCAGGGAACAAGGCGGCATCGGCAAGGTGCCGATGGAGCTGCGCATCGACATGATCGCCCGGGTGGCCACGGCGGCGGCGGCGGCGCATTCGGTGGGCATCCTGCACAAGGACATCAAGCCGACCAACATCCTCATCCGCCGGGAGGAACAGAATGTCATTCGCCCGGTCCTTGCCGACTTCGGCATCGGCGTGGTGACGGACACCAGCAGGCTCAGCGACCTTCGCATGACCACCGGCTCAGGCTTCACCGAAACGGCCGGCAACGCCGAGGCCGAGGCCAGCCGCACCGGCACGCGCATGTACGCCCCGCCGGAGATTCTGGCCAACAAGCCGTTCACCGTTCAGGGGGACGTGTTCGCCCTGGGCGTGCTGCTTTATCAGGTGGTTGCCGGCGATCTTGAAAAGCCGCTGGCGGCGGGATGGGAACGGGATGTCGCCGATGAGCTGGTTCGGGAGGACATCGCCGCCTGTGTCGAAGGCGACCCGCGCCGCAGACTGTCCAGTGCCACGGAGCTGGCCACGCGCCTGCGCGAACTGCCCCGCCGCCGCGAAGCGAAGTTGAAGGCGATCGAGGCCGAGGCTTCGCTGGCGCGAAAGCGGAAGCTGTGGCAGGTGACGGTGGCCGGCGTGGTGCTGCTGAGCGCGGTGGCCGTGGTGCTGGGGCTGGGGTTCGTGCGGGAGCGCGGCCTGCGGGCCCGCGCCGTGGCCGCCGAGCAGGAGGCCGCTTCGCAGAAAGTGAAGGCGGAAATTGCAGCGGCCCGCGCCACCGTGCTCTCCTCCTTCTTCCGCGCCATTCTCGAATCGGCCAACCCGAACAACGCCAAGACCGGCGAAGTCACCGTCACCCAGCTTCTCAATGAAGCGGCCGAAGGCGCCCACCTGCGCTTCGCGCAGGATGCGCAGCTCAAGGCGGACATCCTGCACACCGTGGGCGTCACCTATTTCTCACTGGGGCAGTGGAGCGGCGCCGAGAAAAACCTCGCCGAGGCCGTTCAGCTCCGCGCCAAGGCGCTGGGGCCCGGGCATGTGGAGACGCTCAACTCGGAGTTTCATCTGGCGAACACGCTGACGATGCTCAATCGTTCCCAGGAGGCGATCGACCTGAAGCGAAAGGTCGTTGCCGCCCGCGTGGAGGCGCTGGGCATGAGGCACCGCGACACGCTGGCCGCCATGGACAGCCTGGCCCTGTCGCTCTACTACAGCGGCGATCGCGGCGAGGCCGAGGACATGCGGATGGAAGTGTTCGAGCTTCGCCAGAAACACCTGGGCGGCAACGACCCTGACACGATCATGTCCATCTTCAACGTGGCCCAGATGGCGATGGACCGCGGGGAGTTTGCCGAGGCCGTGTCGCTGCATCGCAAGGTGCTCGAACTGAGGCTCAAGGTTCTCGGCGAGCACCACTCGGACACGCTCAATTCCCGCACCAGCCTGGCCCGCGCCCTGGCGAGCATGGGCAAACACGAAGAGGCCGAGGAAGCCCTGCGCACCGTGATCGACATTCAAACCAGACGGCTTGGCGCCGATCACCTGACCACCCTCATGGCGCGCAACTCCCTGGCGCAGACACTGCTGGAAGCAGGCAAATCCTCGGCGGCGGAGATCATGCTGCGCGACATCCTGGCGGTGCAGCAGAGAAGCGATCTGCCGCGAGATCACTGGTCCACGCTGCGCACCAGGCAGAATCTGGCCGATGCGCTTGCCAGGCAGGAGAAGTTCGACGAAGCCGAGACGCTCTACCGCGATGTGCTGACCGTCCGCCTGAAACTGCCCAACGGCGAACGCAGCCGAACCACGATCGAGGTGATGCGCTCCCTGGCCGATGTGCTGGTCAAAAACGGCAAGGCGGATGAGGCGAACGAACTCAGGAAAAGGGCCGATGAGGGCGAGAAACATCGCCCCGCCAGCAGGGCGCCGGCCAAATGAAAAAGCCGCGACGTAACACGTCGCGGAGATGAACGAAGAGCCGGCGTGTTCGTCATGCGGAGGATCATGGGACGCGAAGACGGCCGGGACATGGTTTGAGGCTGTACGCAACAGGTGGGTTTGGGCCACCCCTTCAGGCTGTTCATCTCCGCGACTCGTTGAGTCGCGGCTCTTATCTGGAACTCAGGTTTACAGCCCCACCACGCTGAACCCCGCATCGACGTGGATCGTCTCGCCCGTCACCGCGCTCGAAAGATCGCTCAGCAGATAGACCGCGGTGTTGCCGACCTCTTCGCCGTCGATGTTGCGGCGAAGCGCGGCCTTTCTCGCCTGAAGGTCGAACATTTCCTGGATGCCGCCCACGGCCGATGAGGCGAGCGTTCGCAGCGGGCCGCCGGAGATGGTGTTGACGCGGATTTTCCTTTCGCCCAGTTCCCACGCGAGGTAGCGGGTGGTGTGTTCGAGGGCGGCCTTGGCGATGCCCATGATGTTGTAGCCGGGGATGACCTTCTCGCCGCCGTAGTAGGTCATGCTGATGATCGATCCGCCATCGGGCATCAGCTTCACCGCCCGCTGCCCCATCGCCAGCAGGGTGTAGGCGCTGATGTCCAGCGCCTGCGTCCACGCGGCCCGGGTGGTGGTGTGAAAGTTGCCCGTGGCCAGGTAGGTGCGGTCGGCGAAGGCGATGGAGTGAACGACGAAATCGATCCCGCCCCATTCGCTTTCGAGCTTCGCAAAGACCGCATCGAGGTCCGCATCCTTCGAGGCGTCGCAAGGCATCAGCAGGGCGTCGGTGATGCCCAGTTCTTCCAGCGCCCCCCGGCAGCGGCGCTCCATCTTTCCTTTTTCGTCGGGGAGATGGGTGAACGCGCAAACCCCGCCCTCGGCGACGATCTGCTTGGTGATGAAGGTGGCGTAGGACCGATCGTTGGCGATGCCGAACACGATGCCGCGCTTGCCGGTGAGAAGACCCATGTGCATTGGCTCCAGTTCAAAGAAAGCGAGCCGGGACGTGTCGTCCCGTTCCTCGCAGGGAAGCGAAGATTAGCACGACAGCAAGGCGGGCACAAAAGGGAGAGGGAAGGCACGAAGGCATTGAGGCACGAAGGCACGAAGGGGGAAGGGAAAGGCACGAAGGCTGAATGCTGAATGCTGAAGGCTGAAGGGTGAAGGCATTGAGGCACGAAGGCACGGAGGGGGAAGGGAAAGGCATGAAGGCTGAATGCTGAATGCTGAAGGGTGAAGGCTGAAGATTGAAGGCACGGAGGCACGAAGGCACGAAGGGATGGAAGCCGGATGTTTGTGCCTTCCCCTTCTGCCTTCAGCATTCAGCATTCAGCATTCAGCATTCAGCATTCGTGCCTTCCCCTTCTCCCCCTTCGTGCCTCCGTGCCTCAATGCCTTCGTGCCTTCCGCCTACAATGTTTCCGTGCGCGAACATTCCCTCCTTGAACACATTTACTCCCGCAATGCGTCGCTGCCTGCGAGCGTGACGATTCCGCCCGGTGATGACATGGGGGCGGTCACGATCGGCCGGCAGTCGGTGCTGGTGACGGTCGATCAGATTGCCGATGGCGTGCATTTCACGCTGGAATCGACGCCGATGGCGAAGATCGCCCGCAAGACGATCACGCGGAACCTTTCCGATGTGGCGGCGATGGGCGCGTTGCCGGTGGCGGCGGTGGTGGCGGGCTGTCTGCCTCGCGGACTCGGTGAAGGCAAGGCTCGCGCGCTGCATGACGCGATGCTTGCCGTGGCGATGAGCCACGACTGCCCGCTCATCGGCGGCGACATTTCCATCTGGGATCACCCGATGCTGCTGAGCGTGACGGTGCTCGCGCAGATGCAGGGCATCGAGCCGGTGCTTCGTCGCGGGGCGAGGGCGGGGGATGTGATCTGTGTCAGCGGCGTGCTGGGCGGAAGTCTGATCGAGATGGATGATCCGCCGGGATATGTGCATCATCTGGATTTTGAGCCGCGTCTGCGGCTGGGGCGGAAGCTGGCGGGCGATGCGACGCTTCGGCCGCGCTGCATGATCGATCTGTCGGATGGTCTGGGGCGCGATCTGCCTCGGCTCTGCGCCGCCGGTGAAGGCGGCACGGTGGGCGCGGAGTTGTGGATCGACCGGCTGCCCATCAGCCGCGCCGCGCATGTCGCCAGTGAACGCGATGGCAGGCCGCCCTGGTTGCACGCCCTGGGCGATGGCGAGGATTATGAACTCTGCTTCGCGCTCCCGCCCGAAGCGGCGGAAAAGCTCCCGGCCATTGTCGAAGGCGTGCCCGTGACCAAAATCGGCCGCATCACACCGCAGGGCGAGACCGGCATCCTCCTCAGAATGGAGGACGGCTCGACGCGACCGATGGGTGAGTGCGGCTGGGAACATCGCGGATAGCCCGGCCTGAGTCCGGGATAAGAATGAGCCGCGACGTAACACGTCGCGGACGTGAGCGACAAGAATGGAGTGACCATCGCGCAGTGGGTCACGGGACGCGAACACGACCGAACGCCGATCGAGGCTGAAAGAAAAAGGTGAGTTTCAACATCCCTTCAGATTGTTCGCGTCCGCGACTCGTTGAGTCGCGGCTCTTATCCCGAACTCAGGTTTTCAACATGCCCTCCAACGAATTCATCTGGACCGCACAGTCGCACTCCCTTGCCCAAACCGTCGCCTTCGGCGAAGCCGTCGCTTCACAGCTTCAAGCCGGCGATCTCGTCGCCCTCATCGGCGAACTGGGCGCGGGCAAGACGCAACTGGTGCGCGGCCTGGCCAACGGACTGGGCGTGCAACGCGATGCGGTGGTCAGTCCGACCTTCGTCATCGCCCAGGAATATGTTTCCGAAAAACCGGATCGGCCTCGCCTGATTCACATCGACGCCTACCGCATCCATAAGCTCGATGAACTCGAATCGATCGGCTACGAAATCACCGGCAACACGCTCGGCGGCGAGCTGCGGCAAGGCAGTGTGCTCGCCATCGAATGGGCCGACCGGCTCGATGAGCTGGTCGGGGAAGATCGGTTGGAAGTCAGGCTGTTTCATGCAGGCGATGATGCGCGGCGGGTGGAATTGGTTGCGCATGGCACATGGCGCGGGCGGTTTGCCTCCCTTGTCGCGGTGATTGAGGCGTTGTTCGTTGCCACGCCGCAAGCGGCGGGCAAGAGCAAGTGTCCCATCTGCGGCAAAATGGTCGCCGCGGATGAGGAACGATTTCCCTTCTGCTCCAAGCGATGCAGGACGATCGACCTGGGCCGGTGGATCAGCGGCAACTACGTGATCAGCCGGCCAATCGATCAGAGCGATCTGGAAGAGGTGTGAAGGCGGGGATCAATCATACCTGCTGCGGGCGCCGATGGAGCGGAAGAGCTTCATGCTGCGATGCTGAAAGTACCAGACGACGGCTGGAATCCAGAGGATCGAAAAGAGTCCGAACAGCTTCGCGGGTTCCGATTGATGAACGCCTTGGGTCGGGTTGCAGATCACGATCCATGCGATCATGGGCGCCGCGGCAAGAAACAGACCTGCGACCGAGTGCAGGTAAACACGATTGATGCGTTCCTTGTCCATGTCTTCCCTGCCCAGGATTGCATATTCATAGGAGACGCCGAACTTGCCGCCGGTTGCAAAGGCGCCTTTGCCGCCGGGACGGACGACCAGTTGTTCGAGCGGGAAGATGGGCAGCCAGAAGAAGGTGACCCAGCGCATGCAACTGTAGGCGCCGGCGCCAATCTGCCGGGCATCGACCAGGCTGGTGCCGGTGCCGTAGAAGGTGGACATGAAACCTCCGGGGACATCTTCTGCCTTGAAGCTGAAAGCTGAAAGCTAATGCAGATGTCATTCGCTCTTCTCCGCCGCCCTGGCTTCCGGGCTGCGGCCATATACCACCACGCGGAAACTCAACGGCTCCCAGCCATGCTCCTTGCAGACGCGATCGCGAAGGTCCACGAGTTCGGGCACCTCGAACTCGATGACCTGGTGCGTCTCCATGCAGACCAGATGCCCCTTGGGTTCCCGGCCAAATGAAAGCTCGTAATGGGCCTGCCTGGGGTCGATGAGCACTTCGTTGATGATCTTCGCCTCCATCAGGTGCTTGAGCGTGCGGTAGATGGTGGCCTTGCTCACGCGGTGGCCGGCGGATCGCATTTCGTAAAGCAGTTGGTCGGCTTCGAAGATGCCTTCCTTGCCGAGCACCGCGTCGAGAATCTGGGCGCGCTCGGGGGTGAACTTAAGCCCCTGCCGCTTGAGAAACCTGCGGAAAATCGAGCACAGCGGCAGGATCAGTTGATCATCGGTTGCAAGGGGTGGAGGTGTCATCGGCATCATTGTAAGACAGGAGTCGCAAGGAAGCGACCGGATATCTTCAGGAAACGACAAGGGAATGATGCCTGTGCCCGGGGTTCCTGCTATCTTTCTCGCGCACCGTGGGACCGATCCGAAGCGATCCCGTGCAAATCAAGGAGCGTGGCAGTGGCATCGAATGCGATCGGTATCGGAATGATCGGCTGCGGGACGGTGGGAGGCGGCGTGGTGAAACTGCTGCGCGAGCAGGCCTCGCTTTATGCCCGGCGTCTTGGCAGGCCGGTGGAGATTCGCCGGGTGCTGGTGCGCGACGCGGCCAGGGCGGCCAGTTCCAGCGGCCTGCCGGCGGAGCGGATCACCAGCGATGCCGACGCTTTTTTCGCAACGCCGGACATGCCCATCATCGTCGAAGTGGCGGGCGGGCGGGGCGTCATCAGCCGGCACGTCCGCCGTTCGCTGGAAGCGGGCAAGCATGTCATCACCGCCAACAAGGCGCTGCTCGCCGCCGAGGGGGCGGACCTGTTCGCGCTGGCCCGCAAGCATCATGTCTCGATCGCCTTCGAAGCCGCCGTCGCCGGGGGCATCCCCGTCATCACCGCGATGCAGTTCGGGCTTATGGCCAATCGCATCGATGCGCTGTACGGCATCCTCAACGGCACCTGCAACTACATCCTCACCGAGATGACCCGCCAGGGGAAGTCCTACGCCGTCGCACTTGCCGAGGCCCAGGCCAGGGGCTACGCCGAGGCCGACCCGACGCTGGATGTCTCCGGCAAGGATGCGGCGCAGAAACTGGCGGTCATCGCGTCGCTGGCGTTCGGCGTGAACGTCCACGAGAACGACGTCTGGAACGAAGGCATCGACGCGCTCGACCTGGCCGACCTGCGCTTCGCCAGGGAACTGGGCTACGACATCAAACTGCTGGCGATTGCGGAAAGACAGGGTAGTTCCGAGTTCCGAGTTCCGAGTTCCGAGTTGGAGGAAAGGCAGGAAGACGAATCTCGAATCTCAAATCTCGAATCTCAAATCTCAAATCCGAAATCCGAAATCCGAAATCCGAAATCCAAAATCCAAAATCCGAAATCAAATCCCGAACCTTCCCGTCTTTCGCTTCGCGTTCACCCAAGTTTCATTCACGCCGACGCCCCGCTGGCGCAGGTGCATGGCTCGTTCAACGCCCTGAGCGTGTATGGCCACGCGGTGGGGCACACGATGAGTTATGGCCGCGGCGCGGGGCGGATGCCCACCGCCAGCGCGGTGGTCAGCGACATCCTCAATGTCGCCGGCGGCTGGTATCCGATCGCCTGCGAGAGGATGCACCTGCAAAGCGACAAGCACGAACCGGTCGCCACGGTGGCCGCCGATGATCTGGTCAGCCGGTTCTATATCCGCATGACCGCGCGCGATGTGCCCGGCGTGATGGCGAAGGTCAGCGCGATCCTCGGCGATGCGGGCATCTCCCTCTCGGCCATTTCGCAGCACGAGGCGAACGTGGGACAGCTCGTGCCGCTGGTCATCGTCACCCACCAGGCCAGGCAGGGCGCGCTCTTTGCGGCGCTCCAACAGATCGAACAGCTTGATGTGATCGACGGCAAACCGGTCTGCATCCGCATCGTTGACATGCCGGTGGAGTAGCGATCAACCTGAGTTTCGCGTAAGCCCCGCCCGGCCCCCGGAGCAGGCGCGGGCCAAGCGGCGTTCGATTTGCGTCGGGTGGCCGGGGCTTCGCGGACTCAGCCCCAGCCATTCGACGCTGTTGATTGGACACGCTTTGGCCCGCGCCCTTCCGGGCGGGGCTTCAGCGAAACTCAGGCGATCACTGCTTGATCGCTTCGAACACCGCGCCCTGAAACGCCCGGCGGATGTCCGAGTCGTCACCGTTGCCAAAGCCTGTGCGCTGAATCATCATCACATAAACGATGCCACGGTTGGGATCGATCCAGCCCTGCGTGCCGTAGGCGCCGCCGTGTCCGTGTGAACCGGCGGTGAGGGCGGCGGTCGCCCCTTGCGGCTCGCGCACCAGAATCCACCCCAGCCCCCAGCCGCTGCCCGGCGTGAAGCCGGTGACGATCCGGCCATCGTGGGCCAGGCTGGTCATCTGTTTGACCGCCTTCTCGGAGAGGATGCGCTTGCCGTCGATGTGGCCGCCGCCGAGGATCATCTGGTAGAAGCGGGCCATGTCGCCGGCGGTGGAGAAAAGGCCGCCGGAGGGATTGGGCGTCTGTTTCTGGGCGGGGTCCTTGGGCACGTAAGGATTCGGGGATTCTTCGAGCCCCTGCCGGTCCTTGCCGGGCTTGTAATTTTTCGCCACGCGCGGAAGCTGGGCGGCGGTGAGATGGAAGGTCGTCTCCTTCATGCCGACGGGATCGAGGATGCGTCGCTGCACGAAGTCGGCATAGTTCTGTTTGCTGACGATCTCGACGATGCGTCCGATGACGGTCAGGCCGCTGCCGTAGTTCCATTTTTCGCCCGGCTCGAACTTCATCGGCGTTGCCGCGATGCGGTCGCTGATCATCTCCAGCGTGAAGCCCGCCACCGATTGCGAGGCGCCCGCTTCGCCGATGCCCGAAGTGTGCGACATCAGATCGCGCAGCGTGATTTCCCTTGCCGGCGGTTTGCCGTTGAGTTGCACATCCTTGAACGAAAGGATGAACTTCGAGACGGGATCATCGACGTTCACCTTGCCTTCATCGACGAGAATCATCAGGGCGGTGGCGGTGATCGGCTTGGTCATCGAGGCGATCCAGAAGATCGAATCAGGCGACATCGCCCGCTTGCCTTCGATGTCCGCCATGCCCACCGCCTCAAGCTGCACCACCTTGTCCCGCGTGGCCACCAGCGTGACCACGCCGGCCACCTTCCGCTCATCGACGAACTTCTTCATCACCTCCGGCACCTTCGCAAGCCTGTCCGCATCGAAGGCGGCAGGCTTGGCGGGCTGACCGGAAGCGGCCGCGCCGAGCAGCGCGACAAGGGCGAGGGACATCAACATGCGGCGATGAGGAAACATGATTCGCTCCAGCAGAGGAAGAGGGAATGCCGCGAAGCATTATCGTGAAATCGTGCCAAGGTCCACAACCACCCGGCCATGCTGATAGTAATCGACGTTCAGATGATTCTCATCCACGAAGGTGAAGACGAGGAAGTTCAGATCGAGCCGGTCCGCGGTGTCGAGATCGCCCTTGCCCGGTCCCGCGAACTCGGCGTTCTTTTTTTCCTGGGCGTGGAAATGGTAATGCGCCAGGCCGGTGTAGCAGTGGGTGATCATCTGTTCGCTGGGGGTGAACTGGCGATCATGCGAGTAGCGGACGATGGGGGGATATTCGCGGGCGATCGGTTCGGCGGCGCCGATGTCGATGACGCCGCCGTGCTCCGCGGCCTTGTTCTTGAAGTCACGATCAGCCTGGGCGAAGAGCGAGGTCCGCATCGCGGGGTGCTGCACCAGCCGCCAGAGGGTGTCGATGGCGGCCAGGTCGGCCCAGGAAAGTTTGGATCGCCAGTCGTGCAAACGCTGGGGATGATCGACGGCGAGGCCGGTCATTTCCGCGCCCGTGAAATGGTGCTGCTGCGCGGCGAGGGCGGCATGGACCCGTTGATAGAGATCATCCTTCGACATGCTGAAGATCGCGCCATCCGCATGAGGCAGCACCGCCAGGTGCCTCATTTCAAGGTTCTCGCGCTGCTGTGCGTTGAGCCGCGCCACCTGGGCGCGGGCCTGTCGCCATATTTCGGTGCGCGCGGGATCGCGCAGGTAGTAGAGCCATTTCACGCCCTCGCGATGTCGCGGCAAGGTGTGCAGCTCGGCGGCGCAAACCTTCAGGTCCGTCACCAGAGCCGTGGACTGCGGAGCCCGCTCCAGCGCGGCCATCAGTTCATCCTTGGTCGCAATGCGGTTGAGCAAGGCCCACGCGCCGATACGCTGCACATCCGTGATCCTGTCCGGCGGCGAAGTGAAGACATCAAACACCACATCCTTCACCTGCCGTCCCGGATTAAGCTCGCTGATCCATCGCCGCTCCGTGCGGTCATCATCCGGTTCGCCATGCTGGGGCACCGCCCATCGCTTGACGAGCATCGGCGTGAGCTGAGGCCAGCCTCGCTCCTTGCCGACGCGGTGGATGTGATCGAGCGCTTCGCCGTAGGGAATCAGCACGATTCGGCGATCGAGCTTTTCGACAAAATCCTTTTCATCCATTTGCACAAGCTGATCGATCGCATAGATGCGCAGCTCGGCGGTATGGCCGCGATCCCAGACCAGTTTGTGCAACGCTTCGTATCGACGCGGGTCGTTGGGATATTCCGTTTCAGCCTGCCTGGCCGCATCGAGCCGCCAGTCGGCGGAAAGCTCGCGGTCGGTCATGTCCTTGATCGGATCGGTGGAGACGCGGGCGGTGCAGCCGTTCAGCAGCAGCAGGCCGAAGGTCAAAATCAAGACGGACGGCGCGTTGGCGATGACACGGGATGAATGATCGGTGGCGGCGAGCACTTGGCGTCTCCGAATGAAGGGAAATCGAATGATCAGTACGCCTTTCGCAAATCAGCGCCGGGATAGTAGAACTGCAAAATGGCTTGCGCGGCGTACCCTTGCTTCGCCATCGCCTGTGCGCCGTACTGGCACAGGCCCACGCCGTGCCCGTAGCCTGCGCCGTTGATGCGGACTTCATTCTGCGTCACGGTGACGGCGACGTGGCTGCTGCGAACCATCTGTTTGGAATCCAGCGGCGGCAGCGGCGAAGCGGTGGCCGGTGATGCTGATGAACCGGCATGGTTGCACGCGAAGCGGAACTGCTCGGCGCCGAGCGGATAAGCCTTGCCGCTTTGATCGAAGACGGTCAGTTGCGTCGGCCGGCCCACGGCATTGGCGGCCGTGGGGCGCACCTCGCGGATCATCTGCAACGAGCCGATGGCATGTCCGTTGGCCTTGCCCCATGCCGCCATGCGGTGGGTCAGCAGCACGCGGGGAATCACGATCGACCAGCGAAAGTAGGGACTCTCCTTCCCCCAGTCGCCCTGCTGAATCCCGCGCAGCGGCGGCAGGTCGCGCTGGTTCGGAAAGATCGCGGCGCCATCCTGGCCGGTGCCGCCGGAGCAACTGGAGTAGTAAGCCTGAAGCACATCATCCTGATACGCCAGCACGATGCCCTGCGTCGTTCGCACCGCATCGATCGCCTTCTGATGGGCGTTGGCGCCGATGTAAGCCTGGCTGGCCTGCGTGGATTCAAGATCGAAATGTCTCGACCGGCTGGTGGTCAAACCTGTGATCGCGTAGGAACGGGCCGCGATCGCCTGGGCGCGATAGGTTTCGTAATCCCACGAGGCATAAAGCTCCTTGCTCAGCACGCCCGGCAGGTACCGCTCCATCGGCACGTGATTGATCGCATCCACAAGCGTCGGTTGATTGGCAACGGTGCTGCGAGCCGCATGAATCACGATCGTCGCGGGATAGGCCTGGCGGTCGAGATTCACCGTCTCGCCTTGGGCCGCGGTGATCACCAGACTCGGCAGATTCCAACCCAGCGGCTGCCCCCCGGAAGCTCCGGGGGCACTGGGGCCCCCGGGGGCAAGGATGAACTGCTCGCCATCATGCGATATGCGAAGCGGCCCCTGCATCACGCGCTGCTGACTTGCCGCGACAGGACCGATGCGAAGCCCCGAAGGTGAATCGACTTCGATCACCGGCACCGCCCTTCGCACGCGCACGCGCACCATCGGCTCGCTGCGGACGGAAGCGACATTCATGCCGCTGGTGCGGATGGGCGTTGCGGTGGGCGTCGATTCGCAGCCGGAGATGGAGGTGAAGACCGCAGCCACCATCGCGCCGGCGATGGCCAGCAATGTGACCACCGTGCCCCATCGGCGAAGACGCAGATGGCGGCGAAGATGCTCCAGCGGTGTTCGGCGTCGGCTCATCCTTGAACCCTGCGGTGGGAAAGTGAAAATCTCAGGCGTTCAGTATAGCCATTGAAGGGGGCTTTCAGGACGCGCAGCGAGGACGCTTCGGCTTGTAACAATCTCAGGAACCTACTGCGCGATCGCGTCCAGCTCGAAGAAGCCGGAATCGCTCATGTCGCTGATCTTGGTTTGGAGCCGGGTGATGGCATCGGCGATGCCTTCGAGATGGGGGTTGATGCGGCGGGCCCTGCGGTAGCAGCGAAGGGCCAGGTTCAGTTCGCCTAGCTGGGCGAAGCAGTGGCCCATGCCGGAGATCGCGCCGAAATGCGTGGGGACCAGTTGAATGGCCCTGCGGCAGGCCTTGATCGATTCGTCATACCGGGCGGCGAGGAAGCAGGCGATGCCCCATTGGTTGTAAGCCTCGGCGAAGTCGGGATCGACTGTCGTGGCCTGGTGAAACTTTTGGATGGCGGTTTCGTGCTGATCGGCGGAGAGGTGTTCGAGTCCTTCGCGGAACGGCCGGGCCGCCTGCGGGCTTCCGCTGCGAAACCAGATGGACCACAAGGCATGTTCGGCCATCTGATTGACCTGCCGATCCGCATCGGAGAGGGCGTGGGTCAGGCAACTGTTATGGCTCATGTCGCCGATCATTCCCATCGTCACCGTGGCGACCCGTCGGACATCGACATTCGCATGTTTGAGCAGTTTGCAGATCTGGGCGGGCGTCCACCGGCTGAGCACCGATTGCGCCAGGGTGGCGGCATCGCAGTTCCTGATGGCGGGCAAGGTCAAGTTGAGAAACGCCTGTCCATCGATCGTCGAATGCGGTAGCGGGATGGTGGCCATAGGCTCGATTCTCTTTACCGGGTTTGGAAGGGGCGGTTCATCGGTCCATGCTGTCCCCCGATTCGGACGTTGACGCTTGAACGACCGCTATGGCAATCGGTGGGGGATCATAGACGGCCCGATTGGAAAAGTCAGGCCCCCGCCTTTCAAATATATTCAAAAACCTGATCCCGGTCGGCATAAAAGCCGCGACGTAACACGTCGCGGACGTGTGCGGCCTGAAGGAGCGTTCTTCGCGCGGCGGATCACGGGATGCGAAAACGACCGGGCACTGATCGAGGCTGAAAGAAAAAGGTGCGCTGGGCCACCCCTTCAGGCTGTTCGCGTCCGCGACTCGTTGAGTCGCGGCTGAGTGGCTGGGGCTGGAGGCTTTGCGCAAGCCCCGGCCAAGGGACCACCAGCCTTCAGCCTTCAGTTGACGAACGCACCTTTTTCTTTCAGCGTCGATCGGCGCATCGTCGTTTTTGCGTTCCGTGATCCACCGCGCGATGGCCACTCCATTCTTGTCGCTCACGTCCGCGACTCGTTGAGTTGCGGCTCGGATCAGGCCACCGGGCTCGTCAGCTTGCCGATCTTCTCCAGTTCCACCGTCATCCGATCGCCATGCTTGATGAACACCTCCGGCTTCCGCGCGAAGCCCACGCCAGGCGGGGTGCCTGTCAGGATCAGCGTGCCCGGGAGCAGCGTCGTGTCGCGGCTGATGAAGCTCACGATCGTCGCCACGGAAAAAATCATGTCGCCTGTCGTGCTCTCCTGCATGACCTGGCCGTTGAGCGAGAGGCTGATTTTCAGCGATTGCGGGTCGGCGATTTCATCCTCGCCGTCGCCGGTGGTGACGATGGAAGGCCCGATGGGGCAGAAGGTGTCGAAGCTTTTGCCGCGTATCCATTGGCCGCCGCCGCCCTGGCGTTGCCACTTGCGGGCGGAGATGTCGTTGGCTGCGGTGTAGCCCAGAACATATTTGAGTGCGTCGGCTTCGCCGGCATCGCGGCAGGTCCTGCCGATGACGATGGCCAGTTCGGCTTCATAATCCACCTCCGGGCCGCTCGCGCAGGCTTGGGGGATGAGCACCGGATCGCCGGGATTGGTGATCGCGGTGGTCGGTTTCATGAAGATGACCGGCTGGGTGGGCATCGGGTGGCCGGATTCCTTCACGTGCTCGGCATAGTTGGCGCCGATACAGAAGATGTTGACCGGTGCGAAGGGTGTCAGCAGCTTACGGATCGCCGCCTTCGCACCCGTCGGCTCCAGCGAACCGGTAAACAGATCGCCGGCCAGGATTTCCGCTTCAGCGGGAATCTCACCCAAGGCAATGCGACCCAGGCGGATTTGGCCCTTGTCATCGATAAAACGTACAATGCGCATGGTGAAGCCTCACAGTGTAAAGACAAGACGATTGAAAAACATCCATTGCAAAATGGCCATTGAAAAATGTGAAGACAGTGTCGCGTTTTCCCTCCAATTTGCAATTTGCAATGGATATTGGCCATTTTGCAATCGCCTTCATTCATTGCGAAGCCGCAAGCGGCTTGGATGTGAGGTTGTTCAGGAATCCCGGTTGTTTTCATGCACGACACGACTCCCAAAGGAACGACCATGACGCAGGTCCCCAGCCCCGGTTCAACAGCCGGTGATCCCCGCACCTGGCACAAGGCCATCGAGACCGGCAAGCGGACCGACATGCCCGAAGGTCTGTGGATGCGCTGCCCCTCGTGCGGGGCGATGCTCTACCGCAAGAATGTCGAGCAGAACAAGCAGGTCTGCCCCGAGTGTCAGCATCACTACCGCATCGGCGCCGATGAGCGTGCGAAGCTGCTTTGCGATCCCGACAGCTTCGAGCCGATGTGGGAGGATGTCGTGCCCGTTGACACGCTTGAGTTCGTGGACCTGAAGCCTTACAAGGACCGCCTCAAGAGCGAAGCGAAGAAGACCGGTCACCATGATGCGTGTCTGGCGGGCAAGGGGTACATCAAGGGGCGCGGCGTGGTGCTGGCGATGATGGACAGCCGGTTCATGATGGGTTCGATGGGCAGCGTGGTGGGCGAGAAAATCACCCGCGCCATCGAGCTGGCCATCGAAGCCAATCGTCCGCTGATCGTGGTCAGTTGCTCGGGCGGCGCCCGCATGCAGGAGAGCGCATTGAGCCTGATGCAGATGGCCAAGACCAGCGCGGCCCTGGCGCGGCTCGATGACGCGGGCGGCCTGTTCATCTCCGTGCTCACCGATCCGACCACCGGCGGCGTCACCGCCTCCTTCGCCATGCTCGGCGATGTCATCCTCGCCGAACCCAAGGCGCTGATCGGCTTCGCCGGGCCGCGCGTCATCGCCAACACCGTGCGCCAGGAACTGCCCGAAGGCTTTCAGCGCAGCGAACATCTGCTGGCCAAGGGGTTCGTTGATCGCGTGGTGCATCGGCATGACCTCCGCGCGGAGATCAGCCGGGTGATCGATTATGCGGGCAAGTGACCGCCGGGGTTTGAGAAGTTTTGGGGTGATGGGTGAGGATGATGGATGATGGATGATGGGTGGGGTGATGGGTGGTTCACCGGCTCGCCGCCAGCGCCGGTTCCCGCACGCGCACCGGCTGGCCGCTGCGCATCGAGAGGTTGGCCGCCAGGGTCACCGCCAGGGTTTTGACGCCCTCGGCGTAGGTGCATGTCACCAGCGAGGGGTCGTGTTTCTCCACCGCTTCGAGGAACCGTTTGATCTGCCGGAAGTAGCCGCGCTCGGCGCCGAGGTATTCGATGTTCTGTCCAAGCACCCGCCCGTGCAGCTTCGATTCGCCGCTGATGCGAAGGTAAATCTCATCGCCCACCAGTTCCAGGCTGCTTGTCTCATCGGCCTGGGCGACGCAGGAGCTGGTCACGCCGGCGATGGCGCCGCTTGCGAAGCGAAGATTGATGACGCTGCACTCCTCGAAGTCGGCGATGCGCGCCGCCGAGACATGGCGGGCGCCAAAGGCGTGGACCTCTTCGACATCGCCCATGAACAGGCGAAGGGTGTCGATGATGTGGGTCGATTGCTCGACGACCTGCCCGCCGGACATGCGCGGATCGCCCCACCAGGGATGGCCCGCGACCATGCGAAACATGAACCGTCCCGACCCCATGACGATCTTCCTCCCCGCGACCAGTTGCCTGGCGCGGAGCACCACATCCGAGTGACGCGCGACATAGCCCACCTGGTTGACCACCCCGGAAGCAAGAATCGCATCGCGGGTTTGCACGGCAACGACCGGATTCAGCGCCACCGGCTTGGCGACAAAGACCGCGGCGCCGCTTTCGACCACATCGCGCACCTGCCGATCATGGGCGCCCGGCGGAATGCAGACGAAGACGACGTGCGGCTTGATCTCGCGGAGCATGTGCTGATGGTCGTTGTAGGCCGAGCAGCCTTCCTCCCTGCCGATCTTCTCCGCGAGGCCGTCATCGACATCGCAGACCGCGGTGAGCGGTCGTTGCAGGGTCGCCAGGCAGTTGCGGTAGTTGGCCGCGATGCCTCCGACGCCAATGATGGCAATTTTCATGTGACCCACCCTTTCTGCCGGCTGCCTCTGGCCGGCGTTCCCGAAAGCAGGCAGGTGAACTGTCAGATACGCCGGCGGAACAGGCGAAGGGAACGGACGGGATTTTCGTTTTGAATGGGTTTCATGGTGCGATCATCGCCCGTGCGCAGTCCAGCGAAGCGGGGGGAGATGTGAAGATGTGCCGGTTGTGACGACAATTAGGAATGCAACGCCCTCGATCGGTGCGATAATGGTTGAATCTTTCCTATAACCTGAGTTGGGGATTAAGAGTGAGCCGCGACGTAACACGTCGCGGACGTGAACGACAAGAATGGCGTGACCATCGCGCAGCGGATCACGGGATGCGAAAATGACCGGGCGCCGATCGAGGCTGAAAGAAAAAGGTGCGTTGGCGCCACCCCTTCAGGTTGTTTCCGTCCGCGACTCGTTGAGTCGCGGCTCTTATCCCGAACTCGGGTTTATACGGACCGCGAACAGGAAACCCCATGCTGCTTCCCGAAGCACAACGCCTGGCCCAATCGATCATGCGGCAGCACCGGCTGGATGATTGGGCGTTCGCCTACAACCGCCGCAAGCGATGCCTGGGGCTTTGCCGTCATGATGAGAAGTTGATCGAGCTTTCCATTTTCTACGTCGCCGCCAACGATGAGCCTTCCGTCCGCGACACCATCTTGCACGAAGTCGCCCATGCCCTGGCCGGTCCCGCCGCCGGGCATGGCCCGCGCTGGAAAGCCAAGTGCGTGCAGATCGGCGCCAGGCCCGAACGGCTGGACCGCGAAGCCGCCATGCCCACCGGCCGCTGGAAGGCGACGTGCCCCGGCTGCCGCAAGCAGTACACGCGCCACCGCAAGCCGATGCGAAATCGCAGATACATCTGCCGGTCATGCGGCCCCGAATCGGGCGTGCTGTCGTTTGCGGTGTGAGAGCGCGTATTGAAACTTTCGGCGGGTGGGGCTGAGTCCGCAGTGGGTGGCTGGGACTGAAGGCTCTGCGCAAGCCCCAGCCACCCAAAACTTCTCAAACCCCAGCCACCGCACATCGACAGTGTATCGA
>CAZYPK010000011.1:18802-66359 GCA_964649195.1 uncultured Phycisphaeraceae bacterium
TGAAGGACGACCCTTCAGGCTGCTCACGTCCGCGACTCGTTGAGTCGCGGCTCTTCAGCCCCAGCCACCCAAAACTTCCCAGCCACCCAAAACTTCTCAAACCCCAGCCACCGCACATCGACAGTGTATCGATGACCGCTGCGCGATCGATGCCGGTCATCCGCCGCGTGAAGGACGACCCTTCAGGCTGCTCACGTCCGCGACTCGTTGAGTCGCGGCTCTTATCCCGAAATCGGTTTGATCTGCAACATCCCGCTTCAGTCATTACCATTTCCCTTTTCCGCTTCTCCAACGGAGTTTCATCATGACACGTTGCACCTTCGCCATGCTTTTTTCGCTTTGCGTTTTTCTGCTTGCCGCCACCGGCTGCCAGGCCGCGGCCCAGGCGCCTTCGAAGCTGCGGGTCTATTTCGGCACCTACACCAACAAGGAGAGCAAGGGCATCTACGTCAGCGAGTTCGACCTGAAAACCGGCACGCTCACCGAGCCTGTTCTGGCGGCGACGACGACCAATCCCTCCTTCCTGGCTGTGCATCCGACGAAAAAGTATCTCTATGCCGTCGGCGAAGTCAGCGAGTTCGAAGGCAGGAAGACCGGCGCCGTCTCCGCCTTCGCCATCGATCCGAAAACCGGCCTGCTCACGCTGCTCAACAAGCAATCCTCCATCGGCGCCGGGCCCTGCCATGTCATCGTCGATGCCACCGGCGGGGCGGTGCTGCTGGCCAACTACGGCGGCGGCAGCGTCGCATCGCTGCCCGTTGCCGCCGATGGCCGACTCGCGCCCGCAGCCTCGGCGATTCAGCACAAGGGCTCGAGCGTCAACCCGGGCCGGCAGCAGGCGCCTCACGCCCATTCGATCAACCTCGACCTCAACAACCGCTTCGCCTTCTGCGCCGACCTGGGACTCGATCAGATTCTCATCTACAAGTTCGATGCGAAAACCGCCACGCTTTCGCCCAACGATCCTCCCTACGGCATCGTCAAGCCCGGCTCAGGCCCGCGCCACTTCGCCTTCCATCCCACCGGCAGGTTCGCCTACGTCTGCAACGAATTGACCAGCGAGATCACCGCCTTCACCTACGATTCGCAGCGCGGGGCGCTGGAGGAAATTCACACCCTCTCCACGCTGCCCGAACCGGTCAAGGGCAACTCGACCGCCGAGATTCAGGTGCATCCCGGCGGCAAGTTTGTTTACGTCTCCAACCGAGGCCACGACAGCCTGGCGATTTTCACCATCGATCAGGCCACCGGAAAACTCATCGCCGCGGGCCACGCCAAAACCGGCGGCAAGACCCCCCGCAACTTCGGCATCGACCCCACAGGCCAATTCATCCTTGCCGCCAACCAGAACACCTCCGATGTCTTCGTCTTCCGCATCGATCAGGCCACCGGCGCCCTGACGCTCACCGGTCAGTCGATCAAGGTCGGTTCGCCGGTCTGCGTGAAGTACGTCGTTCTGGAATGAACCAGCCCTCCGCCGCTTGCGGCGTAGCAATCCCCTGGTCGCCCCCATCAATCAACCCGATTTTTCCGCTACACTCCTGTCATGCCAACCACCGACGAAGTCGTTGAGCAGCTCAATTCGCACATGGGCATCCCCGATGCCGTTCGCTTCGACATCGGGCAAGGCGGGTTCATCCGCGCCATCCTCAATGCAGGCGGAGCCGAGGCCCATGTGTGCATGCACGGGGCTCATGTCACGCACTTTCAGCCCGCGAATCAGCCGCCGGTCATCTTCATGAGCGACGCCAGCCGCTTCGAAGCCGGCAAGCCCATCCGCGGCGGCGTGCCCATCTGCTTCCCCTGGTTCGGCCCCAGAGCCGACGACGCCAATGCGCCGATGCACGGCTTTGCCCGCGACCGCAACTGGAAATTCAAGACCGTCGAACGACTGCCCGACGGGTCCGTCACCGTCACCCTCATCCTCAAATGGTCCGCATCGCTGCAACAGCTCTGGCCTCACCGATTCAGCGCGACCCATGCCATCACCCTCGATGCCCGAGGCGACCGCCTCACCCTCGACTTCACCGTCAGAAATCTCAACCCGCTCGACGCCTCCGCGCCTGATCTGACCTGCGAAGCGGCGATGCACACCTACCTCGCCGTCAGCGATGCCCGCAACATCCGAATCACCGGTTTGGAAAACGCCACCTACATCGACAAGACCGATCAGTTCACCCTCAAGCAGCAGGCCCCGGAACCCATCACCATCACCGGCGAAACCGATCGCGTGTTCCTCAACACCGACACCCACTGCACCCTTCACGACCCCGGCCACAACCGCCGCATCGTCGTGGAAAAATACGAATCCCGATCGACCGTCGTCTGGAACCCCTGGATCAACAAGGCCAAGGCCATGGCCGACTTCGGCGACGACGAATGGCCCGGCATGGTCTGCATCGAAACCGCCAACGTCGGCCAAAACGCCATCACCCTCAAACCCAAACAGGCCCACACCATGTCCGCCATCCTCCGCGTGGAAGCATGATTCGAAGGCTGCAATTCCCAATCCCAAATCCCCAATTTCAAATCCCAAATCCGAAATCCGAAATCCGAAATCGCTCCCCCCATGCTCACCTGGCTCTACCTCGGCCTGCTCATCGTCATCGCCATCACCTGGCTCTGGTTCAACCTGTCGCCGGCCATGCGGCGGAACGTGACGCAGCGACTCGAACCCGCCGCCGCTGATGCCGCATCTCCTGCCTCGCGCGAATTGCCGCATGTGGTCATCCTCGCCCCCGGCCGCAACGAGGCTCCCTTTCTTCCCACCACGCTCGTCGAACTCTGCGAACAGGATTACCCCAACTACACCGTCGTCTTCATCGACGACCACAGCAGCGACGAAACCCCGGCCATCACCGCCAAGCTCACCGCCCGCTACCCCCACCTCTTCGCGCTCCGCAACGAAATCGAACCGCCCCCCGGCTGGGTCGGCAAGTGCTGGGCCATCCAACGCGGCTACGAGGAATGGAAGAAAGTAAGTTCCGAGTTCAAAGTTCCGAGTTCCGAGTTGAAAGGCAGTGAGCCATCCATTCAAAGCCCGGCCCTCTCCGCTGAAAACTCAGAACCCGGAACTCAGAACTCAGAACTTATTTGTCTTACCGACGCCGACATCCACTGGCACCCGGCCTGCCTTCGCACCGCCGTCGAGGCGATGCGGCGCGAAAAGGCCGACATCGTTTCGCTCTTCCCCGGCATGATCTTCGGCTCCGCCATCGAACGCATTCTCATGGGCACCCTCACCTTCGCCCTGCTCGCCCTCTTTCCCGTCAGCAAGGCGATGGACCCCGCGCATCCCGACACGCTCACCGCCGGCGCCTTCATCCTCACCCGCCGCAAACTCTACGACCGGATCGGCGGACACGAAGCGGTGCGCAATCAAGTGGTCGAGGATGTGAACCTTGGCCGCAAGCTCAAAGCCGCCGGCGGCAAGGTCTGGATCGCCTTCACGCAGCGCCTGATCACCTGCCGGATGTACGAAGGCTGGAGCGACATCTGGGAAGGCCTGACCAAAAACGCCTACGCCGGCATGGAATACAAACCGCACATCGCCGCCGGCCTGATCACCGCCAACCTCTTCGCCCTGACCCTCGCGCCGGTCTATCTCGCCGCAAGCCTGCTCTGGCTTTGCATCACCGTCAGCGGATTGAGTCTGATCGCCACCGCGCTGTCGCTGGCCATCATCCTGCTCCAGGCCCGCGTGATGAACGGGGTGCGCAAAAACTTCCAACTCCCGCTGCGCTACGCCTTCTCGCTGCCCCTGGGCGCCGCGATCTATCTCCCCATCACCCTGGCCAGCATCTGGCGTTACCACCGCGGCGGCAACCGCTGGAAAGGCCGGGCGTATGGAAAGGCGACCGTCGAAAGCGACGCCTCCTGAACCATTCCGCCCCGCCACAGGAAACCGGCCCAATATCCGATATGATTCCAACACCCGATCACCGGGCGATTAGCTCAGTTGGCCAGAGCGCCTCCTTTACACGGAGGATGTCGCGGGTTCGAGTCCCGCATCGCCCATTCCCCTTCCTTGGCAGCAAAAGTCATCAGCGGACCACGATCGACTTTTTGCCTGTTTTCCAGTGTGTTTTCATATGCACTGATCGAGACTCGGCAAAGCATCAATTAAGTCTTGATGGTCGGGACCGCGGCGCTGCATCTGTTCGTGAGGATGTTCCCCATCATCTTGCCGATGTAGGTGGTCGCGTCATCTACCTGAAAAAGAATGCCCATTTGTTCCAACTCCGGCTTCGACATCACGCCACCACCGCCGTTGCTCGACCAGTTGACCGCCAGAAACGGAGTGTTTGAAAGAATGAAGCTGTGCAAAATCAGATCGGAAGGCTGCTTATCAATAAGTGCCTGCAAACGGGGGATTTCTTCGCTGGCGAATTGAATTTTCGGATCGCTTCGGTCGTGATGATGCAATCCCTTGGGGTCAACGAAGGCCAGATGTTCTCGCCCGTCAGCAAACACCCACAGCAGAAAATCAGGAAAGAAGTTGGACGCCTGGAAGAACCCAAGCCCTGTCACCGCCTGATTGCGAAGCAGATACACTTCGACGCCCTTGTTCGATGCGCACCAAGCGGCAAGATGCTCCACAAAGTCCGCCTCGTGCGCATCGAGCGGCACGGGGCTGATCCTGATCTGTGCATTCTTGCCGACATAAAGCAACGGTTGATAGAGGTGGCCTGGAAATGGAACGTTTTTCCAATGCGCACCAGCCGCACTCCAGGGAGCCAGCGGTCTCTCCTTTAATGCTGTTTGCAGGCCGGCGATGAACGCGCCAATCTGATCAATCTCTTCCGTCGTTTGCACCAGCGCGTTGGTCTCGATGGAGTAGCGCCCATTGTCAGGGGCATCAGCGAGCATGAAGTCGTCTTCCGGCCCCACTTCCGCCACCTCCAGGTAGGGCGACTCCCAGCGGCCACGCACAAACCGATAAAACCGCTCGGCGTAATTGTTGAGCAGTTGCTGCGCGATCCGCTGCCACTGTGCCCGATTTTCGTAACGATCCGGCCGCATGTCGTTCTTCGTGGCAAGCAATTCGTACCAGCCGCCATGCGACAAAAGCTGGAGGATGGCGGCACGACCCACATGCAAACGATCCAAGCCGCGCGAAGCCTTGAAAGCCTCCAACCCGAATAACAGTTCATCAATGTCGAGAAGCGCGACATGAATGGGCGTCAACTTCTGCCTGGGTGATTCCACCGTCACTCCAAGCGCCGTACCAACATGGCTCGCTTCACCGGCGAGGCCTTGGATGCGCGGCAGCCAGTTGAGCTTCGTCGGGTGATGGCGCAGCCAGGCGTCTTCTCTGCTTGCACCAGGCGGGCGCAGCACGACCAACGGGCCGAGCTTGTGAAACGCGGTCCCTCGTTCCACCTTCTGCCCGTCGATTTCTTTCTTAAGCCGCAATGTCCGCAGCTTCCGCTCCGGCATGGTCTTCACAACAGGCAAATCCCAGATCACCTTCTCAATCGCTTCGGGCACTTCGCTCAGAATCCAATCCTTAAAATTCTTGATGTAGGTCGCCTTCACGCCGAAGACCTGAAGCGTCTCGACCTGCCTCATGTTCCTGGGCACGGGCGGCTTCGTCGCCAGCACCATCGAACGCCGCAGGCTCATGCGATACCCGCGCAGTCGAACGCCACGCCCGAAGAGCTGAATGATCTGCGTGCCTTCGGTTTTGCCCATCCGCATCAGGCCGATCGACGAGACACGCCACGAGTTCCAGCCTTCGGTGAACTTGCGGGAGCCGACGAGCAGATTGATCGAGCTGTCATCGCGATTGATACCGTTGAAGAGAGAGGTGCGGTGAATGTCATCTTCGAGGCGCGTGATCTTGTGTTCATCGCACGCCTGGGCCACCGCCGCCGGATCGCCCACGTTCACCACGCCAAACGGGTCCGCCTCGCCCACCTTCAGCGCCAGTTCACCCTCGGCGCCTTTGATGATCTGCACCGCCAGCGAGCCACCGCCTGGAGCGTGAAACACTTGCGCGAGGATCTCGTCATACAGCCGCTTCGCCAGCACGGTGACATCGCCGGCGATATTCAGATGAGGCAGCTTGTTGGCGAGCAGATCGCGCCCTTGCTGATCGACAAAGCCTTCATTGAGCAGGCTCTCAATCAGCGCCTGCGAACCGGCCCGATCGGCCAGAAACGTTTTGATGAACAGCAAGACCTCCACGACATCCGAGATTGTGCCTTTGTCGTCCGCCGTGGCCGCCTTGCCCACGACCGTATGCCCGACAAAAACCCAGAGCGGTTTGTCGATGCGAAATGGTTTCATCGCTTCGCCGCCATCTTTCCACACCTTCATCTGCTGATGGAAGAGCAGCATCGCCGCCGTCAGATATCGGCGTTGCATGGCATCATCATCGAGATTCAGAATCGTGAAATCCTTGCCGTAGCCGTCGCGGTAGAAGCTGCGGTAGGCATAGTCGAAGAGAATGCTCTTCGCGTAGCGGTTGCTCATGAAATCATCGTCCTGAACCGCTTCCTTGAAGGTCGCCGAGTACTCGAAGCAGAATCCCCCTTGCGCCAGCTCATCCCGGCGGCGCATCCACTTGCCATCTTCGCCGCGCCCCGCGCCGCGATGCCCTTCATCGACCAGAATCAGATTGCACCCGTCAAAGCTCTCCGTTGCCACGGTGTTCCTGCCCTGGTCATCGCGGAACTTGTGGATGTCCAGAATCTTGATCGCCTCCCGCGCCTGCTGCGAGAACAAACCGTCGATGCCTTGCTCCCCCGCGGCAATCGCCTCGAAGCCTGATTGCTTCAGTTCCTGCATGTGCTGCCGGCTCAGGCCATCGTTGGGCGTCACCACGATCACCTGATCCAGCTTCGGCCAGCGTCCCGCGTCATAGGCCCGCTTGTGATACTGCTTGAATTGCCTGATGTGCATGTGCAGCAGCAGCGTCTTGCCGCTGCCTGTCGCGCACCAGAAGGCCAGCCTGGCAAGCTGCTCCCGCGCCACGCCGTCCGCATCAAACGGCGTCACGCAATCAATCTCCCGATCCTCCGCCACTCGCTCCATGTTGTGATTGGCGATCCGGGCGTTGATCTCGTCGCGCAGTTGCTCTGCATCCGTGAAGTAGCTGTCCAGAAACATTTCCGTGAACAGCAGCGCCAGGTACTGGTGATACTTCCATTCGATCTTCTGCTGCCCGTGATGCAGCCTCGCCGTGTTGATCGCCTGCGTGTGCTCCAGAAGGTTCTGCTCATAAGCACGCAGCCGGTCGCCAGGCAATACATTCCCATCCGTCACCGTCGGCAGCACCCCCGCGATCATCTCGTAAAACCGGTGCAGCCCCGTGCGATCATCCACCCCCTCCGCACTGTCAGGCGACATCTGAAAACGCGAACAAAACTCCGACAGGCTGCCCACGCCAAACTTCCCCAGCGCCCATTGAAACAGCACCATCTGCCGGTGGAAATCCGGCTTCGGCTTCGATCGTTTCACCACGCCCTGTGCACCGCGTTTCGCCATCATGCCCCGCCTTTCTTCTTCCCACCGGGAGCCTTCTTGGGCGGCTTGGCCTGCTTCTCCAATTGCTTCATCTGCTTCACCGCCTCTTCAAAATGCACATCCACAGGCTGCGGCAGCGATGCCTGCTGCTTCTGATAAAGCTCAAACTGCTCGCTCGCCTTGCTCATCGCCCGGTCATGCGAAATCTTCCCCGCATGCGTCAGAATCTCGCGGTCCGTCATGCGAATGAAATCATCCAGCTTCGCAATCCAGCCCGCCATCGTCATCGGCTTGCGGTTCATCGCCTGTAGTTCCGCGAAATCCAGATAGGCCGACACAATCAGATTCAGCGCCTTGATCTCCTCTTCCGTCAGGTAGTTCTTTGCCACCTCGATGTCGCTCTTGCGCACTCGATCACCGGCGAACGCGGTCAGCCCCATGTTCGGCTTGGTCGCATCGGCCCGCTTATGAATCACCTCCGCCGCCGTCTGGCCGTGGATCGCCCAGTGCATCTTGTTCTGCACCGTTTGAAAAAACCGCTGCGAGGTCACAGCCTTCGCGTCGTAATCCTCACTGGTCGCGTAGATGTCCAGCACCTTCCGCCAGAAGACGCGCTCGGAGGAACGGATGTCCCGGATGCGGGCGAGCAGTTCCTCGAAGTGGTCGCCCCCGCCGGCCTTCTTGAGCCGGGCATCATCCATCGCAAAACCCTTGATGATGTATTCGCGCAATCGCTGCGTCGCCCAGATGCGAAATTGCGTGCCTCGATGGCTTTTGACGCGGTAGCCCACCGAGATGATGACATCCAGGTTGAAGTGCGTCACTTCATACGTCTTCCCATCAGCGGCAGTTGTTGCAAAATCTGCAACAACTGCCTCCTTATCCAGTTCCCCTTCCTCAAAGACGTTGCTTATGTGCCGCGAAATCACCGACTTATCGCGCTGGAACAGCTCGGCCATCTGCATCAGCGACAGCCAGACCGTCTCCGCCTCGACCCGCACATCGATGCGCGTCTGTCCGTCCGCCGTCTGGTACAGAAAAAATCCGCCTCCGCCACCGGCGCCGGAAGGTCCACCCGTGGTCACGATTTCATTGTTCATGTGGCACCTCCATTGCTTCCAAGGGCATCTGTATTTTCAAACATCCGATCCTTGAATGTCTGCTCGATCGGGTACACCGTGCGAATCTCCTGCGTCGGCTGCGCCAGCGTCACCGGGCCGTTCACGTAAATCCGCTGGTACTCGCGGTAGTCGCTGCGTTCCGTGGTCGTCTCGCGGTGTCGGGCCATCCAGGCGTCCAGCGCCGCCGCGTCCTTCTCCGCATCGCCCGTCAGCTTGCGCCAGATCACCAGGACGCGGGTGTTCTGATCATCGTTGATCTCGCCTTCAACGCGGTGGAACACGAACGGCCCACCCCCGGAATCCCCGGAATCCCCGGAATCCCCGGAATCCCCGGAATCCCCGGAATCCCCGGAAGTGTCCTTGCGCAGCCGGCCCTTCACCTTCACGCGCCCCAATCCCTCGGCATGCTCGGCTTTCTCAAACTCGGCGCTGTACCGCTCGATCGGGCCATAGCTCTTGACCTTCAGGCCGATGAGGTAATTGAACGTCTCCACCAGATCCACGCGCTGGCGAACGATCTCATCGCTCCCCGCCTGCTGCGCATTGATCGAATAACCCCACGGATCGGCGAATATATCCAAATCCAGCAGGTGCGGCCCAAGCTCCAGATCCAGCGCGTAGGTGAGCAGCGCATCCTTCACCGCCGCATCCCGGGGGTCCGCCGTCACCGGCAACAGACCTTGCGGCGCGGGCAGATTATTCAAGGCGTCTTCGTAGGATTCGAGAGCGAAGTATTTCACCAGCGCGGAGGCGCCTTGGCCGTGCGTCTGGGCTTGGCCGTCCTTCCAGCCCGGAGAGTAGAGGACTTTGGTGATGCGGGGTTTAAGGACGGTATTGAAGTGATCGCCCATTTCGATGAGGATGAAGCGTCGGCTCCCCTTGTCGATGCGATTCAGATTCACGACGGCGTGACCGGTTGTTCCCGATCCACCAAAATAATCTAGCGCTACCGCAGGCACTTCCCTGTCAGAAAGAACCAATGAGAGACATTTTTCAACGAGCCGTATAGACTTGGGAAAATCGAAGAGCTTCTGCCCAAGAATATTGATCAGTAATGTATTGCCGTAGTTACCTGCATCATATTCTCCACCGCTCCAAACAGTTTTTGCAACGGTCTCTTCGTGGGTAACAAACAAGTCCAGCGATCCGTTGACCTCACGTACCATGATGCGATGGAGATTGGACTGTATTGAATCCAACCCAAAATTCCATCGGCGTTCAATTCGATGCGGATCGCAGGGTGAATCTTGATCGATCGGCCAAATCTCAACTTCGCCATTGCCCAACTGTACATTTCGGCTGGTGGGATGGAACTCATCAGGGGGCACCTCGCCGATACGAACGATCTTTCCATCTCTTACATAAATTGGATAAAAAGACGGACGCCGATCAATACGAAGTGAATTCTCTCCCCAGCGGCGCATCTTGCGCGGAGTCTCGTTCTCTTCAAGCGTTCGGGCGATGCAGCCTGCGAGGCCTTCTTTTGTCATGAATAATGAGTATTCGTGAATTCGGTTGAAATCTTTCGTGATGGAGCCTTTTGGATTATGAATTACAGTAATCCGTGAAAGACGGTATGCCGGCGCAATCTCCGTTAATACCTTGGAAAGATTGACCATTTCTGTATCATCAATCGCAATTACTTTAACGCCGGTATCGTTCAACAACTGAAACGATATATCCAATCGCCCCCCAATCATCGAAACCCATGAAGACGTACGATAGCCGTTTTTGTAGATAAGCGGCGTCGAATCAGTGTTATACGGCGGATCTATATAGACACACTGAATATCACCTTGATAACGTGATTGAATTGCCTGCAACGCTTGAAAATTCTCTGAATGAATCAATATTCCAGTCGTCGCTCCATCTATCGACGTACCATTCCAGCTTCCAAAATGTTCGGGGGGGGGGCAAGTTGCGTGCCGTAAACGGCT
The DNA here is from genome assembly GCA_964649195.1 of uncultured Phycisphaeraceae bacterium. GTDB lineage: Bacteria > Planctomycetota > Phycisphaerae > Phycisphaerales > Phycisphaeraceae > JTS-RE9. Next base: position 29,331 of record CAZYPK010000011.1, read on the forward strand.
TCATTTGCAATTATTTCATATTTTAATGTCGGAGCGTGGTCTTTGAACAGCTTTGTATCGACGACCAGTTTGTCGTTCGCGTCAATATATTCCCGTGTTCCCCATTGGGCGTCACTGTATAGTCCGGCATTCTTTGTCGCCGCGGGCTTGAACCCCAGCGATTCCCACTCTTCCCATTGTGTCCTGTTGCTCGCCACCACATCGCGCAAGGCGGGCGGGATGCGGTCGATGGTGACCAGCCAGTTCGTCTCCAGCACGAATTTCTTCTTGAGCCAGAGTTTCTTCTGGAAGTTTTCGATGGAGGCGAGGAAGGCGATGATCCGGCCGGCGAGCTGGCGGATAGCCTTGACCTTGCCCTGCACGCGGAGCAGGTGGTCCCCCGAAAGGGCTTCGAGGTCGTCGAGCCGGACGACTTCGTTCTTGATGTAGAAATCCAGTTCGCGGGAGAGAAAGCCGCCCAGGTCTTTGTGGATGAAGTAATCGAAGGTGTTGCGGGCGGTGAAGTTGTTCAGGTGCTTGCCCAGCAACGTGCGGTTGGGCATGCCCCCGGAAGCGGTGGGTGCCGGGGTTGAAATAAGCGTTATCCAATCCGAAACGAGCCCCGACCGTAAGGGAGGGGTTGCAGCGGCCGGAGAATCCGCTTCCTGACAGGCGCGGCTCGTCAAGGCGGCCAGGGCGCGGACCTCGGCATCGGCGCAGAACTGTTCGCGTTCATCGCCCTTGGTGCCGCCTGACTCTTTATCAAATTTGCCGCCGAAGATGCGGACGGGCTTTTCCTCGGCCAGGCGTTTCTTTTCATCCTCCGTCGGAGTGCGAAACTCGAACTTGAGTGTCAGGACATCCGCGGCCACCTCAACAGGATTCTCGGCAACGAGAATGAACCTCCGCTTGGCGCTGTCGGCCTCCTTGACGTTGTCCTTCTCCTGCGTGGCGGCGACGAGCTTGAAGTGGACGGTTCTCCCTTGTCCCCCCTGTGTGCCTTCGTGCCTCTGTGCCTCCGTGCCTGCTCTGAAGCGGTAATCCTTATGCCACTCGCCGCTCTTGATATAAAACTGGTCCTTGTTGGCCCAGTGGAGCGTGACTTCCTCGCCGGCGTAGGGGATGGCGTAAGTATCGCCCTTGTAGCGGCGCTTGGAGATGAAATCACCCTCATCGTAATAGCGGGAGAAGAAGGCCAGCAGGTGGTTGTAAATGTCCGCTTCGAGTTCGGCCCCTGACGCTCCACCGGCGGCGGCAACTTTGGCGCGGAGGTCGATCACCTTACGGTTCGTCTCAATTTCATCCTCGGTCATTTCAGCCGTCTTGAGGTTGGCGATGACCTTTTCCAGTTCGGTCTGGACCTGATTGGATTCGCCAGCCCCATGCGATGCGAGCGTCTCGCGGACGACATCCTTGAGCTGGCGGTCGAGGAAGTCGGTGACTTCCTTGTTCTTGGCCGCCATGATGCGGTAGATGCCGAAGTCGAGATCGGACTTGTCCAGCTCGAACAGCTCGCGGAGCTTGGCCTTGAGGGTGGTGAACCTGGATTCGGTGAGTGTGGTGGGCATGGTGCGTGGGCCTGTCCGATGATTCGGTGTTGATTGTGAGCGATGATAAGTCGGATGAACGCACGGGGGAAGGCGAGACACTGGCCTTGATCCATGATCACCACTTCACCAGTTCTGATCGAGATGACCGAGCATCCAACGAAGTTTTGATTCGGTTCTATCCTGAATCTGACGGACACGTTCACGGGTGAGGTTCAGCTTGCCGCCAATTTCCTCAAGGGTGAGTTCCGGCAGGCCATCGAGTCCATAACGGTATTTGATGATCAGGCGGTCGCGGTCGGCGAGGCAGTCCAATGCCTCGTGAAGGGCAGTAGAGGTGGCGGCATCGACCAGACGATTGAGGGGGCAGTGCGATTCATTCGAGATGAGACTGCGAGGGGTTAACGACACCGGCTCGGCGAGTCCATGAATTCGCATGAGGAGCTGGTATTGGCTGGGATCGCGATCAAGCTGAGCGGCCCGCGCATCAAACCAAGCTGCTCGAGAGGGAGCATCGACTATTTCTCGTCGGAATGCGTGATAGGCTTCGATGATGTGGACAGGAATGCGGATGAAATAGAGCGTTCTGCAACGATGTCGTTGCACGACGTTTCGGAGCCAGTGATATGCGTAGGTGGAGAACTCGTTCAGCCGTTCGATTTCGAAACCCTCAATCGCGCGAACAAATGCAAGTTGAGCTGCTTGAACAGCATCGGGTACATCCTGCCAGTGGACTCGGTAGCGATTGACAACCGTAAAAGCCAGTCGGGCATTGGCAAGCCAGACCGATTGCATGGCTGTGGTATTGCCGGATTTAGCCGCGAGGATGAGATTGGCTTGCTTGAGATAACCTAAAGGTTTGTACTCTGGCAGAAACACAACACCTTCGGACGCCAGGATTGCGTAGTAGCTGCGCCGGGACGATTTTCTGACAATGGGCCGCGACACGCGAAGCGCAGAGTGTTTTGCCCTGGCGACCTTGTCTGACGATTGCAGTTCCCCATGTAATGTCATTCCGCGCTCCAACGAATGGTGAAGATTGTTTCACTGCCGGACTTCTGCTCGACTCGTTGCTTCAAGTCCTCGATGAGCTTCTTCCGGCGAATCTCGACTTCATCCTCCAACTCGAAAATGGCCTGCCGTTGTCGGCGCTGACGGCGCTCCAACTGGCTCACTTGTTCCTCCGCGTCTTTACGGAGTTGAACGGTCTCCGCGATTTCAGCATTCCGTCTGGCGGCGCGTATCTCGCGTTTGATCGATTGAAGTTCCAGTTCAGCCCCGGTGATGCGATCATCCGCCCATTGGTTGATCTGCGTCTGCATCCGGCGGAATCGCTCATTGCCGGAGTCGGCTGCGCGAGCGACGGTGGCGCTGATGAGCCGTTTTGCATCTGCTTCAAGCCGGGCACCCGCGGCTCCATCGAGTTCGGTCATTTCGATGATCGTTCCTGATACATCAAGCAATCGTTGCACCAACTCCTGATCGAGATTTTCGCCGATGTCGGTGATGGCGGTGAGAAGCAGAAACTCTTCGCGGGTGTCGCTGTCGAGCGTGAGTTTTTCAAGACGAAGCCAGCCGGACTGGCCGATGATCGGCTTGAGCATGCTGATCTTGCGATCGTGATGGGTGACATCAAACCGCACCGCAGCGACGGGCAGCGGCTCACTCCTGGCCTTGGTCAGAAGCCACTGCCCCAGCGGGCTGGAGAGGCGAAGCAGGTGGGCTTCAGTGGCGGCGAAGTCGTCATCGCTGCGCGCGGTGGAGATCAGGCGATACTGCCCGGCGGGGATGTCGGGTGCCGGGGCAGAGGGCAGGTGAAAGCCAAAGCGCGTGTCATCGAATTCGGCGCTGCCTGCCAGACCCCAGTGGGTGATTTTCCAGAAGCGTTCGCCGACGCGATCCAAGGCGAGTTTGGCGTTTTCGCCGCGCAGCTTCAGGCGCTGGTGAACATCGGCATCGAAGTATTCGAGCAATTGCTGCTGGGCGGCGGCCATCTTCTGCGAGATGGGGATTTCCATGTCGCGCTTGAGCTGATCGAAGGCGGTGTTGATCTGATCCTCGGTACGGCAGGTCTTGAGGATGGCCAGCACCCGCTTTTCAAAATCAACGCCATCTTCGATCGACCCGAGCACTTCATCACTGGCGCCAAAGAGACCATCGAAGAGTTTGAACTTGCTTTGGAGCAGTTCCTGCACACGATGGTCGGCGACATTGTCGCGTGAAAGGAAATTGACGACGACGACATCATGCTTCTGGCCGTAGCGGTGACAGCGACCGATGCGCTGCTCGATGCGCTGGGGGTTCCAAGGCAGATCGTAATTGACGACGAGCGAGCAGAACTGGAGGTTGATGCCTTCGGCGGCGGCTTCGGTGGCCAGGAGAATCTCACCACCTTCGCGGAAGGCTTCGATGAGGGCGGAGCGCATGTCGATGGCCTTGGAGCCGGTGAGTTTGTCGGTGCCGGCGTGGCGCGAGGTGAAGCGGTCGTAGGCCTGTTTGGCGCTGGGGTGGATGTTGGACCCGTTGAAGGTGATGACCTTGCCCGCGTAGCCGTTGGTTTCGAGGAATGCGGCGAGGAAGGCTTGCGTCTTACGGCTTTCGGTGAAGATCAGAGCCTTGCGCTGGGCGCCCAATTCGGCGAGACGGGCGAAGGCGGATTCGAGGGCGGTGAGCAATGCCTTGGACTTGCTGTCGCTGGTGATTCGCTCGGCGCGGGCGATGAGCGAATCAACTTCCGCCAGTTCGGAGGCGAGCAGGCGGCCATCGACGAGTCGATCCTCAGCGTCCTCTGCGTCAAGTTCGTCGAACTCTTCGAGCAGGCTGTCCACATCAAGGTCTTCATCGGCAGCGAGTGCTTCGAGAAAGCGAGTCTCTTCTTCCACTGAAAGACCGTCACGAATCGCGACAAGACGGGCGCGGATGGTGTGCAGCGTGCCCGCCAGTGCATGCGGCGATGAGGCGAGCGTCTTGAAAAGAATCATCTCGATGAGATGGCGCTGCTGCTGTGGGAAAGCGTAGCTGCTTTCTCGCATGATGAATGCGGTGACATCGCGGTTGAGCGATGTTTCATCCGCTGTCTGCGCGAACGAATGCGCCATGGCCTGTCGCTTTTTGTAGTCGATGTATGCACAGTCCTTGCGGAGCGTGCGCTTGCAGAACTGGCTCAGGCGAGTGCGAAGGCCTTGAAGGTCGCCGCCGCTGTTGCAGTAGCGGGTCTGGAATGAGCCGCGATCACCGAAGACATGATCGCCGATGAGCCAGCCCAGGCCGTAAAGTTCGAGCAGGCTGTTTTGCAGCGGGGTGGCGGTGAGCAGGAGTTTCTGCCGAAGCTCGAAGGCCCAGCGCACGGCCTGGCCGGATGTGCTGCTTGGCTGATAAGCATTGCGGAGTTTGTGGGCTTCATCGAACACGACCAGATCAAAAGGCACGGCCCGAAGATCATCCTTCATGCGGGCCGCGAAGCCATAGGAGACGACGATGATCCTGCCGCAATCGAAGGGATTCGGATGACCATCGCGGCGTAGGCCGTTCATCACCTTGCGATCCATCACGATGGAGGGAAGGTTGAACTTTTCGGTGAGTTCCGTCTGCCACTGTTTGCGGATGTGAGCGGGCGTGACGACGATGAGTTTTCGTTTTCGCTCGGCCCATTTCTGGCAAATCACAAGCCCGGCTTCAATCGTCTTGCCCAGGCCGACTTCGTCAGCGAGGATGACACCTTGCCGGAGAGGATTCGAGACGGCGAACAAGGCAGCTTCGACCTGATGCGGGTTCAGATCGACCTTGGAATCGAAGAGTGTTGTGCTTAGACGATCGAATTCACCAACCGCGCCGAGGCGGGTTAGTTCGTGCGCGAAGTAGCAGGCTTGAAAGGGCGTGACGGACAAAAGGCAAACCCCCATTGGTCGAAAAGAAAACGCGCTCAAACCGGGTGGATACTTGCCGACGGTGCAGACGAAGGATACGGGCGGCGCAGATGTGTGGCAAGAAAGCCGACTTCGCCATTGGCGCAGGGCCAACGCATCAAAACGTGTCTTTTCGCCGGTGATTTGCCGAATCGCGCCGATGATTCTCCTGCATCGTTTTCCCCACGAGCATGGAGGCTCATCATGGACGACCGCCCCGACACCGCCATCACCCGGTTCTTCAAGGCCGGCCGGCAGGATGAATATCTGTTTTGCGTGCTGAAAGCGGGAGTTTAGATGCGTCGGCCTTGATTTGCGTCGGAGACAGGCCGCCGAGACAGTGCGCGGAGGATCGTGTCGAGCACGGTGTCGAGTTGCTTGCCGACATCCTCGGCCAGGAACCGCAGCACGAAGTGGCCGTGTTCCTGCAGGAGCATGTCTTTTCGGCGGTCGCGGCGATAGGCTTGAGGATCGTTGAGGTGTTGGGCGCCGTCCAGTTCGATGGCGAGGCGCGCTTCAGAGCAGAGCAGATCGAACCCGCCTTGCGGAAGCGTGTCCTGATTGGGAAAGAATCGGTCGTAGGAATCCAGCCCGATGCCGGGCTGCCGATCCATCGTTTCGGTCAACAGGTGCGCGCCGAGTTTGCGGGCCAGCGCGGCGGGAATCGCCTCATCGAAAAACAGCCATAGATGGCCGCCGTTTCCGCTGCGCGATCGCTCCAGCGCCGCCGGCAGGCCGAGTCGGCGACACGTTTCCAGCACCGCCAGAGCATCCTCCCGCCAGTGTTGCTTGTCCAGGTCGATCGCCAGGAAGAAGCATGTTTCATCGCGCAAGAGCGGGTAAACGCCCATCACAAAGTCGCGCCCCGCATCATCCCGGCCCGACAGATGCCGGCGGACGGCATCATCGGTCACGGGCAGAAACCGTTGGTGCGGACAGGCGGCGCATTTGATCCGGGGCTTGTCGCACACGCCGCGAACCCACTCGTTGCCGCACGCGGGCGCATAGCCCGACCTGCCCGTGCGGAGATTCTCGAACCGGCGGGCGTACACATCGTCGCGCCCGCGAAAGAGCGCGCGAAACAGGGCGACTTTGGCCCCAGACGATGAGAGTCGATCGACAGGCGGAGGTTGACGGTTCATCGGCGATCACCGTAAAACTTCCAATCAGCCATGCCAGTCTCCTGAGATAAAGCCACTTTATCTTAATCGCTATTGCACGGCAAGTTATTTTTGTTGAGGGTGTTACAGCGAACAGGGGATTGCTACGCCGCAAGCGGCTTGGATGCGGGGGTGGGGTATCCAGGAGTTTCTGTTGTACGGAAATCGCCCTTCGGCCTTGCGGCCAAAGGGATTTTTTTTCTTGCGCCGAGGGATTGGCGGGCCTCCACGTCAGGCTCCGGTGAGCAGTCGAGCGCCTTCTTCGCGCAGTCCGTTCATCAGTCCGCGCAGATGTTCCGCCGTGGTCAGCGGGTTCATCACCACCGCGCGCAGGGTGCCGTGGCCGTTCCATTTTCCGGGCACGATGTAGTGGCGGCCGGACTCGATCAGCCGGCGGCGAAGCTCCAACTGGAACAGGCCGATGCGCTGCGGGGAGGCGTCGCGCAGCGCCGGGGGCAGGTGGCGGAACATCTGGATGTTGCACATCGGCTCGTGCAGCGGCGCGAAGTCATCCGCCTCGCTGAGCAGTTGGTGGAACTGCCGGGCCATGTCGAAGGTCGTCTCCACGATGTCGCTGAAGAGTCTGCGCCCGTGCAGGCACCAGGCGCCCCACAGGCCGAATGCGGCGGCGCGTTTCGTGCATTCGACGGTCTTGAGGCCGCTGTCGTAGTCGGCGAGATTCGGGGCGGTGGGATCGTAGAGGTACGGGGCGTCCTGCTCGAAGGCGCAATAGCGGTGGGCGGCTTCGCGGTAAAAAATGAAGGTACACAGGGCCGGCACGTGCATCATTTTGTGGGCATCCCAGACCACGCTGTCGGCCTGTTCGATGCCTGCGAGGAGGCGCTTAAACCGATTGCTCAAACATGCCGCTCCGCCATGAGCGGCATCGACGTGCAGCCAGACGGCGTGGCGCCGGCAGATGGCTGCGATCTCTTGCAGGGGATCGAAGGCCCCGGTGCGGGTGGAGCAGGCGGCGGCGACGACCGCGATGATCGGTCGTCCCTCTCGGCGCAATGCGGCAAGCCGGCGATCGAGATCGGCGGGGACCATTCGGCAGCGGTCATCGGTCTGAACCTTGACGACATGATCCGTGCCGATGCCCAACATGCCGGCGGCCCGGGCGACGCAGTAATGCGTTTCATCGTGGGCGACCAGCGCGGGAGGCGGCGAGGAGGATGCGATCCCTTTTCGCCAGGCATCTTTCATCGCCACGTTGCGGGCGGTGAGCAGCGCGGTGAGGTTCGCCAGCGAGCCGCCGGAGGTGATGACGCCTGCGAACTTGCCGGGGGCGAAGCCCAGCGCCTCGCCGAGCGTCTGCACCATGGCGTCTTCGGCGGCGCTGGCCCACGGCCCCATCTCGTAGATGGCCATGCCCTGGTTGGTCACGGAGGAGACGGCTTCGAAGAGTGCCGCGGTGGGCAGCGGCGGCGCGACCTGATGGCCGATGTAGCGAGGATCGTGCAGCGTCTGGCCGCGCGAAATCGTGAGTTCCACCAGGTGCGCGATCTCGCGCAAAAACGCGGCTTCATCGCGCAGCGGAGAATGAGCGGCGGTCACGTTCAGCATCGCCCGGGCCTGATCGCAGATCGTCTGCGGATCGCTCCAGTTGAGCACGCTGCCGCGCGAAGCCTGCGCCGCGGCGAGATGGGCGCCGAGCAGGCCGATCACCTGCCGGCCGGCGGCGGCGAAGCGGTCCGCATCGTAGGCCGACCGTATGCGTTGCTGCGCATCGGAACAGATGGCGCGGGGTTCGTTCATGGTGCATCCGCTTTCCGGGAACCATCCAATACTCCGTTCGCCAAGGCGAACGGCCAAATGCGCCGGGATTGTAGATGATGAAACAGCATTCGCGGAATGTTCGTTATGATCTGGCCTTGACGCGGGGTCATCCGGGGGTTATCCGGGGGGCATCGATGGACCGATGGCATTCCGGCAGGCTGCGCGGCATTGCATCATGACGATCAAACCGATTACCCGAATCACACCCGTGCCCCGTTCGATCTACGCCCGGCTTGGATCGCCGATTGTCATTTCGCTGCTGCTGCTGCTGCCATGGGTCTTGTGGGGCGCGATGAAGTCGGCCCAGGGCAACAACAACAACATTCGCCAGTGGCTGCCTGATGATCTGGCCCAGACGGCGATGTACGACCGCTTCCGGGCGAGCTTCGGCGCCGACGAGTTCGCCATCGTTTCCTGGCTCAACGCCTCGCTTGACGATGTGAGGCTCGATCAGTTCGCCATCGCCATCATGCGTTACACCACGGCCCACGGCCAGGATCATCGGCCATCGCTTCTTCAACGTGTTGCAGCCCGCATCGATTCGATCTTCTCGGTCCAGGCGCCCGGCCCGCCGCAGGCCAGCGAGAAACTGTTCAGCGAGGCGATCAGCGGCAGGCAGGCGGTGCGGCAACTGCTGGACGCCCCCTTTGATCAGAAGCTTTCGCGCGACCAGGCGCTGAACCGGTTGCAGGGCATCCTGGTGGGGAAGGATCGCAGCACGAGCTGCGTGCTGCTGCGTCTGACGGACGCGGGCAACCGTGATCGCGTGGCCACGCTGCGGGCGATTCTGCACGCGACCGATCAGATGGGGTTGCCGCGCGAGGAGGTCCGCATCGGCGGCGAGGTGGTGTTCAATGCGATGATCGATGTGGAGAGCCTGGCGGCCATCGATCAACTGGCCGGATTGTCGGGCCTGGCGGCGATTCTGCTCGCCTTTCTGTCGCTGCGATCAATCCGCCTGACCATCATGGTGTTCATCACCGCGCTCTACACGGCGGGCTTCGCCTATGCGACGGTTCACTACACGGGCGCCCAGATGAATCTCGTGCTGGTGGTGATGCCCGTGCTGGTGTATGTCACCTCGATCGCCGGCTGCATTCACCTGACCAACTACTACAAGGACGCGGTGCGCCATCATGGCCTGTCCGGCGCGCCGATCCGCGCCATTCGCGCGGCCTGGCTGCCTTGCACGCTGGCGGCGGCGACGACATCGGTGGGGCTGATGTCGCTGGCGGTGAGCCACATTCAGCCGGTGCGCGACTTCGGCCTGTTCGGCGCCTGGGGGGTGCTCTCCTCGCTGCTGTTCCTGTTTCTGCTGCTGCCGGTGATGTTCGAGCGATACCCGCTGCGCAGGCTTGCCGATGTTGATGGCCACCCGCTGCCGCAGACGATGAGCAACGAACGCAAAACCGCCCGCTGGCTCAGGCGCATGGCGCACGGCATCCTCAAAGCGAGGCGATATCTGCTGACTCTCTTCGCCATCCTTTTTCTCATCGCGGCGGCGGGCATCATCTTCACCCGGACTTCCGTCAAGGCATCCCGCTTCTTCCCGAAGCAGCACAAGCTGGTCACCGACATGAAATGGCTTGAGGATCACATCGGTCCCCTGGTGCCCATCGAGATCGTCATCGACTTCGACAACCGCGCCAACAAGCTCAACATGCTCGAGCGCATGGAACTGATCGCCCACGTGCAGCAGACGCTCGCCTCCATCAACCATGTCGGCGGCACCATCTCGCCGGCAAGCTGGGCGCCGGCGATGGAACCCCCCGCCCCCGGACGCGATGCAGGCAACCCATCGGCCACCGATCCCCCCCGCCGCAACCCCTTTGCACTGGTCGGCGAAGTGCGACGCAAGCTGATCAACGCCGGCCTGGAATCCAATCGGCAGTTCTTCGTCGATCAGCATTACCTCAGCGCCGGGACGAAGGATGACGATCCCGCAACCTCCGAGCGATGGCGCATCACCGGCCGCTTTGAAGCGTTCAACGAGCTGGCTTACGACCAGGTGATCGAGGAGGTTGAGGCCCGCATCACCGGCCACCTTGCCGCGCTGCCTGCCGCGTTGAAGGCCGGGGTCACCGCCGATTTCACGGGGGCCGTTCCGCTGGTTCATGCGGCGCAGCAGGAATTGCTCCACGGCCTGTTCCACAGTTTTATCATGGCGTTCGTCCTCATCTGCACCACCCTGTCGATCCTGCTTCGCGGCGTGCGGGCCGGGCTGATCGCCATGCTGCCCAACATTTTTCCGGCGATCATCATCTTCGGCTTCATGGGCTGGTTCGGCTTCATGGTCGATGTGGGCGCGATGCTCACCGCCAGCGTGGCGATGGGCATTGCCGTGGATGGCACGCTTCACTACCTGACGTGGTTCCGTCGCGCCTTGTCGCAGGGCATGACCAAGAATCAGGCGCTGGCGGACGCCTACGCCCGCTGCGCCGGGGCGCTGATTCAGACCACCGCCATCACGGCGCTGAGCATGCTCGTGTTCTTCAGCACCACGTTCCAGCCCGTGGCGCAGTTCGGCCTGCTGATGTGCCTGATGCTGGTGGCGGCATTCATCGGCACGATGCTGCTGCTGCCGGCGGTCCTGGCCACCCGCATCGGCAACCTGTTCGTCCCCGCACAGGCCGATGGTGCGACGTGAAGCCCCGCCCGGAGTTTGAGAGGTTTGGGGTGATGCGCAAGAAAAAACCCCGCCTCGACAGCGGGGTTGCTTGCAATCTGAGTTTCGCTTAAGCCCCACCCGGAAGGGCGCGGGCCAGGGGGTGACCGATGAACATTTTGTCGACGGTTTTAATGGAAGCGAATCTGATTGGGAAATCGGGTTTTTGTTCGTGAACACGCTGTGGATCGGTCGCCCTCTGGCCCGCGCCCTTCCGGGCGGGGCTTATCCAAAACTCAGGTTTGCAGGTTGTTGTTCCGTGTTTCACACCACCCGGCGGCGGCGAATCATCAGGCCGGCCAGGCTCAGCAGCCCCAGCGAAACGGTCGCGGGTTCCGGGATGTTCACCTGGAAGACGCCGACGTTGTCGATGGCTGCGCCGAAGAAGCCGTTGATCTTCGACAGACCGGTGAAGGAGATGGTGGTGCTGGCGCCGGTGGCCGTGAAGCGATGGGTTTCGTTGAGCCATGCGCCGATGGTCAGATTGGCGGTGTTGCCGATCAACAGGTTGACCGGGCCGTTGCCCACGTCGTACGACAATTCCCAGGGGGTGGTCACGCTGCCGCTGCCCAGAGCGGTGTAGTCGAAGACCAAGTCGTATTCGAGGCCGGGCGTGGTGGCGATGGTCTGGCTGATGGTGGCGTCGTTGTTAGGGAACGTGCTGAGATTGGATTCGAGCGACAGCCACTGCTCGCCATCGGAGGCGATCGTGCTGAAGGCGCCTCGAACGAGCGTGACTTCACCGTTGATGACCCAGTTGGCATCGAACGGGCTGCCGGTGGTGAAGGTCTGGTTTGCCGATGCTGCCACCGGCGTCTCAAAGCTGCCGTTCTGGATGAGGTTGATGCGCGGCACGGCGGCTGAGGCGGAGGCGATGCCGGCGACATCGAGTTCACGATAGACCGTGCCGGGGTTGGAGTTGTTGCCGACGAAGCCGGGGTAGATCAGGTTGAAGCGGACGCGATCCACGTTGTCCGCCAGCACGCCGGTGGTGTCGGTGATGTTGATATGCGTGCTTGAATCGACGGCGCTGCTGGCGCTGAAAGGGGCGTTGGTGAAGGTGCCCAGCGAGCGGAAGGTCGGATCGCCGACGCTGCTGACGAGCACCTCATACTGCTGGTTGGCCTGGGTGATGTTGACCCCGGCCCAGCCCGCGATGGTGTTGATCGACTGGATCGTGTAGCCGTTGGTGTTGACGGCGGTGTTCAGGTTGAAGGTGACGGAAGCCGGCGTCTCGGTGTTGCGATAGAACGTGGAGACCGTGGTGTTGGTCGCAGCGGTGCCGTTGTTGAGGCCGGGGAAACCGAAGTTGGGCGTCCGCGTGGTGGTGACGCTGCCGAGCGTGGACTGACCGGTGTTGACCAGATCGGTGGCGCTGGCCAAGGCGTCGAAAAACGTCGCGCTGCCCGCATTGGAATCGAGCAGCACCGACGGCACCGCCGTGGCGAATTGCGGTTGGCCGACCGCGATCAGCGCGGAAAAGCCGACGGTCATGGCGAAAGGGATGCGACGGGTCATGGAGGGTTCCTTCTCTTGCCGGAAATTCAAGGGATTGATGGATGCACAGTTCACGGTGAAGCTGCGTCATTCACAAGTCCGAGCGATTCATTGTACCACATCAATGGGAAAATCCAACAAAAATGTGCGGCGCCATTACCCCTGAGTCAGGGCCGGCGCATATGGGAGGGCGAAGCTCCTGCTGAGCCGTTCTTCACGAGGCCTCAAAGGCCGAGTGAAGAAACTTGCGCCTTGCACTGCCGATAGCTGGCAGTCTCTGATAGTCCTCCGCGCGAGTTCTGTTTCCTCAGCCTGCGGACAGGCTTCGTCAACAGACGGCTCGGCGGGAGCCTCGCCCTCCCGGAGCCTCGCCCTCCCGGAGCCTCGCCCTCTCGGAGCCTCGCCCTCTCGAAGTCATATGCGTTTGCCCTCACCCCTTGCCTGCCTGTTCGGAAGCCCCGAACGTGATGCCGTCCTTGCCCTGCCGTTTGGCTTGCATGGCATTGGCATCGGCGCGGTCGATCAGGTCGTCGGCGGTCTGGGCGTCCCAGGGGTAGCTGGCCAGGCCGCCGGAGATGGTCAGGGATCCCGGCGCCTCGGTGGTGAGCTTGGGGAAGCGGTGCGTGGCCAGGGCCTTGCGGAAGCGTTCGACGACGCGGGCGATGTCCGCCGGGTGTCTGCTGTTGGCCCGGCGGGGCGCCTCGGCATCCCAGAAGATCACCGCGAACTCATCGCCACCGATGCGGGCCACCACGTCGTTCTCGCGCACCACCGCCTTCATCAGCCTGACCGTCTCGCGCAGAATCTCGTCGCCTGCCTTGTGGCCGTGCCGGTCGTTGTAGTGCTTGAAGTCATCGACATCGAAGATCAGCAGCGTGACGGCGGTGCGGTCCTGCGCGGCCCGGCCGATGGCCATGCGCAGAAAACGCTGAAAATACCGGCGATTCCACGCCTGCGTCAGCTCGTCGCGCATCGCCATGTGCCACAGGTCCTGCCGCTGCCTCTGAAGCAGCAGCCAGCGCGAAAGCCACGCGGCCGGCTCGGCCAGCAATTGAGCGGTGGCCGGCAACGGCGCGTGGAGTTGACCGAAGACCTGCCCCATGTGCGAGACAGGAACCGCCGCATGATCCGTCGGCAGCGACGCCGATTCGCCTTCCGCAAGGAAGGCCGCCGACTCGATGCCGCCGTGGGTTGAAATGAAACTCATCGCCTGGGCCAGCACATCGCCGCGCGGATGCAGCAGTTGGTCCGGCAGCGCGGTATCGAAGGCAGGCGGTGTCGCAACAGGCCCGGCGGCGGAAGGTGAGGCGCGGTCCGGCTCATCGTGCTCATGGGTTTGCACCACGCCCAGCGAACGCGAAAGATCGGCAGGAGCCGCCGGCTCGGAAAGGCATTCGTCAAAGCCGGCCGCCAGCGCCATGCTCATCCGTTCGCGCTGCGGCGACTGCGTCACCGCGATCAGCCGCGTGTGCGGCGCCAGCTCATGCAGCGCGGAAGCCGTGGCGTGCAGATCCCCGTTGAGCGAATCGATGGAGCCGATGATGGCGTGCGGCGGATCATCGCCGACGCCCAGATCGCCCAGCGCCATCAGGTATCCGGGCAGCGTTCGCGATTCGATGCGATGGGCGGTCTTGTGCAGCGCCGACTCCAGCCGGGCGGAGAGTCCGTGACCATCATCAATCAGCAGCACCCGCGTCACCGGACGCGAAGCGGCTGCGGGTTGGTTCAGGGATTCGTTCATGAAAAGCATCCGCTTGAAAGCAACCGGTCAAAGCCCGCGCACTCCCGTGCGCGGGTCTTCCGTTTCGAAAGGGCTCATCAGCATGGCCAGTTCCTCATCGCTGACCATGGCGGCGGAGGGGCCGGCCTCCTGGTGTCGGGCGTGAGCCGATTCGGAGTGCAGGTCATCGAGCATCCGGTGCGGCTGACTGGCGGCGCTGACCGATGCGGTGCCGACGATGCGGGCCAACAGCGGCCCCTGCCCGTGCGAATCGTGCCCGGCCTGCCACAGCGAAACCCGCGGGTAGTAGCGGGAGACCGCCGCGATCAGTTCGCCGATCACCGCGGTGCGCGGATCATCCGCCAGCACCACCGCCTGCCCGCCGCGATGCAGTTCGACCATCACCGCAGGCGCATCCTCGACCACCGCCACCCGCTGCGAACGGGCCATCAACTCCAGCATCAGCGGGGCGAACGATCCATCACCACCGGCCGGCAACCCGGTCCGGTTTTTCCCGTGAACATCGTCAGACGCCCGCAACACCACCAGATGATGGACGGCTGGAAACTCGGAATGATCAAACGACGAATGCACTTCTTCTCCAACGGAAAAAGGATTGTGAATGCGACATAAGGGCGGCAGCAAACCACCCGTCATTGTAGCGTGCAATGAAACCGTGGAACGACGGGTGCAGGGTGGGTGGAGTCCGCGAAACCCACCATCTGTGGTGAACAGACTTCGGATGTCGCGGTCCCCGCCGGCCGCCGATAGTGGGTTTCGCGGACTCAACCCACCTCGCTCACTCACCCGATGGTCACGCCTTGAGAGTGACAGGCATCACCAACTCGCCATAGGCCGCCAGCATTTGATCGGATGTCAGCAGATAGGCCGGCAACGCCTGCGCCTGCGCCACCAGCAGCCGGTCGAACGGGTCGCGGTGGTGCCAGGGCATGGCGGCGATCGCGCGGCAGTGTTCGCTGAAAATCGGCAGCTCCGCGAACCCCGTCTCCAGGGCCAATTGCTGGATGTCCCCCGGCTCAAAATCAAAGGCCGCACGGCTGAGCGACCGTTTGATGGCGATCTCCCAGATGCTCGCCGCACTGAAATGGATCGTGTTGGCCGGATCGCACAGCAGCCGCCGCACCTGCGCCGCCAGCCGCTGCGGAGCGATGACGGCGCTGAGCAGGATGTTGGTGTCCAGCAGGTAAACGTGTTGGGCCAGGATTATTCCCCATGCTCAAAGAGGCGCTCGATCTCGCCCCGGTTCATCTCGTCAAACCCGGCAGGCAGATGGAACCGCCCTTTGCCCAGCCCCAGCTTGCGAGGCTTGGTCGGCGGCGAAGACAGCGGCATCAGCCGCGCCACCGGCTTGCCGGCGCGGGCGATGATGATCTCCTCTCCCGCAGCCGCCTGATCGACGAACCGGGAAAACTGCGTCTTGGCATCGTGAATGTTCACCGTGGTCATCCAAGCGTCCTTTCAACGGCACGGACTAAGCTTAGTCCGCCACGCTCCGGTATTCAACTGATGACGAAGGTCGGGGCTGTGGACAAGGCAAAGGGTCATCACGGAAGTCCGGGCGAGGCAACCGAAACACAGATGACGTGCGCTACTCGCTTAGCGGATGTCGCCATCGGAGTCCGGGGAACCCGGCAAAATCGCGATCCGTGGTGATCCATTCGCAATCATGCTCGATGGCAAGCGCCGCGAGGTAGGCGTCCGTGACGAGATTGCCATGAACAAAGGGCAAGGCGCACAGGTCGATGAAAATCGGCCAATGAGAACTTGAAGGATGTACCAACCGGCAGTTCGCATGTTCCCGAAAACTGCGGGCGACGCGAACGACTTCCTCCATGGCGCTTGGTTCCTTGAATGCTCTGGGGTTGGTGGTGATTCGTATGAACGAAGATAAAACCAATTCGGAGATGCCCACCGTCTCATCGCCGTTCATCGCGGATACAAGCCATTTCCGCATCGGTTCATGTTGCGGCATTTCCGTGCGGAATGCGTAGATGAAGATGTTGACATCAAAGAGCATCATGCGGCTAAAGATTCATGAGTTCCGATGTCTTGTCAAGGTCAACGCCCGGCATCAGGCCGCCTTTGGCCTTGGAAACCTCCATCACAAACGGTTTGCCCGTCCCCGGCACGGATGAGTGGAGCCGGGCCTTGAGCGCATCCTCCACTATGGCGCTGATCGGCTGGTGAATCGCGCGGGAGAGGCTTTCGACTTCCCGATACAGTTCATCATCGATGTCAAGGGTGGTCTTCATATCGAAAGGGTAAGAGCGGGAGGCCGGGAGTCAAGGTCATTGCGGCGGGGGCCGGGGGACCGGGGGGCCGGGGGCGGTTGATGCCTTGTCCGAGCCGCGCGGCTCGGATGTCGGATCTCTGATCGCGTTTTCGGACAGAGCCTACGGAAGTCCGGGCGAGGCAACCGAAACACAGACGCGGAAACCGTAGTGGTTGATCCGGTGGCCGGGCGCGCGCCTGTTGCGGCCGGCCGAGCGGAGGTAGCCCGGATTGTTGTCCCACGAACCGCCGCGCAGAACGCGAGACGAGTCATCGTACTTGTCCTCGCACCACTCCCAGACATTGCCGTGCATGTCGTACAGGCCCCAGGGGTTGGGCTTCTTCGTCTTCACCTGGTGGGCGTATTGCTCGTTCTTGGCGTTGCCGTCACCCACCAGGCCGCCGTACCACGCATACTCCCCCAGGTTCCGATCCGAGTCGCCGAAGTGGTACGCCGTCGTCGTCCCCGCCCGGCAGGCGTACTCCCATTCCGCCTCCGCCGGCAGGCGGATCGTCTTGCCCGTCAGCGCCGATGCCTTCTTCACGAACTCCTGCGCATCGTTCCAGCTTACAAACGTCGCGGGATGGTTGTCGCCTTCCTTGACGTACTTCTCTCCTTTCCAAGGCGTGGTATTCATCACCGCCTTCCACTGGGCCTGCGTCACTTCCGTCTCCCCCATGTAGAAGTCGTCGGTGATCTGCACGGACTTTTGACCTTCATGATCATTGCGGCCTTTCTCGCTCGCCGGGCTGCCCATCGTGAAGGTGCCCGCCTTGATGCGGACCAGCGTCACCTTCACGCCGCCGCCGAGGTCGAGGATAAGGGCAAGGGCATCGCTTACCTGCTTCAGGAGCAGTTCCGCCTTTTTCGTCTCCAAGTCGGCGGTGGTGTGCTGCTGGAGGAATCGCGTCAGGTAGCGATGGGTTCGCTGGAGAGAAAGGGTCGCGCTAACGGCACTCTTGCCTTGCGTGTGATACCAGTAGGCCAGCACCCTGGCCTCGTCGGCGCTGAGCGAGTCGGCGGGCTTGCCCGCGAGGGCGGCGATTCGCGTCAGGTCCGCATCGTCCGCGCGATCGACGTACTTGTACGCGCCTTTGGGGTCATCCAACTCGATCAGGCAGAGGCGAACCAGGTCCGCCGCCGCCGCCTTGTCGCCGGCGTTCTCAAGCAGGCGCTGTTCGAGATTGGTTTTCTCATCAAACACGCGCTGCCGCTGCGTTTCCAGATCAATCTCCGCCTTGATGCTCGACGCCTGATCCAGCTTGAACTGCGTGGCGACGACCAAGGCCCGGCGGAGCGTCTTGACCGCTTCCGCCCCCTCGCCCGCCGAAGCCTGCTGCCGGGCGGTCGCCGCGAGCCAGCTTGCGAGTTCGTCCGCCGCGGCCTTGCGTTGGTCGGCTGAGCCGGTGCGGGTCTGGCGCGTCAACAGATCGGCGACGGCGGCACGCGCGACGGCTCGGTCCTTTTCGACATTCGCCGCGAGCCGCTTCATCGCGTCAATGGCCACGCCGAATCCCGCCGGGTTCCGCGACGCCAGATCGTGCGCCTTGTGACAGAGGACGGCCAGCAGATCAGGCTGATCGAGACTTGAGGCCGCCGCCGCCAGCAACTCTTTCGCCAAGGCCAGATCATCGTCGAAGTCGCGCGATCGCTGGACCTGCGAAAAGCGATCGCCGTAGAGCGAATTAAAGACCGTGGCGGCGTCGTCGGCAAGTGTTGCGGAGGCCACGATTGCGAACGCGATGAACAGGGTGATGTCACGCATGGCCGAACCTCCGCTGAGAGGGATTTGAATGAATCATAACTCATTCAGCACGCGATGGTCTTCTCAATCTTTCCTGTCTTCCCAAAGGCGTTGGGCAACAGGCGTCAGGGACTTCTGAATAACCCACCGCTGTACGTTGCTACGCCGCAAGCGGCTTGGATGTGAGGTTATTCAGGAATCTCATCAGGCAATGATCAACGGCCCACCCCCCGGCAACACGCCCTGGGCGGCTACGAAACCTGGCGGGCGCGATCGAGCTATCTCGAAGTCAA
Organism: uncultured Phycisphaeraceae bacterium; assembly: GCA_964649195.1. Taxonomy (GTDB): domain Bacteria; phylum Planctomycetota; class Phycisphaerae; order Phycisphaerales; family Phycisphaeraceae; genus JTS-RE9. The sequence goes on from CAZYPK010000011.1 coordinate 47,913, forward strand.
CGCCAGCGAGAAGATCGAAGCGAAACTGATGGAGCTTTTCAAGAGCATGAAATGAATCACTCCTGCGCCGCCTTGGCCCTCTTGCGACGCCACAGGGCGCTGCTGAGCCAGCCCAGGCCGAAGCCGATGGCGAGACACATAAGCAGCAGGAGAAACGAAGGCATCTTGATCGGTTCGAGGAAGAGGATTTTCAGCTCCGCCTGGTGCGTGTTCTGAAACACGACGATCAGCACGACAATGGCGACGACGACGGCGAGGGCCAGCTTCACTTTTTGCATGGTTTCCATGGGGAATTCCTTGGTTTCGCGTCAGGGTAGCCGGTGGGCCTGCGCCGGGCAAGGCGAGGGCGTCCATGCGATGAACGTTGCTACGTCGCAAGCGGCGGTCAGATCCATGCCGGGTACTGCGGCCGTTCCCCGGCCAGCGCCGCCGCCACGTCCCGCACCACCCAGCTCATGTTCGACAGCGCCACATCGGTCCGCGATGCCAGGTGCGGCAGGAGCTTCACGTTCGGCAATCCATACAACGCATAATCGCCCGGCGGCGGCTCGGGTTCATGCACATCCAGCACCGCCCTCCCCCCCTGCCCGGCCACGGCGCCGGCCCACCTGGCCAGCGCGGCGACATCCACCACGAAGCCGCGCGAGGTGTTGATCACCAGGCACGAAGGCTTCAGTTGCGACAGCGCCTCCTCGCCGACGAGGCCGCGGTTTTCAGCCCGGCCATCGACGTGGATCGTCAGCACATCCGCCTTGCGGTAAAGCTCGCCCTTGCCGACATCCTGAAACGGATAGTCCGCCGCCTTGCGAAGCTGAGCCTCCGGCAGCAGGTCGTTGCACATCACCTTCATGCCGATGGCGTGCGCCACCTGCCCGATCCTTTTGCCGATGCGGCCAAAGCCGAGGATGCCCAGCGTCAGTTCGCTCAGTTGCGAGCCGACCATCGCCTTGCGCAGCCGGTGAAATTCATTTGCATCGCAGTGATCGGGCATCGTGCCGCGCGGACGAAAGGCGTCGAGCATCAGGGCGGTGACGTACTCCACCACCGCTTGCGTGTTGGCGTCGGGGGTGAAGACGACCTGCACCTGCCGGGCCTGGCACGCAGGCAGGTCGATGTTGTCCAGCCCGACCCCGGCGCGGCCGACCACGCGCAGCTTCGGCGCCTTGGCCAGCAGCGTTTCATTCACCTGCGTGTAGGTGCGCACCACCAGCCCGTCCGCCCTGGCCAGAAGCCCATCGAACTCAGGCTGTTTGTCGTGCGGACACCAGGCCAGCTCGACGCGCTCGCCCAGCCAGTCGGCGCAGGCCTGATCGAGCGTTTCCGTCACCACCACCAGCGGAGAAGTCATGGCGATTCCCTTCGATTCATCGGCCCCGATGGAACCGAATGATCGCAGTCTATCGCGCCATCAACGATGTGCATTGGGCCGTTCGCCCTGGCGGCAGGGCCGTCTGGTTCTCCAAACCGCCTTTGTCGGAAAATTCCAAATGGCAAAGCTCAAGTTCCAAACAAGCTCCAAAATGCGGAAATGGGAAAAACAAGGAATTCGGATCGCGCATGATTTCCGCTTTTTTCCTTTGGAATTGGAGCTTGTTTGAGATTTGGGAATTGTGATTTGTGATTTCAGACCGCACGTAACCCAGGAATTAAACGACCCTGGCTCTGGCGGACGGAGGAAAAACGATCAACTCCCCGACGCCACCTGGCCCACGCTGAAGATCGGCAGCAGCAGCGAGATCGCCACGAAGCCGATCAGGCTGCCCATGATCACGATCATCGCCGGCTCGATGAACTGCGTCATCCCCTTCACCGCGCGGTCGAACTCCTCCTCCGTGAACTCCGCGACCCGGCCCAGCACCTGCCCCAGCCGGCCGGACTTCTCGCCGCTGCGGATCATCTGCACCACCGAGCGCGGCATCAGCGGCGATCGAAAGAGCGGATCCGAAAGCTGCATGCCCTGACGCAGATGCTGATCCACCTCGTCCCACAACTCCTCGAAATAGCTGTTGCCGGTCACCTGCCGGGTGATCTCCACCGCATCGAGCATCGGCACGCCGGCGTTGATCATCGTGCCCAGCGTGCGGCAGGAACGGGTGACGTAAAGCTGCGTGAAGAGGTTGCGCATCAGCGGCGTTGACAGCTTCACCCAGTCGAAGAAGCGACGCCCCGTCGCCGTGCCCGCGAAGTAAACCGTGCCGCCGATCGTGGCGATCGAACCGATGAGCCAGAGCTGCCAGTAATCCACCAGGGCCGCGCTCAGGGCCAGCAGCACCTGCGTCGGCGCGGGCAGGGCCTGCCCCTTGGCGGCGTAGATCGTCGAGAACTTGGGCAACACGAACGCCAGCAGAAACACGGTGACGCCGATGGTCATCAGCACCATGAAGGCGGGATAGATCATCGCCCCCTTGACCGCCTTGGCGGTGCGCATCTCCTTGGACATGTAGTCGCTGATGCGGTCGAGCATCTGCCCCAGCGTGCCCGACACTTCCGCGGCGCGGATGAGGCTGGTCATCACCGTCGGAAAGACGCGCGGGAATCGCGCCAGCGCCTTGGAGAATTCAAGACCCGACTGCACCTGCGTGGCCACCTCGCGCATGACCGCCTTGAAGCTGACATTGGCCGACTGTTCGACGATCGATTCGAGGGCTTCGCTGATGGGCACGCCGGTCTCGATCATGATCGCCATCTGATGGGCGAAGAAGATGACATCCTGCCTGCGCACGCGCCTGGCGTGCTGCGTCAGCGACATTTCACCATCGTCGGCGTCCGCCTCGGTGACTTCGTTGATGCGGACGACGTACTTGCCTTCATTGCGAAGCAGACGGCCGGCTTCCTCGGCGCTGATGGCGGCGACAACGCCGCTGGCCAAAGCGCCTGAACCGTCACGAGCCTGGTAGGAGTAGCGTGCCATGAATAAGTTCCGGGTTCCGAGTTTCGAGTTCCGAGTTTTTAGTTCCGGGTTCCGAGTTTCGACCCCCGGGGATTCCGCAAATCGAAAATCAGAACCCGGAACGAAATCAAGCGGTCACGGCGCCGAACAGTTCATCGACCGTGGTGACTCCGGCGCGCACCTTGTCGATGCCGTCGGCGGCCAGCGTGGTGTACTGTCCCGATGCCGTCGCCAGGCGGCGCAGTTCCTGCAGCGTGGCGCCGCGGCTGACGGCGTCCATCGTTTCATCATCGGGGGCGAACAGCTCGTAGATGCCCAGCCGTCCGCTGTAGCCGCTGTTGCGGCACTTGGCGCAGCCGGCGCCTTTGTAGAAGGTGTCCACCCCCGCCCCGCCGCCGACGATGCGGTCGAAGGCCTTGCGGACCTGCGTGGAAAGCTCGTAAGTTTCCTTGCAGTGGGGGCAGATTTTCCGCAGCAGCCGCTGCGCCAGCACGCCCTTGAGCGAAGCGGCGACGAGGTAAGGCTCGATGCCGACGTTGAACAGCCGCGTCACCGCGCTGGGTGCGTCGTTGGTGTGCAGGGTGGAGACGACCATGTGGCCGGTGAGCGCGGCCTGCACCGCGATCCTGCCGGTTTCGGTGTCGCGGATTTCGCCGACCATGATCACATCCGGGTCCTGGCGCAGCAGGGCGCGAAGCGCCTTGGCGAAGGTGAAGCCGGCCTTGTCGTTGGTCTGGAACTGGTTGACGCCTTCGAGTTGATATTCGACGGGGTCCTCGACGGTGGAGATGTTGGTGGAATCATCGACCAGTTCGCCGAGGGTGGCGTAGAGCGTGGTGCTTTTGCCGCTGCCGGTGGGTCCGGTGACGAGCACGATGCCGTTGGGCTGGCTGACGATCGAGCGCCACTTGGCGAGCATGTCGAAGCTGAAGCCGAGCTTGTCGAGCGTGACCTGGGCGCCGCGGTTGTCGATGACGCGCATGACGACCTTCTCGCCGAACTTGCCGGGCATCGTGGAGACGCGCAGATCGACGGCCCGCTTGTTGATCATCACCGTGATCGCGCCGTCCTGCGGCACGCGGCGCTCGCTGATGTCCATGCCCGCCATGATCTTGATGCGGCTGACCATCGCCGGGGTCATCTGGTAAGGCGGGGTCATCTTCTGATACAGGTTGCCATCGACGCGGTAGCGGACGCGCAGCGACTTCTCGGCCGGTTCGATGTGAATGTCGCTGGCGCGCTCCTGCACCGCGCTGTAGATGATGTAGTTCACCAGCTTGATGACCGGCGACTGGTCCGCCGCCGAGTCATCGAAGTTGCTCAGGTCCGCGATCTGCTGCTCGACGAGCGTCAGCGCATCGTCCTTGATGTCCTCCACCAGTTCATCGATGACGAACACGTTCGACTGCGGCAGATGCAGTTGAAGCGTGGCGCGGATGTCGCTGTGGCTGGCGGCGACGATCTGCACGGCGCCGCCGGTCAGCCGCTGAATCTCCTCGACGAGAAACACGTTCGTCGGCTCCGGCAGCGCGACCGTCAGCCTGCCGCTCACGTGAAACATCGGCAGCACGCAGTGCTTCTCGACGAACTCGCGCGGCAGAATCTCCAGCACCTTCGGATCCGCCAGCCTGGGCGACACCCTTGCAAACGGAATCCCGCAGGCGTCGGCGATCGATTCGAGCACCTGCTCCTCGGTCACCAGCTTCAGCTCCAGCAGCACCTCGCCAATGAGCTTCTTGTGCCCCTGGGCCCGCTGGGCCTCCAGCGCCTGGGCAAGCTGGTCCGACGAGATGACGCCGCGCGACACCAGCAGATCGCCCACGCGAATCGGCCCTGTCGCCGCGCCGGTTTTGACGGGTTGGTTTTCGATGGCGGTAGGCATGGTTAAATCCTCAGACTGTTGGTGGCTTCCTCGACGGTGGCGTGATGCTCGAAACGGGGCAGCAGGCGGGTGACGCGGAAAATGTCCTCCAGGTTGTTCCCCACGCCCGCCAGCCGGACCTGCCCCAGAAGATCGGAGCAGGTTTCCTGCAACGAAAGCAGCGATTCGAGTCCTTTCGAGTCGATGAACTCCACCTCGCTCAGATCGAGAACGAAGTCGCGGACCTGCGCATCGATGCAATCGCGCACCGTCCGCTCCAGCAGATCGATGTGATCGCAGGTCAGATCACCCTTGAATGTGAGAACGCTCAATTGCCCCGAATCTTCGTGATGGAGTTTCATATGTCTTCCTGCTTTCCTGCTTCTTGATTTCCTGCTTTCCTGCTTCTTGATTTCCTGCTTTCCTGATTTCCTGCTTTTCTTCACCCCCTCCTGCATCGTCACGCGCTCTGCCTGACCGTCCGGGTCTGATGCCGGTCGATCAACTTCCAGTAGGCGGAAAAATCGAGGTTGACGAAAAGCTCCGCCAGGCCGGGGTCAAACTGCGTGCCTGCACATTTTCGAATTTCACTGACGACCTGTTCGTGCGACAGGCCCTTGCGGTAGGTCCGGTTCGAGCTCATCGCGTCGAACGAATCCGCCAGGCAGATCAGCCGGCCAAACAGGGGAATATCCTCCCCCGCGCGGCCATGCGGATAGCCCCGGCCATCCCACCGCTCGTGGTGATAGAGCACGCCCGGAATCAGGTCGTGCATCTGGCGGATGTCGTTGAGAATCTTCGCGCCCACTTCCGGGTGCATCTTGATCAGGTTGAATTCCTCGTCCGTCAGGCGGCCCGGTTTTCCCAGCACGGCTTCGGGCACGCCGATCTTGCCGACATCATGCACCAGCCCGGAGATATAGACGCGCTCCACCTCATGCTCGGAAAGCCCCGCCGCCTGGGCCAGTTGCCGCGACATCATCGCCACGCGCTCGCTGTGACCGTGGGTGTAGCTGTCCTTGGCGTCGATGGCGGCCGTCAGGGCGTGCAGCGTGCCCAGAAACATGGCCTGCATGTCATCGTAAAGCATGACATTCTCGACGAAGATCGAAAGGCTGTTGGCCAGCGCCGAACAGAGCTTGGCGTCGATCGCGTCGATCTGGGTGCCGTCGAGTTTTTCGCCGGCGAACATCACCCCCAGCACGCGCTGCTCGGTGATCAGCGGCACGACCAGCAGATCGCGCGACAATTGTTCGATCCCGGGAATGTCCAGCGTTTTGATGTCGTCGGCGATCAGCGGCTTGCTCCTGTCCAGGCCGCGATTGAGCAGCGACGCCCCGATCAGCCGCAGCTGCGCAGGCGCGATCCTGATGTGGCCCGCCGTGAACACGTTGCCCGCCAGTTCGTTGAGCCGGGGATCGTGGTCGATCAGTTGCAGCACCAGCCAGCGCAGGCCCACCACCTGATGCAACTCGCGGCACGCCTCGGTGAGGAAGGATGAAGGCGGCTGATCGACGGTCATGTTCGTCGCCAGCTTGTAGAGCAGGCTCAACTCTTCATACGACTCGCTCAGCTCGTTGCTCAGCCCGGCCAGTTCGCCGGTGTGACGATCCAGCTCGGCGGCGTCGCGCCTCATCCACGAAAGCATCCTCGCCAGCCGCTGCGCTTCAACATCCGAAACGAGCGCGGAACGATCCGCACGGGCGACGGCGGCGGTGAAGTCGAACTGCCGGGCGTCGCAAATCTGATGAAGCTGCTCGGACTTGAGCCATTGCGGCCCCACCAGCAGCGCGGCCAGCAGCCGCTCGCCGCGCGATTCATCCGTCGTTCGGCGACGGCGCTGGGCCGTCAATGGCGCCAGCCAGACGCCGGGCCAGACCTGCACAGCATGTTCACGATCATCGGCCAACTGCGACCAGAGCTGACCGACCCGGCGGGCGAAGGCGGGACTATCGACCAGCAGCCGCTCCAACCAGTGCGATGGCCCTTCAACGGCGGCGGCGGTCTGCGCGCGGTCGCGCGACAGCGCCACCACCGTCACGTCCAGCGACGAAAGCCGCGCGCGAATGCGATCATCAAGCGCCGGCGGAGCGTTCTGTTGTGTCTGCATCGCGCTCACGTACCCGACACCCCTCCCGAAGCCGCCTTGATCCCGATCAGTTCCTGCACCTTCGCAAGAATCTCCTTCGGGCTGAACGGCTTGCTCAAAACCATCGTGATGTTCGTCTTCTCCAAAGCCTCGGCAGGCAGGCTGAAACCGCGGGCCGTCAGCATCAGCGCCGAGAGCTTGCTCGTCCGCTCGTCCTCCTTGAGCCTCCGGCACATCTCCAGGCCGCTCATGAACGGCATCTGAAAGTCGGTGATGATCAGATCAGGCAGATGAGTCACCGCCTGCTCGTATCCCTCCTCGCCGTTCTCGGCCGTCAGCACGTCGAAGCCCGCGTTGCGCAGCTTCAGACTGACCACATGAAGGATGTGGGTTTCATCGTCAACGACCAGGATGAGCGGTTTGCGATCTGTCATTGATTTACCTGTGAACGAACCCTGTTCATGTGTTGTCGGCTAATGGGAGGCTGTACGTAAATGTGCTGCCGACGCCGGGTTCACTTACCACGGATACTTTGCCCCCATGCACCGTTTCGATGATCTGCTTCACCAGGTTCAGTCCCAGCCCGGTGCCCGGCGCCAGACGCTTGTGCAGATCGACGCGGTAGAACTTCTCGAACAAATGAGGAAGATCATCCGCCGGTATCCCCACGCCGCTGTCCGTCACCGTCACATGCACCATGCGGCTGATCTCATCGACCTCGATGGAGACCGTCACCTTCCCGCCGACGGAGGTGTATTTGATGGCGTTGCCCAGCAGGTTGAGCGTGGCCTGGTAGATCATGTCCTTGTCGGCCAGCACCTGGAAGAAGACCGGCGCCGAGGCGTCCTTGAGCTCGATGTTGCGGGCCCGGGCCTGGGGCAGCATCACATCCACCGCCTCGCGGATCAGCGAAGGAAGCGATATCTGCTCGCGCTGCACGCGCACCACGCCGGACTCGATGCGGCTGATGTTGAGGATGTTGTCGATCAGCCGCGACAGACGGTTGGTTTCGCCCTGGATGATGTTGTAGAACTCGGCCCGGGTCTGATCGTCCTGCGCCTCGCCGTCGATGAGCATCTCCACATAAGCCTTGATGCTCGACAGCGGCGTGCGCAGCTCGTGCGACACGCTGCACACGATGTCGCTCTTCATGTCCGCGATCTCGCGTTCGCGGGTCACATCCCGAATCACCGTGACCACGCCCACCGAATCGCCCGCATCCGAGGTCGATGCCCCCACGCCGGCCCGGCCCGAACCGATGCCCGCCACCTTGATGTCGTAAACATGCTCGCGCCCGTCGCGCTGAAGGCGATGCTCCACATGCCGGCGATGGCCCGGCGATGCGGGCACGCCTTCGAGCGTGTCCTTGATCAGCTTCACCAGCGAGCGATCGTCGAGCACCTGGTCGATGGGCCTTCGCAGCGAGTAGTCGGTGTCGAATCCCAGCACCGAGGCGGCGGCGTTGTTCGCCAGCGCCAGCTCGTTGAAGGCGTCGGTGACCAGCACCGCGTCGGTGATCGAGTTGAGCACGGCCTCGGTGTGCCGCCGTTCCGCCTCCGCAATGCGAAGCTGAATCTCCAGCTCGCGCCGCTTGGCCACCAGCGACTGGCATCGCTCGCGCAACGCATCCATGCTCCGCTCGATGACCTGCGCCAGCGGCGCCAGCCCCATGCCCGGCGGCGGCGGCCGGTCGCGCGACTCGGCGCGGGCCAGCACGCCGACCAGGTTCATCAGCCGGCGAAGCTGGGCGTTGAACCGGCTGACGACCAGGTGATGCGCCAGGCCCACCAGCGAGCCGAAGATGCAGGCCAGCCCCAGCGGAACCCAGGGACTCGATCCCCAGATCAGCGCCGGCGGCGTGGGGTCCGGCGAAATGAACAACGCCGTCAGCAAGGTGACGACGATGCCCACCGCCATGCTCAACCATTTGCCCACCGCCAAGCCATGCCTCCTTCAACTTCTGAATCTGACTTCGGGATAAGCCCCGCCCGGCCCCCGGAACAGGGCGCGGGCCAAGGGGTGATCGCCGGGTGGCTGGGGCTGAGTCCGCGAAGCCCCGGCCAGGTGACCATCGACTTTCAGTTGCGCCATCTTGCTTCGTGCGTCTGGGCCGGGGCTTCGCGGACTCAACCCCAGCCACCCGACGCGAAGCCCCAGCCACCCGGCGCCTGCGTTCAGCGCTGCGCATCAGCGCCGCGATTGACCTGCGCCAGCAGCTTCCGGGCGCGTTCATCTTCCGGGTTGCGCTTGAGCGCATCCTGATAGGCCACGCGGGCCGCATCGAAGCGGCCGGCCTGTTCGAGCGTGATCCCGCGCAGGATGATCGCCTGCGTCTCGCCCGGCGCCAGTTGGGCTGCGCGATCAAAGTGCGACAGCGCCTTGTCGGTCTCCTTCCGCTTCTGCCAGACCAGCCCGGCCAGCAGGTAGCCTTCGGGCTGATGCGAAGCGAGTGAGATCACGCGGTTGGCGGCGCTGAGGGCGGCGTTGAAATCCTCCTTGATCAGGGAGATTTCGCTGAGCTTGATCCAGCAATCGACATCGTTGCGGTCGATGCGGGTCAGTTCGAGGTAGGTGGCGCGGGCGTCATCGATGCGATTGGCGCTCATGTGGGTCGATGCGAGCAGATGCAGCATTTCCGCCTTGCGGTCCGGGCGTCCTTCGCGGATGAGCCGCTGAAGGTCGCCGATGGCCAGGGCGTACTGCCGCGAACCGATGCGGGCCATGGCCAGGTCCTCCACGATCTGAAGGTCATCGGGGCGAAGCAGCGAAGCCTGGCGGAAATACTCGGCGGCCTTGGGGAAGTCGTTCTTCATCTGATGGAGCTGGCCGATGGCGGTGCGGATGCCGGCGTTCTGGTCGAAGTAGGTGGTCTTGTCCTCCAGCAGCGCGAGGGCTTCATCGGTGCGGTCCATCGCCACCAGCATTTCGCCGACCGCCAGCAGGAAGCCGATGTTGTCCGCCTGGAGTTCGTAGGCCTTGAGATAGTCGGCATGGCCGCGCTCGAACTGCTTCCAGCGCTGGTTCACGATGCCGCGGAAAAAGTAGGCCTCGGCAAGCGTCTCATCAAACTCGATGGCCTTGGTCAGACGCTGGGCGCACTTCTCAAGCTGGCCCCGCTCCAATGCGATGCGGCCGGCCAGCGACCAGAGTCGGGCGTTCTTCGGGTCCGCGCCGATCGCTTCGAGCAGGGTCTTCTCCGCCTGATCCAGGTCACCGGTCTCGAACTGCTGCTTGGCGATCGTCAGCTTGTGCTCCGAGCGCAGGACGCTCCACCGGGCGGTGGCGGCATCGACGTTCTCCTTGTGCGAGGCTTGATTCGCGTGGCATCCGGCCAGCGAAAAAATCGCGGCGGCAAGCAGGGCAACGATCGGGCGGCAAGTGGGCAACATGGGCGTCTCTCCAGGGGTACACGGGGCGGTGAGCTCTTTCTCGCATCCCCATCCATTTCAAAAGGCCGAGCCGGCATCTCTTCCGGCTCGGCCTTCATGTTTCTTCGTCGCAAACCGGGTTCCGGTTTAGTTCGAGCCGTCCGCCTGTTTCTTTGCCTCTTCGATCAGCTTGTTCAACGCCTCGATGGCCTTGCGGGCTTCCTCATCGGTCTGATCCTGTTCATCGCTGCTGTTGCTGTTCTTGGCTTTTTCGCTCTTCGTTTCCGAGGCGGCTTCCGGGGCAGCTTCCGGGGCGGGCGTCTCATCCTGGACCGGTGTCGGCGCGGGCTCTTCCGCGGGAGTCGTTTCAGGAGCCGGGGTGTTGGCTGAATCGTCCTTCACCGGCTTGATCTCGATCTCCGGTTCGCTGGTGGCCGGGGTTTCGATGTCGGCGGGGTTCTGCGCGGGCTTCACCGCGGCGGGCGTGACTTCCTTGTGCCACCACTGCGGCTTGGCGTCGGCGGGGGGGGCAGGCTCGACGTTGTTATCTGCGGCGGCCTGCGGCGTCTGCGGCGCGGTGGCCTTGACCGAGCCGCCGCGATCGGGCGTCGAGCCCACCTTGGCGTCGATCACATGATCAGCCGCATCGCGCAGGATGCTGCGCTGGCGGTTGTTGACCTTTTCGCCGGTGATGGCGGACTTCATGCGGCGGGCGTCGATGATGGTCGGGTCGAGGTTCAGCGCCTTGTTCGCTTCGTGCAGGGCCAGGTCGTTCCTGCCTTCCTTGTAATACTTCAACGCATCCTGCATGTAGGAGTGAGTCTGCTTGGTGCGCGACCAGGGGAGCAGACCTTCGCGGGCGCCCATGGCGGCGACATCGATCGACTCGATGGCGCGTTCGCCGGTGGCGTAAAGCACCTCGTCGCGGACGATGGTCGGGGTGACCATGAAGATGACTTCGGTGCGGTTGGTGCTGTCATCAACACCCTTGAAGGCGCTGCCGAGGACGGGCACATCACCCAGGCCCGGCACCTGGCTGCGGGTGACCTGCGTGGTTTCCTGGAACAGGCCGCCGATGACGACGGTGGTGCCCGAGCGGACCATGACGTTGGTGGTCATGGTCTGCTCTTCGGTTTCGGGGATGATGAATCCGCCTTGCAAAACGGTGGTGCCTGTGGAGACGGAGGGACGCAGTTCGAGGCGGACCATGCCGTCGTCGCTGATGAAGGGACGGACGGTGAGCTGGGTGCCGATGTCGAGGAACTCGACGGTCTGGGTGGTGGAGGTTTCGGTCTGCTGGGTGCTGATGTAGCCGAGCCGGCCACCGATGAGCAGGTCGGCCCGTTGACGGTTGAGCACGAGCAGTTCGGGGCTGGCGACGACGGTGGTGTCGGTCACTTCATCGAGGGCGCGGACGAAGGCTTCGACGGAGCCGGCGACGAAGCCGAGCTTGAAGTTGGACTTGCCGGTCTGGGTGTTGCCGGGCTGGCTGGAGCCGACGATGGTTCGCTTGCCGGGGATGACCGAGCCGTCGGCCAGTTCATCGATGGCGTCGAGCGGCTTGGTGAAGTCGTTCACGGACGACCCGCCCAGCACGGTGATATCGACGCCAAAGGCGTTGGCTTCGGAGAGCTTGGCCTGGAGGACGGTCGCCTTGATGCTGACCTGCTTGGGTCGGACATCCAGTTCCTTGATGATGGCGGCGATCTGCTCGACGTTGCCTTGCAGGTCGCGGATGACCAGGGTGTCCTGGTGGGCCGAGGAGTTGTTGCCGTTGTCGGTCAGCGATGCCGCCATGCCGGGGGGCACGGCGCCGCTCATGGCGATGGAGCCTGCGCCGGAAAGCAGGGGCGTGACGAAGGTGGAGGCGTCCTTGGCGTTGAGATAGTTGAGACGGATGATCCTGGTGACAGGCTTTTCCTCCTGCTTCTGGATCTCGGCCAGTTCCTTGGCGGTATAGACGTAGATGAACTTGCCCTTCTCGCGATAGCCGAAGCCGTTGGCGTGAAGGATGGCATCGAGGGCGTCGTAGAAGTCAACGCCGTAGAGGTCCGCGGTGACGGAGCCGCCCACGTCCTTGGTGGCGATGATGTTTCGCTTGGACTGGATGGAGAGGAGTTGAAGAACGGTGGAGACATCCAGGTCCTTCACGTGCAGGTCGATCTCGCCGAAGGCGCCGGCCTTGACGGTTTGGCCATCGGGGATGTCGTCGCCGGAGTTGGCGGGCTTGGCGTTTTCGACGGCGGCCGGCGCGGGCTTGCCGCTGTCAAACAGGTCGCTGGTGGCAGGCTCGATGTCCTCGATCGCGGCGGCCAGCAGGCGGTAGTCCACCGGAAGGACCCCGCTTGCCGCGATCGCCAGATCGTTGCAAACCCACCCGCCCAGGCAAAAAAAAACGGCAGCGGTCATTCGACGTTTGTGATTCTTCAACATCTCAGGCTCCTTGTTCTTAACCCGTGCAGGCCCGACTCTTGGAAGCTGTGTGAAGCTGTCAGCTATCAGCTTTAAGGCATCAGGATTTCAAATCTCGAATCTCAAATCTCAAATTTGAAATCTCAAATTTCAAATCCATTCCAACTCTCAACTCCCAACCCTCAACACACGCCCACGCCCACCATCGATTCCCATGCCTTTAAGCTGATGGCTGATAGCTGAAAACTGATGGCTGAAAGCTGACTGCTTTAGTTCCGATACATCCGCAATTCGAATTCCTCTTCCCAATCGTTGTGTTTCAGGAACACGCTGAACTGTGTGATCCGCGTGACCTTGAAACCCTCCATCGGCTCGCCGCCCGTCTTGTAGAGCTTGCCGTTGAGCAGGGCGCGCGGCTCATCCTGCATGATCGTCGAGTTCAACTTCACCGTCGTGAGCCTGGCGAGCATCTCCGCCCGTCTTGCCTCATCGGACTTTTGCGCGGGTGAGTTTTGCACCGCGACGGGTTTTGTCGTTTCAATCCTCACAAATTCCTGCATGTCCATCCGAAACAGGTCGCGCTTGCTGAGGACCGACAATTCCACCTCCACCTTCGGCCGCCGGGGAGCGACGGCCACCGGCGCCGCGGCATCGGCGCCCGAAGGCGCCCCCTTTTTGACCAGGTTCGCACTGGCCGAGGCGGACCGCGGCGCGCCCTGAAAAATCAGCTTGCCCCACATGAAACCCGCCACGATCACCAGGGCGGCCATGATGCCGAATTGCCTGCGGTTGGCGGTCAATCTCTTCACCAACTTCCTGAATGCGCTGTTCATGGCTGGCTCCCTTCCGAGTTCTTGGAAAACGTGGTCAGTTCCAGGCGCACCAGGATCGGTTCGCCCGGCTTGGTCGGAACGCCGCTCACATCCAGGCGGTTGACGCGCGTCAGCCGGTTCATGCCTTCGATGTTTTTCACGAACTCGAAAATGCCCGGATAATCGCCCTGGAACCGCATCGACAGGGGAATCACATTGAAGTCGGCGCCGCTCACGATGGCCTGCGTCTGAATTTCCTGATGGGACATGCCCTGCGCCAGCAGTTCGGAATTGAGCCGGCGAAGCACATCCGCCAGATCGCTGGTGTGAGGCACGATCTTGTTCGCGCTCCTGGCCGCCTCGCGCAGTTCGCCGACGTGCTCGCGCAGCTCGTCGAGGCCCTGCACGCCCTTGCGGTCAACGCCCAGTTGCCTCTTGTCGGCTTCGATGCCCGCCGCCAGCGCGGCCCGTTCGTTGGAACGGGGCCACCAGCTCAGCGCCGCGAATGCCGCCCCGCAAAGCGCCACCGCCAGCGCGGTGATCATGATGTCCTTTTCAATCCGCATGAACCACCTCCTCGTTCGTTTCCGTCGCCTGGCGCGATGCCGTGTCGAGATACGTTCGATCCAGGCGCACTTCCATCGTCACCCGGAAGCGGCGGCTGACCACGCCATCCTGCTCGCTGGATCGGCTGAAGAGCAGCTTCACATCAGAGAACAGCGGCGAATCCGCCAGCGCCCCGACGAAGTCCGCAATGCGGCCATCATCAGGACTCAGCCCGGTGAGCTCGATCTTGAGCGGCTCCGCAGGCTTGACCGCCACCGCCTTGGCTTGACCGGTTTTCTTTGACTTGGCATCCGTCGCCGCCTTCGCAGCCGGGGAACCCGGGGGGGCCGACGGCACGGGGGGCTTGGTCTCCAGGCGCAGATCGGTCATGGCGATCGATTCGGGCGCCAGCTCGGAAAGGGCCGCCAGCACATGCGTGAAACTGACCGGCAACGTCACCTGCCGATGCACCCGCAACTGGCCGCTGAGTTCGCGGTGCTCCGCCTGGAGCGCGGCCAGTTCCTTGAACTGCCGCTGAACCGCGGTGCCTTCGTTCTTGGTCTGCCGGGCGTAGTCGCGCAGATCGAGCATGCCCGATTCGCCCACCATGTGGGCGACCACCAACAGGGCGGCGACGACCGACACCACCGCGGCTTCAACCAGGATTCGCACCCGGCGATGCCGCCTCTTGAAATAGGACGCCGGAAGGAAATTGATGGTGCTCATGCCGCCTCCTTTGTCGCGCCGGCGCGAGCCGAGCGAAGCGCCAGACCGGTCGCCACCGCCCAGCAGTCGGGCGGGTTCAGCGCCAGCAGGCTTTCGTTCACGCCGCTCCAATCCATGTGCGACTGCGGATCGAGCCGCCGCACGTTGACCCCGGTCTCCTTCACCAGCGTGTCGGCCAGCAGCGGATCGGCCGCGCCGCCGCCGGTCAGCACCACTTCGCCGGCGCGCTGGCCCCGGAAGGTGACGCCCTGATACCGCAGGCAGCGGCCGACCTCCTTGCACAGTTCCGCCATCAGCGGACGAAGGGCGTCCTCGATGGCCTGGGCGGTGTGCTCGCGGCGGCTGTTGCCGACGATCGGCGCCTCGCCGCCGCCGGACCTGCGGACCAGCAACTGAGCCGCTTCGGAAGGTGTGATGTTGAAATGACCGGCGATGGCGTCTTCAAACTGCCGCCCGCCGATCTCGCTCCGCTTGTAGAACATCACCCGACCCTGCCGGGCGATCAGCACGTTCGTGCCCGTGACCCCGACATCGAGCACCAGCAGCACGTCATCGCTCCTAGGCTTCGAGCAGGCCAGCGCCGCGCTTCCCAGCGCGGTGGCTTCGACATCGATCGCCTCCAGTTGAAGACCGCATGCGTTCATCAGCCCGATGTGCTTTTCCACCACGTCGGCGGGGGCCGCCAGCAGAATGATCTCCTGCCTCAGCTCCTCGCCCTGCCTCACTTCGCCGGCATCGAAATACTGAATCTGATGGGCGTCGCCCAGCTTCAACCGGTCGGCCGCCTCCCACTCCACCGCGGTGCGCAGCTCGTCGGGAGGCATCGAAGGCAGTCGCAGATTCTTGCACTGAATCAGCGACGCGGACAACGCGCTGACCGCGTGCCTGCCGTGAAACGACGTGTTCTCCAGCACATCGACCAGCGCCTGGGCCTGGGCCCTGGCATGGTCCGCGCTGCCCGCCGCCAGGTCCATCGGAATGCCCGACGCCCCTGCCGCCGTCACCCGCCATCGGCCACCGGAGCCACCGGGGGCGCCGGACCAGGCCAGTTGCACGGCCCTGACCGCGCGCGTGCCCAGATCGATGCCGATCGGTGTCCTGCCTCTCTTCCGCCATGTTCCAAACACGTTAGCCTCCATTCACCGGCGCAACCGTGATTCGGCCTGTCATGGCCGCCACCGTCACGCGATACCGGAAATTGTTGAACACGATGTCCACGCTGCCCCCCGTGTCCGGGGTCCCCAAAGCATCGAAGACAATCTCTGCATCGTCACCAAACGTGGCCGACTCCAACTTCACCCCGCGAAAACGATCATCGATGTTGAAATCGACGATGTAATTCCCGCTGGCGGCCACGCCGCCCTTCCACGTCACGCCCAGCGTCGTGCCGTCGCCCGTCGCCAGGCGGTAGCTGTTGGTCGTCGTGTTGAAAATCACCTTGCGCGACCTCTGCCGGGCGATCGCCTCGTTCTGGGCGTAAAGCAGGTCCGCGATGATGATGCGGGCGCCCGCCTGCACCGAAAGCGAACCGGTGTTGCTCATCGAAGGCACCACCACCGCGCCGGCAATGGCGATGATCGTCACCACGACCAACACTTCGACCAGCGTGAAAGCCCTGCGGATGGTTCCATGATTGAACATGTGTATTCCTTCAGATGAGGGCCTAGGGGCTAGGGCCTGGGGCCTAGGGGCTAGGGCCTGGGGCCTAGGGCCTAGGGGGAGGAGAAGTCCAGCCTGGGGCCTAGGGGGAGGAAGTCCGGCCTAGGCCCTAGGCCCTAGGCCCTAGGCCCTCATCCCTAGGCCCTGCCCCTGCCGCTGATTCTCACTTGGCCGTTGCATCGACCTGCACCTTCACCGTGCCGCTCTTGAGCAGCGCGGTGAGATTCTCCGTCGCCGAAACCTGCTTGCGAAGCAGGTCGATCATCTGGTTGCGCTGGGCGCCGGCATTTTGCAGGCCCTCGTTCTGAGCCTGGACAGGGACCGCAAAATCAGCGGAAATCCCGCTGTTTTGACCGGTCCACAACGTCCACAGGTTCAGCGTCAACAGCACCGCGATGACCGTCAGAATCGTGTTCAGATAGCGAAGGGATTTCATGGGCGAACTCCTCAGCGGCACACCGGAGGCGCGCAGCAAGTGATTGACTCTCCTTCCCCATCGGCAAAATCGGCAGCCCACTGAGACGGACCTCGGAGATGAACGCAAATGAGAAATGATCTGTGGCGACCATGCCGTCTGTAACGGCATGAGAGAGACAAGTTCCGAGTTTCGAGTTCAGAGTTCCGAGTTGAAAGGCAAGGGGAAGAAAGGCACGAAGGAGGAAAGTTCCGAGTTTCGAGTTCAGAGTTCCGAGTTGAAAGGCAAGAGGAAGAATGGCCAATGGCCATTGCAAAGTGCAAAATGCAAATTGAAGAGAGGAGTGGGGAAGTCCAACATCCCCAGGTGATTGGTTATCTGCTCCGCCATTTTGCAATTTTCATTTTGCAATGACCATTTTTCAATCTCCCCCTCCCCCTTCGTACCTCCGTGCCTTCCCCTTCCCCCTTGCCTTTCAACTCGGAACTCGGAACTCGAAACTCGGAACTTGCCTCCCCCCCATCTTCTCCATCACCGCCACAAAATCCACCGGCGGTTCGCACACCGCACCGGCCTCCTCCACCCGCAGTTCGCACGCATGAAGCATCGGACGCGCCGCCCCCGTCGCATCCGGCATGTCGTCCCGCCCGTAACGCCCATCGCCGGCCACCGGATGGGCCATCTGCGAAAACATCACGCGAATCTGGTGCAGAAAACCGGTGCCCAGCTCCACCTCGATCAGCGAGGCCCCGCGAAAAACCGCCACGCTCTTCCATCGCAAGTCGCACCACCTCGTCCCCGCCGGCCACTCATCCTCCGGCAGCTCTTCATTCACCACCCGCACCATCGCCGGCTTGTGACGGGCGATGTTCAACGGCATCCGCTCCTCCCCTTCGCCTTGCAGCTCGCCGAGCACGATCGCCCGGTACCGCTTGAGCGCGCGATGCCCGGCAAACGCCTGCCTCATGCGAACCCACGCCTCCTGCTTCGTCGCCAGCAGCAGCGTGCCCGAAGTCTCCACATCCAGCCGATGCACCACGCCGCTGCGCAGCCCACCTTCGCCCACGCCCTGCATCAGCGGATGCCGGGCGATCATCGCGTTGAGCACCGTCCGCGTCTCCGTTTCCTCCAGCGGATGCACCGGCACCCCCGCGGGCTTGTTCACCACCACCCAGCCTCGCTCCTCGTCGGCGGCAAGAATCTCCACCGCCATTTCACGATTCTCAATCGCCCGCAACTCACCCGCCGGCGTGAACGGAGCCACCTTCACCACCTGCCTGACGCCGACCTTGTAGCCCTTGTGCTTCCGCCTGGCGATCCAGTGATCCACCTGCACCGACCCGCGATCCAGCAGCCGATTCGCCTGCGACAGCGACAGCCCCAGCCGCCGCGTGAGCACCTGCTGCAAACGCAGGCCGACCTCGCCCGCTTCGATGACCAACCGCCGCGGCTGCGCGGGAGATGATGTTTCCTGTTCTTCCGACATGACGCCAAGTGTACCCGCCCGCGTTCCAGGGCAGGGCCGGCGCATATGGGAGGCAGGGTAAAAGCATATGGAAGAGCGAGGCTCCCGCCGGGAGGGCGAGGCTCCTGCTGGGAGGGCGAGGCTCCCGCTGGGAGGGCGAGGCTCCCGCTGGGAGGGCGAGGCTCCCGCCGAGCCGATTCGTTT
>CAZYPK010000012.1:0-64730 GCA_964649195.1 uncultured Phycisphaeraceae bacterium
CCGCGAAGCCCCGGCCCAGGCGCACGAAGCAAGGTGGCGCAACTGAAAGTCGATGATCGCTTGGCCGGGGCTTGCGCAAAGCCTCCAGCCCCAGCCACCCAGTTGGATCCCAGCCCCAGCCACCCATCGCTTCAGCCCCAGCACCCAAGAATAAATCATCTTTTGATGGTATTCTTCACGCATGAAACACAGGCGGCGCAAGAGCCTGAACATTCCAGGTCACGCCCACGAACTCACCTTCAGTTGCTACAAACGATTTCCGTTTCTTAAGGCGGAGCGGACGTGCCGGTGGCTGATTGAAGCGATCGATGCGGCGCGGACGGAACTGGATTTTGCCGTGTGGGCGTATGTGTTCATGCCCGAACACGTGCATCTGATCGTGTATCCGCGTCAACCGGTGTACGAGATGGCGGACATCCGCGCGGCGATCAAGGAACCGGTGGGCCGAAAGGCGATTGCCTACATGGAGAAGCGTGCGCCCCGGTGGCTTGAGCAGGTGACTCGTCGGCGCGGCCAGCGCAGGGAACGTCTGTTCTGGCAATCCGGCGGAGGATATGACCGCAACGTGGACAACCCGCGCACGTTGTGGAGCATGATCGATTACACACATGCAAATCCGATTCGCCGCGGACTCGTGAACCTTGCGACGGATTGGAAGTGGTCCAGCGCCACGTTCTATGCCGGCTTGGGCGATGGCCCCTTGCGCATCGACGCTCACGACGAAGGCTGGTCCCTCTGACTCAGGTGGCTGGGACCGCTTTGGGTGAGTCCCCTTCGGGTGGCTGGGGCTGAGTCCGCGAAGCCCCGGCCCGGATGCGCGAAACAAGGTGGCGCAACTGAGAGTCGATGGTCGCCTGGGCCGGGGCTTGCGCAAAGCCTCCAGCCCCAGCCACCCAAGAAGAGCCTTCAGCCCCAGCCACCCATCACTTTGACCGCGGGCTTTTCGCCGATGCTCACCAGCACGGCGGTCAGGTCATCGACCTGGTTCAGCGAGCCGCTCTGCTCATCGAGCCTTTGCATCAGCCGGGCGAAGGCTTCGTCCAGGGTGCCGTTGGCCAGGTCCTTGAACTCTTCGGTGTAGGCGTCGCTGGCGATGCCGGACTTTTTGCCGGTCTTGCTCAGGACATCGGGGAAGGCGACTTCGAAGCCGTCGGAATAGAAGAGCAGCCGGTCGCCTTCGTTGAGTTGAACTTCGGTGGTCTCGAACGTTTCATCGGGGAAGACGCCCAGCAGGCCGCCTTCAGGCTCAAGCCATTCGTGCGAACCATCGGCGCGAAGGATGAGCGGATAGGGGTGGCCTGCGCGGGCGAATGAAAGCTTTCGCGTTTCACAATCGATGATTCCGTAGCACGCGGTGGCGAAGCGGACGTGGCCGCTCTGTTGCCGAACCATGTCGCGGTTGAGGTGCGCCAGGGCCTCGGCAGGGGGGATGATGCGAATTTCCTTGCCCGTATCATCGCTGCGTTTGCCGGTGCGAAGCGATCGTTTGATATAGACGGTCATGAGCGCGGCAGGCACGCCATGCCCGACGGCATCGGCGATGAAGAAGCCGATGTGCCGGTCATCGAGCTGAATCACATCGTAGATGTCGCCGCTGACGTAGCTGGCCGGGCGGAAGAGCACCCTGAAGTCGATGCCCGCCACGGGTTTGACATACCCCGGCAGAAACTCGCGCTGCAACTGCGCCGCCAGGCGAAGCTCCTCATCGATCTTGTCGAACTGCGACGCGAGGCCGCCGTTGTGGGCGTTGAGGATTTCGATCTCCATCAGCAAGGCGCGGATGATTTCGCTTTGCGCGTGAATCGTCCGCAGCATCGCGCAAACCGCCACGGGCGGGGCGTCAAACGGCGCCACGGCGATGTTGTCCTGATAGGTCGAACCGATCGGCAGCGATTCGAACGGACGGCTGATCACCGCCGCGCGATGGCGATCCTGAAGACGGGCGATCACTTCGTGCAACTGCGATGTTTCCGCGCCATCGGTGATGAGCCAGACCGCCCGGCAGCGATCAAGAACGGCATCATCCTCAACCACCTGCGCCAACGTGCAGCGAACCACCGTAGGGCGCTCCCGCGCAGGCCACTGGGCCAGCACCGCTTCGATCGGCTCGCCCGACAGGCAGTCCATCGTGGAACCAATAAGGATCAGGCTGTTGCCGGCCATGCTCGCCTTCCAGAACAGATGAGTCCGCAGTGATCCGTCACGGATCGCCAGGCGAAAGGGCGATAACGCCGCCTCCGCCACTTCTCCCGTTTTTGATATCGGATCACCTGGCGCGAGCCTTAAGGTCTGGGAAAGGCAGGTTGAGTTTGTCG
Organism: uncultured Phycisphaeraceae bacterium; assembly: GCA_964649195.1. Taxonomy (GTDB): domain Bacteria; phylum Planctomycetota; class Phycisphaerae; order Phycisphaerales; family Phycisphaeraceae; genus JTS-RE9. The sequence continues at coordinate 2,316 of CAZYPK010000012.1, forward strand.
CCCAGTTTCAGCCCGAGTTTGGCGAGCGTTCCCGCCTTGAATTCCAGGGCGAACAGAACGGGGCCATGACTTGGATAGAGCTTCAGATCATCTTCATCGATGTCGTAGGGTTCGACCTGCATCTCATACATGGCGGTGATGGTTCCATCTTCCTTCGCAAAGATGATGTCGATGGGAACCAGGCAGCGGCGCATGACAAAGCGGACGTTTTCAGGTTTGGGAAACACGAACAGCATGCCGCCTTGTTCATCGATGCTCGTTCGATCGGAGAGACCTTGCATCCGCTGCGCCGGCGACAGGGCCAGCTCCATGTTGAACCTGAGATGATGGATGACCACGAGCTGCGTGGCCGGCTCTTTGGCCGGCGATGAAACAGGCGCCGAAATGGGCGTGGCGTTGGAATGATCGCTGCACGAAACGAGCAGAGCGGCGATCAGCGTGAGCGCCACGAGGGAAGCAGGGGGGTAGGCGGGGCGATCGCATTGCTGTCCTTTGATCCCATTCATCATGCACCCATCAGCCATTGATGATCCTTCGAGGTGAAGACCACCGGTTCGCGGGCGATCTTCCGAATGTTGAAACACGCGGCAAATTCAGCGGAACTCATGGGGGACGCCGTGTCCACCATGCCGCAGGTCCGCGCCACCCATCCAATGATACGCTCGGCAGGCACGCCCTGGCTTCGGTACCACGACAGCCTCGTGTCGCCGTGTCGTTTGGCCAGCCTGCGGCCATCTTCGCCGATGACCAGGGGCAGATGCCAGTGGCGAGGCAGGGGGGTGAGGTCGAGAAAACGATAGAGCCACAGTTGCCGGGCTGCGGAGGGAATCAGATCATCGCCGCGCACGATGTCCGTCACGCCCTGGCGTGCATCATCGACGACGACGGCCAGTTGATAGGCCGGCAGGTTCGCCTTCGTGGCGATGATGAAATCACCCACCTGCCGCTGCACATGGATCGACTGCTCACCGGCGATCATGTCCGTGAACTGCATCGCCTCGTCGGGGATCAGCAATCGCAACGCTTGTGTTGATGATCCTTGCGTTGATGCCGAATCGGCAACGGCCGGCTGCAACATGCGCCCGATCGCCTGTTCAACCTCATCCGTTCCGCGTTGCCGCGACATGTCTGCAAGTCCGCTTCGGCAGGCGCCCGGATAGCGCATCTCGCCATCACCCAGATTCGGCGCGGACTGGGCCAGGGCGATTTCGGAGCGCGAACAGGAGCATGAATACACGCGGCCGCCGGAGTGAAGCGTTCGGATCGCTTGCACGTAAGGCGAAAGATCCTTCATCTGATCAAGCGGCCCTTCATCCCAATCGATGCCCAGCCAGCGAAGATCATCGATGACCTGCCGCCGGGCCTGCGGCTTGACGCGAGGCGTATCGAGGTCCTCGATGCGGAGCACGATTTTCCAATCGAGTTGCCGGGCCAGCGCCCAGTTGATGAGAAAGGTTCGGGCATTGCCCAAATGCAGCGCACCGGTGGGAGAAGGGGCCAGTCGTGTGATGCGCCGGGACATGGTGGCATCATATGCCCCGGGTTCGGAACAAGAGTGAGCCGCGACTCAACGAGTCGCGGACGTGAACGGCCTGAAAGAGCGTTCCTCGGGCGGTGGATGGACAGCGTGGTCGCGCCGGGGGCTGCCACGCCGCAAGCGGCTCGCGTCAACGCCGACGGCTTTGGGTTATCCTTCCCGCATGGCAGAATCCAAGCTCCAACCGTTGCGGCTGGCCGTGCTGATCTCCGGCGGGGGGCGCACGCTGGAAAACATCGTCGCCGCCATTCGCCGGGATGAGCTTTACGCCACCGTGACCACGGTCATCAGCTCCCGGCCAGGCGTGTTCGGCCTGACCCGCGCCGCCAACCTGGGCATCGCCGCCGGCGTGGTCGAACGAAAAGCCTTCAACACCCCTGCCGAGTTCTCGGACGTTGTATGGCAACGCATTCGTCAGGCCGGCGCCGATGTGGTCTGCCTTTGCGGGTTCCTGTCGCTGATCACCATTCCGCCTGATTTCACGGGCAAAGTCATCAACGTTCATCCGGCGCTGCTGCCGAGCTTCGGCGGCCAGGGCATGTACGGGCATCGCGTTCACGAAGCGGTCATCGCGCATGGCTGCAAGCTCTCAGGATGCACGGTTCACTTTGCGGATGATTCCTACGACACCGGACCGATCCTCGTGCAGCGAACCTGTGAAGTCTTGGAGGATGACACGCCCGATACGCTGGCTTCGCGCGTATTTGAGGAGGAGTGCATCGCCTATCCGCAGGCTTTGAAACTGCTGGCCCAAGGCCGGGTGATCATCAAGGGTTCGCGGGCGCGGATCGCTCCAGCCACAGCGGACCTGATCGAGCGTGCCCGGCGATTCAGCGAAATCGCCCACGAAGGCCAGACGCGAACCGGCGGCGAGCCATACGCAACGCACCCGGCGGCGGTCGTCGATTTGCTCCGCAAACATGGCGTGACGGATGAAAATGTCCTGGCCGCCGGCTACCTGCACGACACGATGGAGGATTCGGGCGTGACGCAGGACCAACTGGCGCGGGCATTCAATCCGACCGTGGCAAACCTCGTCGCACAACTGACGATCCCCAGGGAGCAGGAGGAACCCTCGGAAAAGAAAAACGCCTGGCTGCTGGCACACGCACCGACGCTGACCCCGGACGCAAAATGGATCAAGCTGGCGGACCGTGCCCACAATGTGAGACAGCTTTACGCCAAGACACCGGAGAAGCAGCAGCGATACATCAAGGCGACACGCGGGCTGATCGAAGCCTTGAAACCGTGGCCCAGCGATTCATTGGCGCAGGAAATCATCGCGGGCCTGGAACGATACGAAAACGGCTGAAATTCAAGGCGTTTTAGAGCCGCTTCACCGCCCTTCTCAAAGTCCGATAATGTACGTTATGTATAACACGGAAAAAGGGCGGAGGTTGGGCGAACGGCCCGGCTTAAGCCGGGCCGTTTTCGTCTAAATCTTCGGCTCGTGTACCCGTCGGGGTATTCCGCGTGAATCACAGATCGATCCCCCGGATACCCCGACGGCTCGCCAAGCCTCGCCATCGGGCTTGGGGGTTTTTTACGAAGTGCATTCGGAACGTCGGAACGAATGTTCCGAATGTTGGCATTGGGGATTTGCGAATTGTACGGTTGAGGGTGTGGAGGTCTTAATGTTCGACCGTTGCGGGCCGATAGGCGGTGAGAGATGACCGGGCCGGTGGTGGTTTGCGGGTTTGCCGGCCGGTCGAGCCGTTTGAAGGTCCGGCACGGGGAGAAAAAGCCATGATGCATCGCCAGAACAATGACCGATTCGCCGCCGGGTTCACGCTCGTTGAAATCCTCATCGTCGTGGTGATCCTGGGCATTCTTGCCGCCATCGTTGTTCCGCAGTTCACCAGTGCGGCTGCCGAGAGCCGCGACAGTTCGGTCCGCATGAGTCTGTATCGCATGCGCCAGCAGCTTGAAATCTACAAGGAACATCACGATGGCGAATATCCGACCCTGGCCGGCTTCATCGCTCAGATGACCGGCAGGACGAATGTTTCGGGCGAGCCGGTCGAGTCGGGCACCGCGGGCGCTTTTGGCCCCTACGTGCGTGAAATTCCCGTGAATCCCAACACCGGCGGCCGGGTTGTCAGCGATGCGGAAGTCGGCGGCAGCGACTGGTACTACGACGAGGATACCGGCCTGTTTCAGGCCAATGATTCCATCATCACCCGTTCCTATTGATCGGTAGTGACTCAGTTTGAATCCGGGTGGCTGGGGCTGAGTCCGCGAAGCCCCGGCCCGATGAAACAGCAAGGCGCCGGGGCGTCGAAGACTCCGCCCCAGCCACCCGAACATTTCAAACTGAGTCACTGCCTACTGATCGCCGCCGAACCATTTCCCACTCATGGCGTATCATCCCGTGCCGCCATGAATCGATGTGAACTGCAATTGCTCGCGGAGTTGAGCGACCCTGATGAAGGCGTCGTCGATGCGGTCGCATCGCTCGATGGCGACATCATGCTGCTGGGCGCCGGCGGCAAGATGGGTTACGGCCTGTCTCTCATGGCGTTGCGGGCGATGCGGATGGCCGGGCTTTCGCATCGCGTCATGGCCGTGTCGCGTTTTTCCCACGGGGAGTTGTCGCAGCAACTGCGATTGGAAGGCATCGAGACGATCGCCTGCGATCTGCTTGATCCTCACGCGGTGGACCGCCTGCCGGAGGCCGCGAACGTGATTGCGATGGTCGGTCAGAAGTTTGGATCATCGCAGAATCCCGGCCTGTGCTGGCAGGCCAATGTCGCCGTTCCCGCCAACATCGCCAGGCGATTCTGCGACAGCCAGTGGGTCGTTTTCTCCAGCGGCAATGTGTATCCGTTCGTTCCCGCGGACTCCGGCGGGGCGGATGAGTCCACCCCCCTTTCCCCGGTCAGCGAGTATGGATGGACCGTCGTCGGACGCGAACGAATCTACGATCAGTTCTCACGCACGCACGGCACGCCGATGACCATTCTTCGCCTCAATTACGCCAATGAGCCCCGCTACGGCGTGCTCGTTGACATTGCGATGATGGTGCGAAACAGCCGACCGATCGACCTCTCGATGGGCCATGTCAACGTGGTCTGGACGACCGATGTGAACCGTGTCGTTCTGAAGGCTTTCTCGTTGACCCATTCGCCGCCGATGGTGCTCAATGTCGCCGGTCCGCAGGCGCTGAAAGTCCGCGATCTGGCGGGGCAGTTTGGCGAAGCCTTCGGCATCGAGCCGATCTTCACCGGCCAGGAGAACCCCACCGCCCTTCTCAGCGACGCCGGCGAATGCTGGAAAAAGTTCGGCCAACCCGAGGCGACGGTCGATTACATGATTCGCAGGGTGGCGCAATGGATCATGGAAGGCAACGCGACATGGGAACTGCCCACGCGATTCGAGGTGCGCTCGGGCCGCTTCTGATCCGCTCATCTTTCGCATTGCCTGATTTATCCAACCGTCATGACCCTTGGTGCAAGGCGTGAGATCGTCGCCTATTGAGATTTTGCAATGGCATGAATCCTGTTTCGGATGTATTGGTTGGGTTGTTTCGTCTCGTCCCTGCCGAAGCGTAACCTGGAATTAAAGGGGAATGTTTTGCCTCGTCTGGTTCGATGTCGTGTATGTCCGCGTTGCGGCTCCGGTTCGTTCCGCAAGGTTCGCGCCGATGCGGTGATCGCCCTGCGCAAGGTGCGCGAGTGCCGCAAGTGCAGCCAGCAGTATCGTCCGCCGATGCCGGCGTGGTTGTCATTGCTGCTGATGCTCGCGGGGACGGGCATGATGGTCTGGCTGGGACTGCGGGTGAAGGATGTCGGCATCTCCAGGCAACTGTTCGACGAAGTTGCTCCGCTGATTCTGGCGGGCTTGGGCGGCATGGTGGTGCTCTTCGGCCTCGTGAAACTGCTCTTTGATCGCGGCATCAATCCGCCGCCGCGACAGGACTGGCGCGAACGCACGGAACCGACGCCCCCTGCCGTGCCCAAAGGCGTCAACTTCGCATCGATCGCGCCGACTCCCGCAGTCATCACCCCCCCTGCCTCCCCGGTATCTCCGGCTCCCCCGATTGTTGCTCCGCCCGGCGTTGCCGCACCTGCAAGAACAGGCGGGCCGACGCCGGCCAGTTCTGTCGCGGTGTCCTCCGCAGGCGATGGCCCCATGCCTTCGCCATTGGTGCTGGAATCGCTTCAGGCCGGCGCGGTGATTCCCGCGCATCCGCTGGCACTCAACAGCCATCGTGAGTTTGATGTCCGCCGTATGCGAACGCTTTCGAGGTATTACCTGGCTGCCGGCGCTCATGGCCTGGCGGTGGGCGTTCATACGACGCAGTTCGGCATCCGAAAGCCCAAGCACAATCTGCTCCGCCCGGTGCTTGAAACGGTCAGCCAGGTGATGCGAAGCCACGAAACGCGCACGGCAAAACCGCTGATCAAGGTGGCCGGCATCTGCGGCAACACCTCCCAGGCCGTGGCCGAGGCGGAACTGGCGCGGGAACTGGGCTACGACATCGGCCTGCTCAATCTGGGGGCGGTGCCCGTCGAGGCGACGGATTATGAGCTGATCCAGCACTGCCGATCCGTGGCCAACGTCATCCCCCTCTTCGGCTTTTATCTGAACCCCGCCATCGGCGGCCGGCCGCTGCCTTTCAAGTTCTGGCGCGCGTTTGCGGAGATCGGCAATGTCGTGGCGATCAAGATTGCCGCGTTCAACCGCTATCAGACGCTGGAGGTGATGCGGGCGGTCGCCGAGGCGGGAAGATCGTTAACGGCCGGCACCCCCGGCACCCCCGGTAATGCGAACGCCAACGCCATCGCCATCTACACCGGCAACGATGACACGATCATCAGCGACCTCGTGGGCGACTGGCGGTTTGATGTGAACGGCGTCCCCGTCTCGCAGCGGATCGTCGGCGGCCTGCTGGGTCACTGGGCCTGCTGGACCCGGGCGGCGGTGGATACGTTTGGCAGCCTCAAACAGATCGGACGGAACGGATCGATCCCCGCCGACACCGCCCTGCTTGCCCGGCAGGTCACCGACATGAACGGCGCCATCTTCGATGCCGCCAACAACTTCCGCGGCGCGATTCCCGGTGTGCTCGATGTGCTGCACAGGCAGGGCCTGATCGACAACAACCTCTGCCTCGATCCCAATGAATCACTGAGCCCCGGCCAGGCGGAAGAAATCACCCGCGTCATCCATGCGTATCCGCATCTGACGGATGATGCGTTTGTGCAAGAACATTTGAATGAGTGGATTCAGTAGTGCGATCGGCAGCGACGCGCAGCGAAGACGCTGCGGCTATGAATCAAGGCGTGATCATCACTGCGGAATCTGCGCAGCAAATTTCTTCTTGAATTCATCGAGCGTCGCACAGCCTGCGGGCAGCGTCGCTTCATCGACCAGCAAAACGGGGATGCCATCGCGGATCGGATAGCGAAGCCCGCCGACGCTGCCGACAAGCCATTGTCCATCCAATTGCAGGGGCGAACGCGTCAGAGGACAGACGAGGATTTTGAGAAGATCGGAATCGATGGTGACGGTCGATGGCATGGCATGCTCCGAAGCAAAACGGGCATCATATCAAACCGCAGTATTGCAGAAGCCAGACTGTTGCACCGACAAAGGCGGCAAGTAAAGAAATGAACACATAATAATCTGCGACGGCATCAAGCCAACTTCGTCGATGCGGCCAGATACGAGCAGTTCGCCTCTTATAGTCGATGATCTTTCCTGTGATGTACGTAGCCCAGGCAAGGAATATGAAAAAATAAACGGCCATCAGCAAAGGAACCGCAATAAGCACGACACCGAGAACAATCATCCCAAAAGCTTCTCGCCAGCTTATTTCGTTTGCGGCTCGCGACCGTTCCTTGATTCGGGCTTCATTGGAACCGAGGATTCGTGGGTGAAGGCTGCTCATTGATGCAGAATGATAGCAGTTGATCCTTCAATCAGAGATGCATTTCATTCGTTGGCATCACCCAATTTGAACGAGGATTTAACGTCGAGCGATTTCGCTCTCCAGACATCATCTGAACGAATCTCGGACATCGATGCCAGCACGATGAACACCATAACAAGCACTGCGAGCGCTGCTCCCACCGCCTGCTTAGCGCCAAACTGTGTCGCTACATCATTGCTCGGTTCTGTCGTCGCGCCATCAGCCAGTGGTGAAAAACAGAGTTCCGCCAGAATCGCCCCGTACAAAAATGGAAGCAAGCCGGTTGCGATGGCAGGGCCCATGGCAGAAGGATCATCCATATTCCGCATGAACTGAATGATGTGAAGAACAAGACCGATCACGCCTGCTGCCCATGCGAGAGAGTGCCCTCTCACCCAGACGCCACGCATCTGAATTCGCGCAGCGTGCTCCAGTGAACGATGGCTGCCCAAGCTTGCCCGAAGTGCTGCGGTGATGGTGGCTGGCCTGAAACTGAGCAGTAAGCCTACGACGATGATCGACGTCACCTGAACGAGGGCCACGAAATCAAATAGCGATCGCCACGATTCCAGCAGATCCATGCTCCATGAAAGAGTCAGTGTTGCTGCCAGAATCGCGGTCAGTCGCACAAGGAAGTTCATGTTGTCGCTCCTTATCACGATGCACTTTAAGATGCATCACGATCAACGCGTTCGATGTCCGCACCCAGTTGCTGCAGGCAGGTTTCCATGCGCTCATAGCCGCGGTCCAGATGGTAAACGCGGTGCACCGTTGTCGTGCCTCGCGCTGCCAGACCAGCGATGATCAGGCCTGCGCTGGCGCGAAGATCGCTGGCCATGACGGGTGCGCCGACGAGTCTGCGCACACCTGACACGAGGGCCGTCGGCCCGTTGCGGACGATGTTCGCACCCATGCGCAGCAGCTCTGCGGTGTGCATGAAGCGATCGGGGAAAATCTTCTCCGTGATGATCGAGTTGCCGTCGGCCAGGCAGAGCAAGGCCATGATCTGAGCCTGAAGGTCGGTCGGGAAGCCGGGGTGCGGCTGCGTGGTGACTTCAACGGGATCAAGCCGGCGGGCGCTGGCCACGCGGACGGTTTCGCGCAGGCGATCGACGTTGGAGCAGTCGTCCCTGGGCAGCTCGATTTCGACGCCGATTTCCTCGAGGCGGTCGATCGCGGCGGTGAGGGCATCGACGGGGCAGTTTTCAAGCACCACATCGCCATTGGTGACGGCGGCGGCCATGATGTAGGTGCCCGCCTCGATGCGGTCGGGCATGACGGTGTGATCGACGCCGTGCAGTTCATCGACGCCTTCGATGACGATGCGCGGCGAGCCGTGACCGGTGATGCGGGCGCCCATCGCGTTGAGCATGCGGGCGAGGTCTTCGATCTCCGGTTCGCAAGCGGCGGACTCGATGATCGTCGTGCCCTGAGCGAGCGCGGCGGCGCTCATGACATTGGCGGTGCCCAGCACGGTGGAGCCGAAGGGGCCGCCCAGGAAGACGCGCGTGCCGCGCAGCCGCTTGGCCTCGGCGACGATGTAGCCTTCATCGAGCGTGATGCGGGCGCCCAGGGCCTTGAGGCCGCGGATGTGCAGATCGACGGGGCGCGGGCCGATGTTGCAGCCGCCGGGCATGGAGACACGGGCATGGCCTCGCTTGGCCAGCAGCGGGCCGAGGGTGCAGATGGAGGCCCGCATGGTGCGGACGATGTCGTAATCGCATTTGCTGGAGGAGGGGTCGGTGACGTGGAGCGTCAGCTCGTTGATTTCCTCGGCGGTCGCGCCGCCGAAGTCGATGGGTGCGGCGCCCCCGGAGCGCGGGATGGCTCCGACCTTGCGGCTGACCGCCGTGGCGATGGAGCCGTGCCCGTTGCCCCCTGCCAAGGCGGCGGCGGACGTGGCGACGGTGACGACCTTGGGCGACTTGATCGCCCCGGCCATGCGCCAGTTGGCCGCGCACCCGATCGATTCGAGCAGCCGGCACATGTTCTGAATGTCGGAGAGATCGGGCACGTCGCGCAGCACCACCGGCTCATCCGTGAGCAGCGCCGCCGCCATCAGGGGCAGGCTGGCGTTCTTGGAGCCGTGGATACGCAGGCTGCCGCGCAGACGTTTTCCGCCGTGAATAATGAATGCATCCATGCGCAGGCCACTTTCGCAGATTAGGCGGAGAAGAGCAAGAGGGATTTCGATGATGCGGAAGATTTATCGGCCAGCCGATGGGCGATGCTTGCATTTTCCATTATCTTCTCTGCCATGACTGCTCGATTTACCATCATCGGACTTGGCGAAGCGCTTTTTGATGTTTTCCCGGATCGTCAGATCCTCGGAGGTGCGCCGTTGAATGTGGCGGTTCATGCGCATCAGTTGGCCCAGCCGCGCGGCGGGCGCGGCGTGGTCGTCAGCCGCATCGGACAGGATGCCCGGGGCGACACCCTGCTGGCGGACCTGCGATCGCGCGGCATGAGCACCGAGTTCATCCAGACCGATCCCGACCGCCCCACCGGCACGGTCTATGTCGATGTCGGCTTCGACGGCGAACCGAGCTACGAAATCGTGCAGGGCGTCGCCTGGGACTGGCTCCAGTTCGACCCCGATGCCGAGTCGCTGGCCAACGCATGTCAGGCGGTCTGCTTCGGCACCCTGGCGCAGCGAATCTCCGAATCGCGCAGTTGCATCCAGCGTTTTGTCACCACGGCCAAGCGGGCCATCCGGTTGTATGACGTGAATCTGAGGCAGGAGCAATACACCGCCCAGATCATCCGCCGAAGCTGCGAAATCTCCACCGTCGTCAAGCTCAACGAGACGGAGATGCCCATCGTCGCGGAACTGTGCGCCCTGACGCCATCGGCTTCTTCAACGGTCGCCGATCCGTTGGAGAAGCTGGCGATGGCGCTGCTGAAGAAATATGACCTGAAGATGATCGTGCTCACCCGTGGCGAGCGGGGCACGGTGCTGCTGACGCCGCAGACCCGCGTGGAAGGCGAGCCGGTGCGTTATGAAGCGGAGGAAGGGGCCGATGGCGTGGGGGCCGGCGATGCGTGCGCCGCCGCGGTGCTGGTCGGGCTGGTGCAAAGGTGGCCGCTGGACAAGGTGGTGCAACTGGCCAACCGCATGGGGGCCTATGTCGCCAGCCGACGGGGAGCGACCCCGCCGCTGCCTGATGAAATCCTTCAGATGGTGTAGCCCCAGCCACCCAAAAGCTCTCACCCAAAAAGTTCTCAGGTTCCGACCTCTGACCTCTGACTTCTGTCCCCTGTCTCCTGTTTCCTGACCTCAATGCACACCCTGATCCGCCAGCCAGCGCTCGGCATCGATCGCGGCTTTGCAGCCCATGCCTGCCGCGGTGATCGCCTGACGATAGACCGAATCCGCCACATCGCCGCCGACGAAGACGCCTTCGATGTTGGTTGTGGAGCGGTAGGTGTCGGCGAGCTTGATGTAACCCTTCTCATCGAGGTCGAGTTGTCCGTTGAGAAACGAAGTGATCGGCGTGTGACCGATGGCCATGAACAGGCCGCCCAGTTGCTGCTCGCGTTCCTCGCCGGTCTTGACATTTTTGAGCCTGACGCCGGTGATCTTGTCATTCCCCAGCACATCGATGACGGTCGTGTTCCAGATGATCTCGATCTTCGGGTTGGCCATCGCCCGGTCGGCCATGATCTTGCTGGCCCGCAGTTCATCGCGGCGAACGTAGAGATAAACCTTGCTCGCAAACTTGGTGAGGTAGGTGGCTTCCTCCACCGCCGAGTCCCCCCCGCCGACGACGCCCAGCTCGGCGCCGCGGAACATGGGCAGCGCCCCGTCGCACACCGCACAGGCGCTGACCCCCCCGCCGGTGGTGGCCAGCCTCATTTCATTTTCCAGTCCCAGCCAATTGGCCTTGGCGCCGGTGGCGATGATGACGCTGTGCGCTTTCACCTCGAAGCCCGCATCACCCTTGATGGTAAAGGGCCGCTGTTTGAGATCGACCGATTCCACGTTCTGGAACGAGGCAAAAAGCGGATAATCCTTGTTGAGATCCGCTTCGCCCTTGACGCCATCCTCGGCCACCACGCGGGTGCCGAATCGCAGAGCCTGCTTGGCGAATTCCTGCATCATCTGCGGGCCTTGGATGCCGTGATGGAAGCCGGGATAATTCTCGACCTCGGTGGTGAGCATGAGCTGCCCGCCCGGGACGAGGCTGCCCGCTGCCCGGCCGGGGAACATCAGCGGACTGAGGTTCGCGCGGGCGGCATAGATGGCGGCGGTCCAGCCTGCGGGACCCGATCCGATGATGACGACTTTTTCGATGTCTTGTGGTTCACTCATGGGAGGGGGATTCTAGGGAAAAGGCGACGAACGTGAAAGCGACTCGTTTACAAATCAACATCCATTAACATGGAGGCCGACCATCGCGAAAGGTTCCGATGCCCGCGCCTGTTGACCAATCCGCTTCCGCCGTCGCCGCCGATGAGTGGCTGCTGTGGCAGCTTATTGATTCGGCGTTTCCCACCGGCGGCTTCGCCCACTCGGCGGGCCTGGAGGCGGCCCATCAGCAGGGCGAACTGCCGGATGGAGTCGCGCTGGCGTCGTTTCTCGAATCGGCATTGCTTCAGGCCGGCCGCTCGTTGATGCCGTTCGTGATGGCGGCCCATCATGACGCGGATCGCTTCGCGGAACTGGACCTCTTCTGCGACGCCACGCTGCGAAGCAGCGTCGCCAACCGCGCCAGCCGCGCCCAGGGACAGGCGATGCTCATCGCCATCGAGCGCACCTTCGCCCCGCCGCCATCGGCGACGCCGCCTTCGCCGCTGTCGAACCTCCGCGCCGCCGTGCGCCGCGATCAGTTGCCGGGCCATCTCGCGCCGATCTTCGGCGCATGCGCCGGCATCCTGGGACTCTCCCGCTCATCGGTTGCGATGGCCTTCATGTTCACCACGCTTCGCGGCATGATCTCCGCCGCGGTCCGGCTGGCGGTCGTCGGCCCGATGCAGGCCCAGATGATTCAGCATGACCTGGCATCGATCGCAAGATGGATCGTCAATCGCTTCATCGATCTGCCGCCGACCCAGGTCGCTCAATCCGCCCCGCTCATTGATATCCTGCAAGGCGGACACGACCGTTTGTATTCGAGGTTGTTTCAAAGCTGAGGCAGGGGAAAAGCGGCAGGAGCAGCGGCAGTAGCAGTGGCAGCCGCAAGCCAAAAAAGCAACGCACTGGCTTCTGCTTCTGCCCCTGCTTCTGCCGCTTCCCTCCCCGGAGTTCACCATGCACAGTCACGATCACAGCCACCATCACACGCACGATCACATGGATCACCCCGGCCGGTATGAGCAGCGCGATCCGCGCCTGCTCCGCGATTTTTCGCAGCGGGCCTACACCGTCGGCATCGGCGGGCCCGTCGGCAGCGGCAAGACGGCGCTCATGCTCGCGCTCTGCCTGAAGCTGCGCGATCGCTTGAACATCGCCGCAGTCACAAATGACATCTTCACCCGTGAAGACGGCGAATTCCTGATGCGTCACAACGCCCTGCCCCACGAACGCATCAAGGCGGTCGAAACCGGCGGCTGCCCCCATGCCGCCATCCGCGAGGACATCTCCGCCAACATGTTCGCCTTGGAGCAGCTTCACGATCAGTTTCATCCGCAGCTCCTGCTGCTCGAATCCGGCGGCGACAATCTCGCGGCAAACTTCAGCCGGGAACTGGCGGATTACACCATCTATGTCATCGATGTGGCCGGCGGCGACAAGGTGCCTCGCAAGGGAGGGCCGGGCATCACGCAGTCCGACCTGCTGGTCATCAACAAGACGGACATTGCCCAGGCGATCGGCGCGGACCTGGAGGTGATGGCCCGCGATGCGAAGAAGATGCGGGGCAACGGCCCGACGATCTTCGCGCAGGTCAAGCATGGTGCGGGCGTCGATGAAATCGTCGGCCACATCCTGCACGACTGGCGGCACGCGGCGGGCGTGTTGCACGAACACTGATGCGCCGGGTCGATTCACTCCTTTTCAATCGAAGCCATGTAGGCGCGCCAGCCGCCGAGGTGGCTGATCTCGGTGGCGCCTTGCACGCCGTGGGGTTCGCAGAGAAAACCTTTGACGGTTGAACCATCATCGAGCGACAGCGTGCCGATGCCCAGTGGCGAAGGGATGTCGTTCACGAAGCTGCCGAACGTCTCGGCGGGCAGGTCCCAAAGCTCCACCTCGATGGCATGTCCCCGCGCACCGTCAGCCACGCGAACGAGGCCGGGCTTGAGCGGCGTCGTGCAGGTCAAAGCATAAAAACGATAGAGCGGCGCGGTGCGGCAGGTGCGGACGAGAGTGCCGCCGCGCCGCGTCAATTGCCCGTTCAACGGCTGCCCGGACAGATGCGCCCCCACCACCGCAAGGCGGATAAACCCCGGCGCAGGCGACGCGGAAACAACACGATTTTCTTCCGGCGCCGGCATCGCAACTCCCGTCGCGCCCATCGTGAGCTTCGCGGCCGCCTGCATGCGTTGGCCCAGCTCGGCGAGCATCGCATCGCCCCAGGCCGGCGCAATCAACGTCACCCCGAAAGGCAACCCGGCGGTCGTGATGCCCGCCGGCGCCGCCAATGCGGCATAATCGAGCAGATTCACAAAGTTGGTGTAGCAGCCCAGATTCGTGTTGGTCTGATACGGCTGGGCTTCCACTTCATTGAGCGTGTAGATCGTGCCCGCCGTGGGCAGGAGCATGACATCGATCCTCCGCCAGACCCGGTCCGCCAACGCCTTGAGGCGGGCCAGTTCATACATCGCTTCGAAGGTCTCGACGGCGTTGAACTTCGTCGCCTTCCCGATGATCGTTCGCGTGACTGGAAAGAGAGATTCGGGCTGCCCGCGGATGAAGTCGGCGATGGCGGCATATCGCTCGGCCACCCACGGACCGCCGTAGAGCAGCGCGGCAGCCCGGGCGAATGGTTCGTAGTCAATGTCCACCGCGATGCCGCCCAGCGATTGCGCGCGTTCCACCGCCGCCTCGTATAGCCGCGCGTACTGGGCGTTGCCGAAAAACTCCAACCATCCGCGCGGCACGCCGAAGCGAAACGGGTTGGGTAACTGCGCGATGCCGGCATTGAACGGCGCCGCCCGTGAATATGAATCCTTTTCATCGTGACCGGCGATGACGGCAAGCACCCGGGCCGCATCCTCGCAGGTCAAGGCGAAGATCGAAACACAGTCGAGCGAACGGCAGGCGGGGACCACGCCGTGCGCGCTGACATGACCGCGTGTCGGCTTCATGCCGACGATGTTGTTGAATGCCGCGGGAATGCGGCCCGAACCGGCGGTGTCCGTGCCCAGGGCGAAGCTCACCAGCCCGGCCGCCACGGCAATCGCGGAACCCGAACTCGAACCTCCGCTGATGTAACGATCATCAAACGCATTGCGACAGGCGCCATAGGGCGAACGTGTGCCGACGAGGCCCGTGGCGAACTGATCGAGATTCGTCTTGCCGATGAGAATGGCGCCGGCGTCGAGCAGCCGCCGCACGCAGGTCGCGGTGTGCGAAGCGATGTAAGCGTAAGCCGGGCATGCCGCCGTGGTCGGCAGACCGGCGACATCGATGTTGTCCTTCACCGCGAAAGGGACGCCCAGCAGCGGCGTCGCAGCGCCGGCTTCGGCTTGGGATAGCGCGGTTTTCCACTGCGCCTGAACCTCATCGCCCGACAGGCGGTGAATCCACACGGCAGGATCGCCATGCGACCGGACCCGCTCCATCACACGATGAAGTTCGCCTTCGCCGTCGTTCATCATTCGCCGGCGGATCGAAGAATGATTCATGGCAACATCATGCGGCATCGTCGTGGTTCTCCTGTTCATCAAGGCGGGGCGGGCGGACATCCAACCCGGAGCGGCTGATGACCTGCGACTCCTCCCCCTGCTCATCGCGGACGCGCAAATGACCCTGCGGGGTCAGCCCGATCACCTGCACGGTCTGAACATCGCCATTGCGATTCAGTTCAACGCGGCGGTCGATCATGCGTGTGAGTGACGACCACATCCGCACCCATTCGCATGGCCGTTGCCACCAACTCTCCAACTCGGCGACAAGCTGTCCGAAGAACGTGGGCGGCGGCACGGCACGATCGAGCACCATGCGCGCCGAGCAGGCCCCGGCCTTCAATTCGCCTGAAAAACAGGCCTGATTCAAATTGACGCCGATGCCCGTGACATGCACAACGTCCGCGGCCTGAACGATCGACTCGACGAGAATGCCGGCGATCTTGCGATCGCCCACGAGCACATCGTTGGGCCATTTCAGATGGGCATCGACGCCCCACTTCTCACGCAGCACCTTCGCCACCGCGATGGCCGGCATGAGCGTCAGTTCGGGTGTTGCCGGGTGTTGCGATCGCAGGACGAGCGACATCCACAGGCCCGCCGGTTCGTTCGATTCCCATGAATGGCCGTCGCTGCCGCGCCCCGCCGTCTGCCGGCCGGCGATGAACACCGCGCCGTGATCGGCCTGCCCCGCCATGACCGCGCCGACCGCCCGCGTGTTGGTGGAGTCGGTGACATCGAACCAGTTGAGCGGCCGGCCAAAGGCGCATCCGCCCAGTTGATCCAGAAAATCTTCACGGTTCATCGAACATTCCTCACGGCGGGCGGCGGGGGTGTGCCCATTGACTGGTATTACGTTTTGATCATAATGTAATACGTGAGCGCCAAGCAACCGCAATCCGACCTGATGCGCATCAGCGTGTCACTCCCGGCCGACCTGCTCGACGGCCTGGATGCGATGGTGGAGCGGCGCGGGCTGCCCAGCCGGTCCCGCGCGGTGGGTGAAATGATCCGCCGGCAGCTTGCCGAGCATTCGCGGCGGCTGGGCAAAAGCATCGTGGCCGGCACGATCACGGTCGTCTATCGCTCCAGCCGCGGCCGCATCCGCAACGAACTGGCCGCGATTCAGCGGAAATACCTGAAGGAAACGATCAGTTCGCAGCATGTGTTCCTCGAACACGATCACAGCCTGGAGGTGCTGCTCGTGCAGGGGCCGGGCAGGCGACTTCAGTCCATCAGCGACGCGATCGCCGCGGTCAAGGGTGTGAAGCAGGTGCGTTTGTCGGTGACGGCGGAACGGCTGCCGCCCCTCCATTGAAAAAGATATGGATTCCGCCATGAAATCAACCGCCGCAACGAATGACACCGCCACGCCGCTCAAGGCCCGCGATCACGCCCGCGCCATGGCCGGCGCCGTGGTGCGCCACATGCCCACCATCCCCGCCACAGCCGCCCGCGAGTTGCCGCCGGGCGTGCAGGCAACCGATATGGTGTGGGATGAGGTCATCGGACCGGGCGGTTATGCCCACCGCATCCTTGCGCGGGGCGCCCGCCTTCGCATCACCGATCTTGATGGCGATGCGTGCATCAGCATGATTCTGTTCAATGCCGACCGCACCATCGAACGGCTCAACGTCGCCGACACGGTGAAGGTGCAATGGAACGCCTATCTGGACAAGGGCAGGTTGCTGCTCTCGGACATGGGCCGCGTGCTGATGTCGATCATCGATGACACCAGCCGGCGGCACGACACCTTCTGCGCCTGTTCCAGCGCAAAATCCAACATCGCCCGATACGGCAGCGGCGACAACCACACCGCGGCGCCAAGCGCCCGCGACCGGTTCCTCATCGCGCTGGGCAAATACGGGCTGGGCCGCAAGGATGTTCCGCCCTGCATCAATCTGTTCAAGGGCGTTCACATCGAGGATGACGGGAGCACGACCTGGCAGGGAGCCGCCGCGCCGCCGGGCCGGTTTGTCGAACTGCGGGCGGAGATGAATGTGCTCATCGTGCTGGCCAACACGCCTCACGTGCTCGATCCGCGATCGAGCTATCACGCCACCCCTGTTCGGCTCACCGCATGGCGCGGCGACATCACGCCTTCCGATGATCCGATCCGAAACGGTTCCCCCGAAGCGATTCGAGCCTACGAAAACACGGAGGATTTCTTCCTGCGATGAACACACACGAACCCACTCCGCCGATCAATGGCCGCATCCTCTTTGATGATGTCGTCCCGGCCCGCGCGCCCTGGGCTGGGCCGGTGCTCAAGGGACAGACGCTGCGCATCCTCGATCTTGAAGGCAACCAGGCGGCCGACTTCCTCGCCTACAACCTGCACGACGATGCGGAGCGCTACAGCGCCGGCGAAACCATCGCGCATCAGCGCAATCTCTACCTTACCACCGGCAGCGTGCTCATCAGCAGCGAAGGCAACGGGATGATGACCATCATCGCCGACACCTGCGGCAGGCATGACACGATCGGCGGCGCGTGCAGCGTCGAGAGCAACGCGCTTCGCTACGGCCACCACACCCGCTGCCAACACGCCTGCGTTGACAACTTTCTCGATGCACTCGTCAAACGCGACATGGGCAAACGCGACATCGTCAGCAACATCAACTGGTTCATGAACGTGCCCGTCGAAGCCGACGGCAGCCTGGGCATCGTCGATGGCATCTCCGCGCCGGGCAAACATGTCGATCTCCGCGCCGAGATGGATTGCCTCTGCGTCGTGTCGAACTGTCCGCAGATCAACAATCCCTGCAACGGCTTCAATCCGACACCGGTGCGGATGATCATCTGGGAATCGTGAGTGCGTGATGTTCAAAACGGTTCTGATCGCCAATCGAGGTGAGATTGCCTGCCGTGTGATTCGCACGCTCAGGAAGCTTGGCGTGCGCGCGGCGGCGGTTTATTCGGAGGCGGATGGTGATTCGCCACATGTGTCACTGGCGGATGAAGCGGTAAACATCGGACCGGCCGCGGTGGAGAAGAGCTACCTCAACGTCGGCGCGATTCTCGATGCGGCAAGAGCGACCGGCGCCCAGGCCATTCACCCGGGCTACGGTTTTCTCAGCGAAAATGCCGATTTTGCGGACACCTGCGAAGCGGCGGGCATCGCCTTCATCGGCCCCACCGGTGAGCAGATGCGCGACTTCGGCCTCAAGCATACGGCCCGCGCCCTGGCCTCGCTCAACGGCGTGCCCCTCCTGCCCGGCACCGAACTGCTCGACTCGCCCGAAGCGGCAATGGCCGCGGCGAAAACCATCGGCTATCCGGTCATCCTCAAGGCCACCGCCGGCGGCGGCGGCATCGGCATGCGCATCTGCCACGGCGAGGATGACCTTCGCAACGCCTTCGATGTCGTCCGTCATCTGGGGGAGGCGAACTTCAAGGCATCGGGTGTTTATCTCGAACGGTTCGTCACCGATGCCCGGCACATCGAAGTGCAGATCTTCGGCGATGGACAGGGCGACATCATCACCCTCGGCGAGCGCGACTGCTCCGCGCAGCGCCGCAACCAGAAGGTGATCGAGGAAACGCCCGCGCCGAATCTGACCGATGAAGCCCGCCATCGACTGTGCGAAGCCGCGGCCCGATTGGGGCGAGCGGTCAACTATCGATCGGCAGGCACCGTCGAGTACGTGTTCGATGCCCGGCGCGATGAGTTTTACTTTCTGGAAGTGAACACACGTTTGCAGGTGGAGCACGGTGTCACCGAGCTGGTCACCGGCATCGATCTGGTCGAATGGATGGTGCGACTGGCCGCGGGTGATGGTTCGATGCTCACCGGCTACAGGCATCAGCCGCGCGGCCACGCGATGCAGGTGCGGATTTACGCGGAGAATCCCGCGAAGGACTTTCAACCCAGTTCCGGCCTGCTCACGCATGTCGCCCATGATCACGACAGCCGCGTCGATGGCTGGGTGACAAGCGGAACGAATGTAAGCCCGTTCTACGATCCGCTGCTGGCCAAGACCATCGTGCATGATGCGACCCGCGCCGCAGCCATTGCAAAGATGCGCAATGCCCTGGCGAACACGACCCTCGCAGGCGTGGAGACCAACCTTGATTATCTGAGGCAGGTGATCGCCTCTTCGCAGTTTGCGGCGGGAACGATGACGACGCGGGCGCTGTCGCGGTTCAGGTACGCACCGGCGACGATCGATGTGCTGGCGGCCGGCAACTTCACGACCGTGCAGGATTATCCCGGCCGCATCGGGTACTGGGATGTGGGGGTGCCGCCCAGCGGACCGATGGATCATCTTTCGTTTCGACTGGGCAACTGCATTCTCGGCAATGATCATGGCGCCGCCGGCCTTGAGTGCACCGTGATCGGGCCGACGTTGCGGTTCAATTCCGATGCAACGATCTGCCTCACCGGCGCGGCGATGCGGGCGACGCTAAGCGGTCAGCGCGTGCCCTTTCACCAGCCCGTGGGCGTGCAGGCCGGCGGCACGCTGCAACTGGGAAAGATCGAAGGCCCCGGCTGTCGCACCTATCTGCTGGTGCGCGGCGGCATCCATCTGCCCGATTATCTGGGCAGTAAATCGACGTTCACCCTCGGCCAGTTCGGCGGTCATGGCGGACGGACGCTGCGCACGGGGGATGTGCTCCATCTCTCGATCAAAGATGGTTTGGATGACGAAGCAGGTTGCTCATCACCGGCCAACCGCGCAGAGCAGCCGCCTGCCCCCGCCGGTTTTGAATGGCCCATGCTCACCAGGCAGTGGCGGATCGGCGTCCTTGACGGACCGCATGGCTCACCCGACTTCTTCACGGATGCGGACATCGAAATGCTGTTTTCCACTGCATGGGAGGTGCATTTCAACTCGGCGCGCACCGGGGTGCGTCTCATCGGTCCCAGGCCGCAATGGGCCCGCAAGGATGGCGGCGAGGCGGGGCTGCATCCGTCGAACATTCACGACAACGCCTACGCGATCGGCGCCATCGATTTCACCGGCGACATGCCGATCATCCTCGGACCCGATGGCCCAAGCCTCGGCGGCTTCGTCTGCCCCGCCACCATCGTGCAGGCGGAGCTTTGGAAGACGGGGCAGCTTGCGCCGGGCGACAAAGTCCGGTTTGAAAGGCTGACCACGGAACAGGCCGCTTCGCTGGAGCGCGGGCAGGATGCGATGCTTGAGGCGCTGAGGCGGCAGGCTTCGAGACGGTCAACAGGCGATGACGCGGAGCGTGCTCCATCTCGCGCCGTCTCCATCAAGGTTGATCAGCACGCGGTTCACGCTCTTGCGCCATCGCGCTGCATCCTGCGGGAGATCGCGGGGAGCGACGGCTCGCCGCGCGTCGTTTACCGGCGCAGCGGTGACAAGTATCTCCTCGTGGAATACGGCCCGATCGTTCTCGACCTGAATCTGCGGTTCCGCGTTCATGCCCTGATGCAGTGGGTGCGGCGGGCGAAGCAGGCGGGCGAACTTGAAGGCATCATCGACCTGACACCGGGCATTCGATCGCTTCAGATTCACTACGAAAGCCGCGTGCTTTCGGTCGCCGCCTTGCTGGATGCCCTGGTGGCGGCCGAGGAGTTGCTGCCGGTCGTGGAGGAGATGGAGGTGGACTCGCGCATCGTTCATCTGCCGCTCTCCTGGGAGGATGGCGCCACGCTTGCGGCCATCGACCGCTACATGAAAGGGGTGCGCGATGATGCGCCGTGGTGCCCGAGCAACATCGAATTCATCCGGCGAATCAACGGGCTGGCGAGCGTCGATGAGGTGAAGCGGATCGTGTATGAAGCCAACTACCTGGTGCTGGGTCTGGGCGATGTTTATCTCGGCGCTCCGGTCGCCACGCCGCTTGATCCCAGGCATCGGCTGGTGACGACGAAGTACAACCCGGCGCGCACGTGGACGCCGGAGAACGCGGTGGGCATCGGCGGCGCCTACCTGTGCATCTACGGCATGGAAGGGCCGGGCGGCTATCAGTTCGTCGGCCGCACTTCGCAGGTTTGGAACACCTTCAAGCAGACGAAGGAATTTGCGCAGGGCAGGCCCTGGCTGCTTCGATTCTTTGACCAGATTCGTTTTTATCCGGTGAGCGAGGCGGAACTGTCGGCCTTTCGCCGGGACTTCCTGCATGGCCGCGTTTCGCTGAAGATCGAGCCGACGCGGTTCAAGCTGCGCGACTACCTCGGCTGGCTCAGGTCGATCGAGGCGGAATCGAATGAGTTCAAGGCCAGGCAGCAGGCGGCGTTCAACGCGGAGCGCGCCCGGTGGGAGGCTCGCGGGGAATTTCAGAAGGCGGCCCTTTCGGAATCGGCGGGCGTGAGCCCCCCTGCCGATGCGTTGATGGTTCCCGATGGTCATGAGGCGATCGAATCGCCGATGGGCGCCAGCGTATGGAAGCTTCCGGTGAAGGAAGGGCAAACCGTGGAAGCCGATGAGGAGGTCGCGGTGCTCGAAGCGATGAAGATGGAGACATCGATCCTCGCACCGCGGCGAGCGGTGGTGACGAAGCTGCTTTGCAGGACCGGACAGATCGTGCAGGCGGGACAGCCGCTGATGATTGTGAAGCCGATGGACTGAACCCTTTCCCTGGAATCGAAAACATGCCGACTCGTTCCTGCGCACCTCGCACGTGCCGGCGGCGGTGTGGTGCGCGATGTGTGAACAGTGCGGCCGCCCGCAATGTTCCGGCTGTTCATTTCTGCTGTTTTTCCATGTGTAATACCGATGATTTTGCATTCCTTCGAGGTGCTTACTTTCGGGGCATCCCGATGCTCCGATTCCGGTGATTGCCATGTTTGCGCGCATCGCGTCGCATGTGTGGAATGGTCCGCGTGCGATTCAATACATGCCATGCACGTCGATAAACCGCGTTCATCAACCTGATATCGGCTGTTCGTTCCCGATGGCGCTTCGTTCCGCCACGTGTGGCACTGGCTTTGCCTTTCCTTTCATCACGGCGACGACGGACACCCTCCACAGACACCCTTCAAGGAGCGCGAACATGAAACGGTTCACCCTGGTCCTGACCACCCTGCTCATGATGGCCCTGCCATCGGTCGGCTTTGCCGAGAAACTGAAGATCGCCTACAGCGACTGGCCCGGCTGGGTCGCGTGGGAAGTGGCGATACAAAAGGGCTGGTTCAAGGAGGCCGGGGTCGATGTGGAGTTTGTCTGGCTTGAATACGTGCCTTCGATGGACGCCTTCGCGGCCGGCAAGGTTGACGCGGTCTGCGTCACCAACGGCGATGCGATGGTCACCGGCGCCACCGGGAAGAAGTCAACCTGCATCGTCATCAACGACTTCAGCTACGGCAACGACATGATCGTCGCCAGGCCCGGCATCCGCAAACTCTCCGATCTCAAAGGCAAGAAGATCGGCGTGGAGCTCAACTTCGTCGCCCACCTGCTGCTGCTGAAGGGCTTGGAATCCGCGGGCCTCAAGGAGTCGGATGTCACCCTCGTCAACATGACGACCAACGACACGCCGCAGGCCCTGGCCTCCGGCGGCGTCGATGCCATCGCCGCGTGGCAGCCCAATTCCGGGCAGGCGCTCAAGCAGGTCCCCGGCTCCAAGGCGCTCTACTCCAGCATGGACATCCCCGGCCTGATCTACGACGGCCTTTTCGTCAGCAAGGAAAGCCTCGCCAAAAACAGGGCCCAGTGGACCAAGGTCGCTGCGGTGTGGTTCAAGTGCGTCTCCTACATCAAGGACCCCAGGACGCAGCCCGACGCGCTGAAGATCATGGCCGCCCGCGTGCAGATTTCCCCGGAGGATTACGGCAAGCTGCTCGACGGCACCTTCCTGCTCGATCTGGAAGGCAATCTCAAGGCGTTCAAGGTGAATGACACGCTCGAATCCATCCACGGTTCGAGCAAGCTGGTCGATGCGTTCAACGTGAAACACGAGGTTTACAAGACGCCCGAGGATGTCAAGAGCTATCTTGATTCGAGCATCGTGGAAGCCATTGCGAAGATGAAGAAGTGATATTCAGAAATTAAAAGGTCTCGCCGTTGGATACGCGAAGCGAACTCACCCCGATCAAGCCGCGCAGGATCGCGTGGCTGGCGATCCGCACGGAACCGCCGGCCACGCGCTCGGTTTTGCTCAAGGTGTTGTCGTTTCTGATTCCGCTGGGCTTGTGGTGCCTGGTCAGCTACGTGCCCTTCATCTGGCATCCGCTGGTGAAGGTGACCGACAAGGGCGGCTCCGATTTTCTTGAGCCGGAGATGCTCATCGATCGCGTGGAGTTTCTGCGCGAGAACGATCGGCTTCGTGAAGAGAATCTTCCGATGGCCGGCGGCTCACGGGCCAATCCCATCTTTCTGCCGGCGCCGCATGAGGTGGCCCGGGCTCTTTACACGGCCTTCAAGACGCCGCCGCAGCGCAAAGGGGATCCCTGGTTTCACGAAAGCCTGTGGCATTCGATTCGGATCATTTTCCAAGGCTTTTCGCTTTCGTGCCTGCTTGGCGTGCCCCTGGGCATCGTGGCGGGCACGTTCCCGTCGCTGTCCCGCGTCATCGAGCCGTTCGTCGATTTTGTCCGCTACATGCCCGCCCCGGTTTTCGGGGCGCTGTGCATCGCGGTACTGGGGCTTGCCGATGCGCCCAAGGTCGCCATCATTTTCATCGGCACGTTCTTTCATCTGGTCCTCGTCATCGCCAACACCACCCGCCTGCTCGATCCCGCCTTGCTCGAAGCCGCCCAGACGCTGGGCGCCGGCCGCAAACGGATGATCACCCGCGTCATCGTACCCGGCATCCTGCCCAACCTTTACAACGACCTGCGCATCATGCTCGGCTCGGCGTGGACGCTGCTGATCATTGCCGAACTCATCGGCGCGACTTCGGGCATCAGCTACTTCATCAACCAGCAGGGCAAGTATCGCAACTACGACAACGTCTTTGCCGGCATCATCATCATCGGGTTGATCGGCCTGATCACCGATCAGGTCCTGGCGCGGATGCGGCCGGTGCTCTTCCCCTGGCTTCGCAAGGGCGCCGGCGGATCGGGCGGCTTCTTTCACTGGCTCAGCGGCGGACGCTACTCGCGCAGGCCGCTGCCTGCATCCGACATTCGCAGCGGCGGATTGAACCCGGCGATGGCGCACGATGCGGGCCTGGATGAGCGAGGTGAAACATGAATCACGATCACCCCGCCCCGCCGCCGCCGATGCCGGAGGAACTGGCCGCGAGGTTCAGGCGAATTGATGAGCGACCGGTGGTGCTGGATGTGCAGCATCTGGGCAGGCGGTTTGCGACGGGCAAGCGGCATGTCGATGCGCTGCTTGACATCAGCTTCAAGGTCCATCGCCGGGAGTTCATCTGCGTCGTCGGGCAATCCGGCTGCGGCAAGAGCACGCTCGCCCGGATTCTCGCGGGGTTGGATCACCCGACCGCCGGACAGGTCCTGCTCGATGGCGAACCTGTCACCGGCCCCGGTCCCGAGCGCGGCATGGTCTTCCAGGGGTACACGCTGTTTCCCTGGCTCACCGTGCATCGCAACGTCATGTTCGGTCCGCTCAGCCGCGGCATCGGTCCCAACGAGGCGGCGGCCCGCGCCTGCGAATGGATCGACATGGTCGGCCTCACCCCGTTCACCGACGCCTACCCCGATCAGCTTTCAGGCGGCATGAAGCAGCGCGTCGCCATCGCCCGGGCGCTGGCCAATCAGCCGCGCGTGCTGCTGATGGATGAACCCTTCGGCGCGCTCGATGCGCAGACCCGCGCGAAGATGCAGGCCCATCTGCTTCAGATATGGCACAACGTGGATGTCACCATCATCTTCATCACGCACGATCTGGAGGAAGCCGTTTACCTGGCGGACCGCGTGATCGTGCTGGGCACTCATCCGAGCCGGGTGGTGGAGGTGCTGGATGTGCCGCTGCCCCGGCCGCGCTCGCGTGATGATCCGGCTTCACCGCCGTTCGCCGCCGCCAAGGCGCACCTTGAGCATCTGATCCATCCCCCGCAGCTCTCGGCGAAGATCGAGGAACTGCCGATGCCCCGCATGACGGTCGTGGGTGATGATGTCTGATCACCCTGTTGCCAAGGGCGGTGCAACTTCCCACAATAGACCGTCGGTTCCACGATTCGCCATCGGGCGATCACCGGCCCACTGCACGCCAGCGGAGAGTTCCATGACGGTTTACGAAACGCTCAGCCATCACGCGATTCGCCTCTGGTGCGAAGCGATGCACTACTGGCCGGCCTGCCTGCCGGGGCAGCCGGACCGCATCCGCGTCGGCGGCAATCCGTTCAGCGACCCGGAGGAGATCGAACTGCTCGACTGGGAGGACTGGTTCGCCGCCTTCGATCAACGGCAACTCAAGTTCGTCTATAACCCCAGCGACGGCTGGTGCGACCTGCAAAGCAGAAATGTCAGGCCGGACTGAGGGGAGGGGACGGGGGACAGGGGACAGGAGACAAGGAACAGAGAAGAAGCCCCATAGCCGCTTGCGGCTTCGCTCTGTGTCCTATCTCCTGTTTTCCGTCTCCTGTTCCCTGTCTCCTGTCCCCTTATTCCGCGCCCTTCATCTTCACCGCGCGGATCGCCATGAACATGGGTATCTCCCGTCTGGCCACGTTCTCCGCCTTGGCTCGCGGGCCGGAATCGCTGTGTTTGTGGCTGCACCATTCCTCCATCGCTTCGACGAAAAGCCCCGCCTGCCGCAGAGCCTTCACGTAAACACTGACGGGCCGATGAAAGGTCCACGTGTATCTGCCCGGGTCCTTGCCCGGATGGGTCACGATCGGTTCCTTGCGCGGCTCCATGTAGCGATCGACGCGGCGATACTGCGTCATCGCGGCTTCATCCCAACCCCAGTGCGTGAAGGCCGGCCCGCGGAAAGCGGGATGATTCATGACGATCACCACGCGACCGCGCCCATCGTCCACCAGACATCTGGCGATGCCGTCAAACACCGGACGGATCGGATTGATGTTCGCAATCGCCAGCACGCAGGCGGCGGCATGAAACTGATTGTGCAACTTCCCCTGAACTTCGAGCTCGCGGGCATCACCGACCATGTAGAGAATGCCCGGATCGCTGCGCTGCCTGGCGGCTTCGATCAGGGGCTTGGCGGCATCGATGCCGGTGACGCGAGCCTTCGCCGCGTGCAGCAAGCGGCAGAGCACACCCTGCCCGCACGCCACATCCAGCACCTGCTCGTTCTCCTTGACGGCCAGCATCTTCATCACGCCGGGCAGCACCACTTCGCGGTGATACTCGCTGCCTTCGTCGCCCACGAGCTGGTCATACCAATCGGCCACCTGCGACCAGTCGGTCGATCGCGCATCGGGTTTCCTGGCGGGGTGAGGTTCCTTCGATCGATCAGGACCGGAACGCCTGCGTTTGAATGGTCGGTTGGGAGAACTCATGGCTCGCGACAGAATACCAAGAGTCATAGCCCGCTCGTCTTTCGCGGCTCACATCACCAGCCCGTCGAGCGACATCAGCCCCAACGGCTCGCGCGTGAAGAACGGCTCGGCATGGCGCACCCCGATGCGGCTGCCCATGTAGCCGTTCATTTCACGAAGCCAATCGACGATCCCGCGGTTGCGCTCGGGCGTCACAAACTGCGATTCGTATGCGAGAATCGACCGCACCTTCGCCTCCATCTCCTCGCTGATGTCGATGCAGAATGACGGATTGGCGACATGCCGCAGGTGTGTGCAGTAGTAATGGATCAGCCATTTGGGATAGATCGGCCGGCCCGGCAGGTCGATCTTCGTCAGCTTCGCATCGAAGCGGGCATCCTCGACGATGCGCGTCGTGGCGACATGATCGGGATGCGCATCTTCAAAGTAAGGCAGGAACACGATCGAAGCCTGATGCTCGCGGATCACCCCGGCCACGGCATGGCGCGAAGCGATGTTGTGCTCCACCTGCCGATTGGTCAGACCGAGTTGGCGTCGCTTCACCCCCAGAATCTTCGCGGCTGCGTTCCATTCGCGCTCGCGGATTTCAGGCGAGCCATGCGGCGTCGGCTCGCCGTTGGTCATGTCGAGCAGCAGCACGTTGTGCCGTTGCCGGGCCAGGCGAATGATGGTGCCGCCCATCCCCAGTTCCTGATCATCCGGGTGCGGACCGACGACGAGTATGTTGGCCATGATGCGGTCACCTGTCTGAAGCGGGTTTTGCCGATGCGGTCGCAAGAGCATCACGATACAGCGCTTCAATCTGCCGGCACATCGCGCGGTGATCGAATTTTTTCTTCACATGCTCGCCGCCCTGCGCTGCAAGACGCCGGGCCTCTTCGCCATGATCCAACGACCATCGCAGCGCATCCCCCAGCGCGGCGACATCCCCCGTCCTGACCAGTTTGCCGGTGATGCCGTCGATGCAGACATCGCGGATGCCGCCGCTGTCGTAGGCGACGATCGGACAACCAGCCAGCAGCGATTCGACCAGCGTGCGGCTCTGTCCCTCCTGATACGAAGGCAGCACCATCACATCCATCGCGCGATAAAGCTGCGCCACACGAGCCGGCGGAACGAAGCCGGTGATGATGACGCGATCGGTGAGTTGAAGGTCGTGAATCATGGATTCGATGGCGGATCGGTGAAAGCCGTCGCCGACGAAAAGCAGCCGCAGCCTGGGATGGCCGGCGATGAGCTTCGGCGTGATGCGAAGAAGGTCTTCGTGTCCCTTGAGGCGATCGAGGCGTGCGACGAGTCCGATGACGGGAGCGTTCGGAGGAATGGTCAGTTCGCTGCGAACGGATGATCGCATCTGACCGGGCGCGAAGCCGCAAGCGGCATCGGACCAGAAAGCGACATCGACGCCGCTGGGAATGACGCTGTATTGTTCGGGCCTGCCGATGCGGTTCGCGTTGAACAGATCGATCATGGGCCGGGTGATGCCGATGAGTTTGTGGCAGCGCCGTGCCGCCCATCGCTCGGCGGCGATGTAGGCTCTTCGCACCGGCCAGGGTTGCCGGTCGTGGAAGGGCGAGCCGTGAATGGTGTGAATCACCACGGGAACCCGCTGGCGCCAGGCGGCGGCGCGGCCGAGGATTCCCGCCTTGCTTGAATGGGTGTGTACCACATCAGGCCTGATCGAACGGATGATCCGCCGCAGCTCGCGATAGCAGAACCAGTCATGGCCCGGCAGCAGCGACCGCCGCATGGACGAGACTTCGACCAGCGATGCGCCGCTCTGTTTTGCTTCATCCAGCAGCGATCCTTCGGGGCCGTGGATCGGACCATAGGCCAGATGAACGCGATGCCCCGCCGCGACCTGCGCGGCACAGGACATCACCGTGTTCTGCTGCGCCCCACCGGCAATCAGACGGGTGATGATGTGCAGCACGGTGAAGCGATTTCGGATTTCGGATTGCGGATTGCGGATTGACAAATCATCATCAGGCATCGGCGGTGTCCACGGCAAAACAGAAATCTCAAATTTCAAATCTCAAATCTCAAATCCGATTTCAAATCCGATTCCAAATCTGATTTCAAATCCGCAATCCCAAATCCGAAATCCGAAATCGGATATCCGAAATCCCAACTCCCCCTTCAATACCGAATCCATTCCAGACTCAACCCCTGCGGCGGCAGCGTCGGCCCCGCGTGGCGACGGTCGGCGGTGGCGAGGATGCGATCGATCACCTCCGGCTCAAACCGGCCCCGCCCCACTTCGATCAGCGTGCCGGAAATGATCCGCACCATGTTGTAGAGAAAGCCGCTGCCTTCCACGACGATATGCACCTGCGGCCCCTCGCCTTCCCACACCGCAGGCTGCTCCACGAAGCAGTCGAAGATCGTGCGCACCGTGTTCTCCCTGCCGTGATCCGCATTGGCCAGGCCCGCCACATCGTGCGTGCCGATGAGCTTCCGGGCGGCGATGTTCATCCGCTCCACATCCAGATTCAGCCAGCAGTGCCAGACGCAGAACCGCTGATGCAGCGGACGGTGCGGACTGTTGAAGACGCGATAGCGGTACTGCTTGTGCTTCGCGCCGCTGATCGCATCAAAGCCCGCATCGACGATTTGCGCATCCATCACCTCCACATCCCGCGGCAACCTGCTGTTGATCGCGTGCGGAATGCGCTCCAACGGGATGCGCGTTGCCGCATCAAAATGCGCCACCTGCCCCCGGGCATGCACCCCGGCATCGGTCCGGCTGGCGCCGACCACCTCGACGCGCTGCGCCATCACCTGAGCCGTCGCCCGCTGCACCACCCCCTGCACCGTGCGCAGCGGATCAACGCCTGGCGGCTCCTGCTTCTGCCAGCCATGAAACGCGGTGCCATCGTAGGCGATGGTGAGTTTGTACCGCTGAAGGATCGGATCGTCCGTTTGCGACATGTCGAAAGGATAGGCGAATGCCATGCTAATACTTCAACCCGTTCTCGCGGACATGAACGAACGGGTCGCCGTTGAAATAGCTGCCGCCCACGACTTTGCCGATGAAGATGTCGTGATCGCCTTCGTAATCCATGTGGCAGACCAGGTTGCATTCCATGTAGGCCAGCGCCCCGGCCAGAATCGGTGACTTGTTGGTCGTGGGCGCCACCAGCTCAAAACCGAGAAACGGATCCTCCGTCGGCTCGATGCGCGATGCGAACTTCCGCATCAGCACCTTGTCCCCTTTGGGAATCTGGCAAAGCCCGAACTCGTGCGAATTGCTGATCAGCGGCATGATCGGCCGGCCCTTGGCGATGGCCAGGCTCACCATCGGCGGTTCGAACGAAGCCTGCTGCACCCAACTGGCCAGCATGCCCATCCGCCGATCCTCGAAACACGCAGTCAGAATGAAAAGCCCCGAAGGGATTCGGCCGATTGCGTCGCCCACTTGTTTGAGAACGTCTTTGTCCATCATCGGCGGCACTCATCACCCCGGCCCCCCGGCCCCGTCCCGGAAAAAGTGGAACGCGAAAGAACTCGCACGTTTCAAAATCGGACAAACCCCATCGGTCCGACGGCATGCACACGGATGGCTCAACCGGTGCAGGATACGACCGGCACCGATGATTGCAAACCGGCCCTGTCAGGCTACACCAGGGCCGTTTAATTCCCGCACCCACTCTGTCGGAAGTTCCAAATGACAAATTCCAAACTCCAAACAAGTTCCAAAGAACAAAAACGCAATCAAACAGAAGCCGGATTCGGCTCGTTTTTGTCCGGTTCGGCTCGTTTTCGAGTTTGTTTGAGATTTGAATTTTGCGATTTGGAGCTTTTGCTTCCGGTGATGGGATGGAGAATTAAACGGCTCCGCCAGGCCCCCCCCCGGACACCCCGCCCGCTGGCGTCCATTCCTTCGATCACCTATAAACCTTCGCCATGCCGATGCCGACTCCAACCTTCGACGCCATCATGTTCGATCTTGACGGCACTCTCGCGGACACCCTCCAGGACATCGCCAACGCCGCCAATCACGCGCTCGTTCACCTGGGCCATGCCGCCATCGAAACGCCCCGCTTTCGCCACCTGGCCGGGCAAGGCCTGCGCAACCTGATGGCGGCGGTGCTTGGGCCTGATCGTGCGGAGCAGATCGATGAAGGCATGGCGATGTTCCGCGCCCATTATGCCGACCATTTCATCGATCACACCAAACCGTTCGAGGGGATCAGCGAGGTGCTCGATGCGGCGGCGGCACGCGGCCTGCCGATGGCGGTGCTCAGCAACAAACCGCATCCGGCCACATTGCTGGTCATGGAGAAGGTCTTTTCACGCTGGCCCTTCGCCTCGATCATCGGCCATCGCCCGGATAAACCGCTCAAGCCTGATCCGGCATCGGCGCTGGAGATTGCCGCCTCGCTGTCGATCCCGCCCCGCCGCTGGATGTATGTCGGCGACACGCGCGTCGATATGGAGACCGCCATCAACGCGGGGATGTTTCCCGTCGCGGTGCTCTGGGGCTTCCGCGATGAAGCCGAGCTGCGCGAGAGCGGTGCGAAGGTGATCGTGAAGGAGCCGGCGGAACTGCTTGCGCTGCTGGGGTGAGTTGGCGTTTGAAATGCCGTGCTACGTCGCGGCCCCGGCATCCATCAAACCCGCGCGCCATTCCATGTAGCGATAAGGCAGGCCGTGCGCATCGTGCAACGATCGCAGCTTCGCCTGGAACATTTCATAGACCTCATGCTGCCATTCTTCCGTGCCCCGCTGACAGAAATAGATGCGGCAGCCCAGCGGACGGATCGCGTGAGCGGTACACAGCGAGCTGATCTGAAAGGGACAAGGGGCTTTCAATTCCAAACGCGATGACCAATCGTTGTGCATCCCTGCCGCGTCGATTTGGCCCAGAAACCAGGCGATTTCCAGACCGGTGACATAGAGCAGATGACCGTAGGCGTTGAAGTTGCAGCATCGGCCGCTGGCCCAGCAGACCGGGCCGCGCCGGCGGATGGCCTCCCCCGTCTCATCGAAGATGTCCCGAATCGCCCGATCAATGGCGGGCTTGCGTGCAGCCTCGCGCCACAGCGACCAGGGCGGCGGCGGGTTGGACCGGTCCTCCGTCATCATCACGGCTGATTCCCCGCCCCGCGATGCACCGGCCGCTTCCAATCCACATCAGGGTCCTTCGAGAACGTCCCCGAAGCCTGATTCAGGCAGCTTTCACACACCACGGCAAACGGATAAGCGCCGGGCGGAAGCGGCGCCCCTTCCTCACGCCGCGGCCGCCAGTGCGGTTTTGATCCAAGCTGTTCACGACGGCACATGGTGCATTCATAGGGAAGCTCTTCGCCGATGGTGTTGTCCAGCGCGGTCTTCATGCACTCGAGGCAAAGGATCGATCCGCGATGGCCTTCGATCATGGGAATCACTTCGTCCCAATCGACGCCACAGAAATCGCAACTGATGATGATGTATCCGGCTTCGGTTCGCTGCATGAAGGGATTGTAGGGGAAAAAGAAGGAGGCATCGAAAGATGCGGAAGGGCGCGGAGAGCAAATTCGACGGATCGATCACGAACCTCGGAGATTACAGAATCCCGATCCTCGAAGGTATTGGCGGCGGGAAGAACCGATTGCCATGCGTTGCAGCGCTAATCCGCGCCATTTAATGCCACATGGCCGGTCAATGCGATATGCTGAAACGTCCCATCCTGGATGCGACAGTATATTATTGGCAATTCAAACTCGATCATATCCAATTTATGCTTGTGATATGGAGCCAAGGGAGCCTCGACGTTAAATCGGACGATTTTACAGGCGCCAATATCCGTTTTTCTGTCTTAATTATGGGGGTTCAATGCACGCTCCAAGGCGAATTCCATGCAACACTTTGGATACTTCATTCTGTGTAAACACATCCGAAAGCATGGCGTACACATAGCCAGATTCGGTATTCGCATATGCATGCCACGCAGGGGAGCCGCCGCTTATTTCGATGACGAGCCATTGAATGATTTCACCATTGACCAGAAACCATGGCGCCCCGCCCTGCCGTTGAGAATGCAATCATCAGCCTCTTGATGCATTTCTATTGCCTTTTTTGTCTTCATCCTGCCTGGCCAGTTCCTTGGCGGTGGCCTTGTTCGTCGGATTGCCGGGGAAAACTTCTTCGAGTTCCTTCAGCCGTTGCTTGTAGCGGGCTTGGAGTCCGGTGCCGCGCTTTGCGCGAGCCTTCGGTTTCGCCGAACCTCCGTCAGATAATTCTCCGCCGACTCCGGATCGATCTTTCCGCGGCGGTTCATTTCGGCCAATTCCTGAGAAGTCAATTTGAGCCGATGACTGCGACCGCTCGACGATACGGGATGGGGAGTTGCGTTTGACATTGTTGTCGTACCTTGCGTAAGAGGCGATTCGAGGGTCGATTCTCAATCGATCATAGAGTTCAACGGATCGGTTGCCAATCTTATTTTGGCGATCGCCCTCGGGCATCCTGCACCGTACCGGCCAGGATCAGTGCGAAGCCCCCCACCCCACGCAAACTTCAACCGAAACCTTCGCCCACATGCCGATACAATCCCACGATGATCCACCGTCTCGCCCTACCGCTCTTCTCCCTTTCGCTGCTGCTGACCGCCGGTTGTCAGACCGATGGTCTGGACGCCATCGACCGTGAAGTGACGCAGATGCTGCGCAGCAAACACTTCGAGACGCTCGGCCCCAAGGCCCCGCTCGATGATCGCCTGGGCGCCACGCGGACCGCCGACGCCAACACCTCCAGCCGGACCTACGACGAGAACCCCGCCACGACCAATCCCAGCGCCGGCGAACTGCCCGTCCGCCGCCTCGAAGCGGGCGATGCGGCGGGCGGCGAGGATCTTTCCGACGAACCGGCGCTGACCTTCGGCCTGACCGAATCGTTGCTTTATGCGGTGGAGCACAGCCGGGAATATCGCAGCCGCAAGGAGGAGCTTTTCCTCTCCGCCATCAGCCTGCTCATCGAGCGGCATCTCTGGGGCCCCCGTTTCTTCAACGACACCACCGCCCGATTCAACGGCACCCCCGAAAAAGGCGATTACGACCATGCCTTCTCACTCGTCAACGACCTGCGCGTGACCCAGCGGCTGCCCTATGGCGGCGAGGTCTCCGCCCGGGCCCTGGTCAACTTCGTCGAGCAGCTTCGCACCGCTTCGGACTCGACCGCCGATGATTCGCAAACCACCGAGCTGCGGCTGGAAGCGACCATCCCGCTGCTGCGCGGCGCGGGACAGGCGGCCCGCGAGGACCTGATCCAGGCTTCGCGCGACCTGATCTACGCCACCCGTGATTTCGAGCGGTTCCGTCAGGCTTTTCTCGTGGAAATCTCCACCATCTATTTCGACCTCATCCAGCAGCAGGGCGGCATCCGCAACCTCGAATCCCAGCTCAAGAGTCTGGAGCAGCTCACCGGCCGCATGGACGCCCTGGCCGCATCGGGTCGCGAGCCTTACTTCGAAGTGCAGCGATCGCAGCAGCAGGTGCTCTTCGCCCGCGATCGCCTGCTCAGCGCCAGGGAGCGATACGCCAACTCGATCGACGGCTTCAAGATTCGCCTGGGCATGCCCGCCACGCAGACGCTCGAACTGATTCCGATTCAGATCGAAGTGCCCATTCCCTTTCTGAACATGAACGAAGCGATGAAAACCGCCTGGCAGTTCAGGCTGGACCTTCAGACCTCGGAGGATCGGATCGATGATTCCCGCCGCCGGGTGGCGATCGCGAAGAACAACATGCAGGCGGATGTGGATCTGTTCGCAGGGGTCACGCTCCCCACCGATGGCGACAAGCGCCGCGGCGGGCTTGACCTGGATGCCGGCGAAGGTTCCTACACCGTCGGCGTCACCGTCGGCGCACCGCTGGACCGACGCATCGAGGCCCTGCGGCATCGGGCCTCGCTGGTCAACCTCGAACGCAGCGAACGGGATCACACGCTGCTGAAGGACAACATCGCCCTGGCCGTCCGGCTGTCCATCCGCCAGATCGAGCGAACCCAATCCACGCTCGCCCTCCAGAAAATCAACCTCGAACTGGCGGAAAAGCGAAAACTGGGCGTCCTCCTGCGCGAACGAACCCTGGGACCCCGCGATGTCATCGAAGCCGAAAACGACCTGCTGGCCGCCAAGGACGACCTCGATGAAGCCCAGCGCGACCTGCGCGTGAGCATCCTCACCTACCTGCTGGCCACCGGCCAGATGCGGGTATCTTCATCAGGCCAGTGGCAGGCCCCGGCGAAGCTGACGCTTGAGTGAGGAGCGAGATGAGCGATTGCCTTTTCCGAGCCTTTTGCCTTTTCAGAGCCGGGTTCTGTGAACCCGCCCCCGGGGCGGCGATGCGACGCGCAAGCGAGCATCGCCGAATTCGCGCGAAGGACAAGCCATTTTTATGGTGCGCCTGCCGCGCGAATTCAGACACGCTCAGCCCGAAGACGGGCATCGCGTGTCTGACCGGACTCCCAGAGTCCGGCTCTGAAAAGGCAGCCGCGTGAGAGGTCATGCGCCCCGCCCCGGTTTGCAACCTTCGGCCACTTGACAGTTTCCATATAACTCCCGTACACTTCTCTTTCTGCAAACAGGTTCGCTTCGGAAGCGGGCGTGAAGATGCAGACGTGACCCCACACAGGCGACTGAAATGATGATGTCGATGGCACAGCCCGACTTCCCGATGCGAGCCCTCTGATGCGTGACCGAACCGCCCAGAGTGTTGTCGCATCGCGCCAGGCGTGTGAAGCCTGCCCGGCTCCTCAAACGGAGGTGCCGAGTATGGCCTGAGCACAACGGTGCAATCAGGTCGCCCGGCGATCCGGTGTTGCTCACCCGACACCCCGCCGCCCGGGCAGTGGCAGGCCACGACGCTCTTGGAGAGCGATTCGTGGTTTTCGTTTTTTTATGAGGCTCGTGCATTGGATGGATTCAAAAGTGAGATGGGACTCCTGAATAACCTCGCGCTCAAGCCGCTTGCGGCGTAGCAATCCCCTGGTTCACCGTACATCGGGGGTTATTCAGAAGTCCTAGATTTGAAATTTGAAATTTGAGATCGTGCAGATTCGAGAGCCGAGATTTGAAATCTGAGATTCAACATCCCCGACAACCTGACATCCCGTACCACCCACCCGCACAACTAAATAGCTGGAGCTAACTGCATGAACGGCAACGAACTGATCAGACTCATCGATTCCATCTCGCGTGACCGCAACGTCGAGAAGGAATCGCTTTATCGTGACATCGAACAGGCGATGGTTTCCGCCGCCCGCAAGCATTTCAATGTGATCGACACCGAGGAGTTCCGCTGCGAGCTGGACCGCATCAACGGCCAGATTCACCTGTTCCGCCATGATGCCGAGATTCCGATCGAATCGCTTGGCCGCATTCCCGCCCAGACCGCCAAGCAGGTGATGATCCAGCGGTTCCGCGAGGATGAGCGCCAGAGCATTTACGAAGAGTACGCCGACCGCGTCGGTGAACTGACCACCGGTGTGGCTCAACGATACGAAGGCGGAGCGCTGGTCGTGCAGATCGGCCGCGCCGAGGGCTTCATGCCGCGCAGTGAGCAGATTCCCGGCGAGCAGCATCAGCCGGGCGAGCGCGTCCGCTGCATGATCCTTGATGTGCGCGATTCGGGCAGCCAGGTGAAGATCGTGCTCACCCGTGCCCATCCTGATTTCATCAAGCGGCTGTTTGAAGTTGAAGTGCCCGAAGTCACCGAGCGCATCATCGAGATCAAAGCGATGTCGCGCGAACCGGGGCATCGCACCAAGCTGGCGGTCAGCTCGATCGACTCGAAGGTTGATGCCGTCGGCGCCTGCGTCGGCGTTCGCGGATCACGCATCAAGAACATCGTCGATGAACTGGGCGGCGAGAAGATCGACATCGTGCGCTGGAACGAGTCATCACAGATTCTGATTCAGAACGCGCTCAAGCCCGCGGAAGTCGTGGAAATCTCGCTTTGCTTCGAATTGGGTCGTGCGACGGTCGTCGTCAATGACGATCAGCTTTCGCTGGCCATCGGCAAGCGCGGGCAGAACGTCCGCCTCGCGGCCCGGCTGACGAACTGGGACATCGACATCCTCACGCCGCCCGAGTTCAGCAAGAGCCTGGACCGCATGGAATCGACCCTCAAGGCGATCGAAGGCGTCACCGAGGAGCAGATCGACAAACTCGCGGCACTGGGCATCATCAGCGTGTTCGATGTCGAGGAGGTCGGCGTCGATTATCTGGTGGATACGCTGCAATGCGAAAAGGAAATCGCCGAGCGCATCGTGAACCGCTCTTCCGAAGAAGGCAGGATCGTGGCCGAGGAACAGGCCCGCGAGAAGGAAGAAGCATCCAAACGCAAGGCCCAGGAACAGGAAGCGATCGCCCAGGGCGGCGGCCTCGAGGACATCCTCGGCGGCGGCGCGCTGCGCGATGCGGAGGCGGGAGCAGACGAAGGTCCCAGCGGCGCAGCGGCAAGTGAAGCCCCCCCGGAAGTTTCCACGAAAGTTTCCCCGGAAGCCCCCGCGGATGAGGCTTCCGGTGACGAACCCGCAAACGAAGCATCGTCCGGCGACTCGATCCTGGATGTGATCCCTGAGCCTTCGGATGTGAAGAATGGGTGAGAACCAATTGGGTGAAAATCGGTTTGACTCTGTAATCTCAAATTTGAGATTTGAAATTTGAGATTGGGAATTTGAGATTTGAAATCTCAAATTTGGGATTTGCGATTCGTGACTTGTGATTTGTTTGGTGATTTGCGTTTTATGACTCGTGCATCGTGGTCTCATTCGTTGAGCACGGTGGCGGCTCGTGACGAACCAAGGAGCTCCTGTGGCCAAGGCTAGACGGATTTACGAGATCGCTAAGGAACTGGGCGTCGCCAGCAAGGCGATCATTGAAAAGTGCAACGCCGAGGGCGTGCCCGGCATCGATACGCACATGTCGCCCGTGAAGATCGGTCTGGAGCTGACCATCAAGGAATGGTTCGGCAGCGCCGAGGCGGCCGGTCATTCCGCCGCCGTCGAAACCGCCGAGAAGGTCGATGTCGCCAAGGCCAAGAAGGCCCGCCGCAAACGGGCGGGGGAAATCTCCAGGTCCGATGACGACTCCGCATCGGACACCGCCGTCGCCGTTGAGGAACCGCCGCCGCCGCACATCATCCGCAAGCCCGAAGCCGGCGAAAGCGCCGGCCCGACCGTCGAAGAGGTCGCCAAGCAGGTCGCCTCCCCCGCCCGCGCCAAGCCCAAGCGCGAGCATGATGAAGAGACCGGCACGACCGAAGACGCCTTCGCCGCTGAAACCACCGCACCCCGGATCGTGGTCGAAGAACACGTCGCACCGCCTGCCAAGGTCAGCCCCCCTGATAAGCCCGCCACCCCGCTACGCCCCGCCGCTCAGGTTCAGCCGCCGCGCGCGACTGGACCGGTGGGCCGGCCCAATGTGCCTTCCCGCCCGACCATCATCACCCCCGCCGGCACCCGGCTCGAAAAACCGACCGAAGTGAAGATGAAGGGTCCCAAGGTCGTTCGCGTGGAACAGCCTGATGTGATCCAGGCCCCCCGCCGCCGCTTTTCCGAAGGCGGCCGCGGCGGCGACAACGATGGCAACCAGGTGGCCGACGGCTCCGTGCCGGGCATCAGCCGGTCGCGCGGTCCGCAGCGCGGCCGCGGCGTCGGCGGTCCGGCGCCCGACACCTCCGAGGGGCCTCCCGCAGGCGGCAAGGGTCGCGTCGGCGGCGCAGGCGGAGGCAGCGGCAAAGGCCGTTCGCTTAACACTCGACGCGGCGGCGGCCGCTCCGCCGAGGCTTTGCCCACCAGCAGCAAGCGCCTGACCGAAGCCGACTACATCGAGCAGCAGGCCCGTCTCAACCGTGCCACCGGCACCATCCGCCGGCATCGCCAGCAGCAGCGCGTCCGCGACAGCCTGGGCCAGGTCATTCCTTCCGCCGCCGAAGTGGGCGGCAGGGTCGCCATCAGCGAACCGATCACCATCAAGGGCCTCTCCGCCGCCACC
This sequence comes from uncultured Phycisphaeraceae bacterium, assembly GCA_964649195.1. Classification (GTDB taxonomy): domain Bacteria; phylum Planctomycetota; class Phycisphaerae; order Phycisphaerales; family Phycisphaeraceae; genus JTS-RE9. The sequence goes on from CAZYPK010000012.1 coordinate 40,881, forward strand.
GGCATCAAGGCCACCGACATCATCAAGTGGCTCTTCGGCAAGGGCATCATGGCGACGATCAACTCCGCCATTGCCACCGAAGCCGCGATGGAAGTGGCCATGGAATATGACATCGAACTCGAAGTGAAGGAACAGGAAACGGTCGAAGCGGCGGTGCTCAAGGAGTTCGCCAACCGCGAGCCGGTCGATCTTCAGAAACGCCCCGCCGTCGTGACCGTGCTGGGCCACGTCGATCATGGCAAAACCAGCCTGCTCGATCGCATCCGCAAGGCCGATGTCGCCGCCCACGAAGCGGGCGGCATCACCCAGCACGTGGGCGCCTACCGCGTCACCATCACCGATGCCGAGGGCCGCGAGCGGACCGTCGTCTTCCTCGATACGCCCGGCCACGAAGCGTTCACCTCCATGCGTTCACGCGGCGCGAAGATGACCGATCTGGTCGTGCTCGTCGTCGCCGCCGACGACGGCGTCATGCCGCAGACCATCGAATCGATCAACCACGCCAAGGCCGCGGGCGTGCCCATCATCGTCGCCCTCAACAAGATCGATAAGCAGGAAGCGACGCCCGACAACATCCGCAAGATCTACGGCCAGCTCGCCGAGCATGGCCTGAGCCCCACCGAGTGGGGCGGCGCCACCGAAGTCGCCAAGGTCAGCGCCACCAAGGGCGACGGCGTCACCGAACTGCTCGAACTGCTCGATTACCAGTCCGAACTGCTCGATCTCAAGGCGGACTACGGCGGGCCGGCGCGCGGCACCGTCATCGAATCCCAGATGCAGGAAGGCCGCGGCTCCGTCGCCCGCATCCTCGTGCAGGACGGCCAGCTCAAGGTCGGCGATTTCATCGTCATCGGCCGTGCCTATGGCCGCGTCCGCGACATGACCAACGATCGCCGCAAGCGCATCGATCAGGCAGGCCCCGCCACGCCGCTGGAAATCTCCGGCCTGGACACCATCCCCGACGCCGGCGACAAGTTCTACGTCGTCGATTCCCTTCAGAAGGCCCAGACGATCGCCGAGCAGTTCCGCGACCGTGAACGCCAGAAGCAACTGGCCAGCCAGACCAAGGTCACGCTGGACAACTTCGCCGATCAGCTCAAGGCCGGCGCGCTCAAGGAGCTTCGCGTCGTGCTCAAGGCGGACGTGCAGGGTTCGATCGACGTGCTCAAGAAGAGCCTGGAGGAACTGGGCAATGCCGAAGTCGGCGTGCGCGTGCTGCACGCAGGCGTGGGCGGCATCACCGAGAGCGATGTGCTCCTGGCCGACGCCTCCGATGCCGTCGTCATCGGCTTCCACGTCACCCTGCCCAGCGCGGTGCGCGACATCGCCGATGAACGCCATGTCGAATGCCGGCTGTATCGCATCATCTACGAGTGCACCGACGATGTGAAGAAATCCCTCGAAGGCATGCTCACGCCCGAGATCAAGGAAGAGATCGTCGGCGAAGCCGATGTCCGCGAAGTCTTCAAGATCAAGAAGGTCGGCTCCATCGCCGGCTGCCTCGTGACCACCGGCATGATCACCCGAGCCGGCAACAAGATGCGCTTGATCCGCGACGGCGTCGTCATCACCGAGAAGCGCGACATCGACAGCCTCCGCCGCGTGAAGGACGACGTCAAGGAAGTTCGAATGGGCACCGAATGCGGCATCCGCCTCGTCGGCTTCGACGACCTCAAGCCCGGCGACAAACTCGTCTGCTACAAGATCATCGAAGTGAAACGGAAGCTCGAATAGGCAGGTTCCGAGTTCCGAGTTTCGAGTTGTAAGACAACGGAACCGGTTTAAAAACTCGGAACTCGAAACTCGAAACTCGGAACTCGAAACTTTCCACCGCCATGATCCTCGGCATCCTCCAGGTTGAGCTCATGATCGACGGTTCCCAATCGCTCAAGGACAAGCGGCGAGTCGTGTCGAGCCTCAAGGATCGCCTCCACCGCGAGCATCAGGTCTCCGTCGCCGAAGTCGCATCCCAGGACGATCCCCGCCGGGCCACGCTGGGCATCGCGATGGCGGCCTCAAGCGTGCCCTCATGCCAGAGCACGCTCGACCATGTGCTCGCAAAACTCCGCGACGCCCGCGACTGCGTGATGACCGATCACCAGCAGGAGATACTCAGCGGAAGATGAGGGAAAAACAGGACATCAGGAAAAACAGGACATCAGGAAAGCAGGAAAACATGAAATAAAACCAAGTTCCCATTAGCCATCCCATTCACCTTCGCTTTCCCCTGTCCCCCGTTCCTTATTTCCTGCTTTCTTGTTTTCCTGCTTTCCTGATTTCCTGCTTTCCTGATCCCCCCATGTCCCACCGCAAAGAACAAGTTGAATCGACGCTCAAGCGGGCCATCAGCGAGGTGCTGATGCGCAGCATGTCCGATCCCCGCATCGAGGGCATGGTGAGCGTTCAGCGCGTTCGCGTGACGGATGATTACAAGGTGGCGGACATTTTCGTCTCGGTGCTGCCGGAGAAGTTTGAGAAGCGGTCGATCGCCGGTCTGCGGGCGGCGGCGGGGCACATTCACACCAAGGTGTTCAAGGCCGTGGCCATGCGGTCCGTGCCCCGCTTCGTGTTTCAGATCGACGACGCCCTGAAGAAGGAGGAGGCCATCTTCGATTCCATCGCCAAGGCGCTGGACCGCGAAGGTCTCGACCCCTCGCAGGTGGAGCACGTGCTCAAGCCCAGGACGGATGCGGAGCTCCAGGCTGAATATGAAGCCAGGTTTGAAACCGGGTCGGACGAGGAGACGGATGAACCGTTGAAAGAGGAAGCGTCCGATGATTTTGATGACGATGCCCGGCCGGGGCATGAAAAGTAGCCATTGTTGATTCCCTGAATCCTTCGGGTCTGGAGGCCTGATTCCCGTGAAGAACGAAAGCTCGTACGTCCGCAGGTTCACCGCGTTGTTCAAGAAACTGGCCGCCCCCGCCGAGCCGTTGCCCCAGCGTGATCCGGTCACGCAACTGGTGCTCGGTTTCCTTCAGTGGGAGGCGACGCACAAGCAGGCCGAGGCCGCGCACAGGCGGCTGATGCAGGTGATGGTGGACAACAACGACCTGCGCATCAGCCACAGCCATCAGATCATCGAGCTGATCGGCGTGAACTACCCGCGCGTCGAGGAGCGCGTCGCCCGCATGAAGGACGCCCTTCAGGAAATCTACGTCCGCGAGCATGGCATCAACCCGGTCTCGATCGCGGAGAAGAACAAGAAGGACATCCGCGCCTACTACGACTCGCTGCCCGGCATGACGCGCTACGTGGCCGCGCAGGTCATGCTGCTCTGCTACGGTGCCCACAACATCCCCTGCGACGAGAAGCTGGCCGGCAGGTTCAAGGCCGAGGGCATCATCGACACCGACGCCACCGCCGAGCAGATCGAGCATTTCCTCGAACGGCAGATCAAGGCCGGCGACGGCATCGACGCCCACGCCCGGCTCCAGGCATGGTCGGATGAATCCTCCAAAAAGGTCGCCGCGCCCGCCAAAAAGCCCGCCGCAAAAAAGCCCGCCGCCAAACCGAAGCCGGCCAAGGTCGCCAAGAAAAAGTGACGACATGTCACCCCTTTAGCCGTCCGCCCTGGCGGACCAAGCCATCCCATGCCGCGCACCCACGAAAAGCACACGGTCACCGCCGACGAAGCCGGGCGCGTCGATCTGATCGTCCAGGCGATGACCGCCCTGCCTCGCAGGCAGATCCGAGGCATCTTCGACCGCCAATGCGTAATGATCAACGGCCGGCCGGCCATGCTGACCCACCAGCGCGTCACCCAGGGCGATGTCGTCGAGATCATCTACGACCGGACCCGCCGCTATCACGAGGAAGCCAAACCCAAGGCGGATTCCACGTTCCGCATCGTCTTCGAGGATGAGGACTTGATCGTCGTCGATAAGGCCGCCCACATCCTCACCACGCCCACGCCTTCGCAGGAGCACAACACGCTGATCAACCGCGTCTCCCGCTACCTGACGCGAGGCCGCGCCGATGACGAGGCCTACGCCTGCCATCGCCTCGATCGCGGCGTGTCGGGCCTGCTGGTCATCGGCAAGTCCCCCCGAATCGCCGGGCGGATGCGCGACCAGTTCGAGCGGCACGAACCGGAGCGGCAATATGTCGCCATCGTCGCCGGTGATGTCGAGCAGGAGCAAGGCACCTTCCGCAGCCACCTGGTCACAGGCGACAACCTCGATCGCTTCTCGACGAAGGACAAGAGCAAGGGCGAACTGGCCATCACGCACTACCGCGTCGAACAGCGGCTGCGCGATGCGACGCTGGTTCGCGTCCGCCTGGAGACCGGTCGCCGCAACCAGATTCGCGTCCACTTCGCCGAGGCGGGCCACCCCGTCATCGGCGATCCGCGCTACGGCGGCTCGCTCACCATCCACCCGCGCTGGCAGGCAAAACGCATCGCCCTGCACGCCGAACTGCTGGGCTTCACCCACCCGATCACCCGCCGAAAGCTCATCTTCGAATCGCCGCTCCCCACCCCCTTCATGAAAATGATCGCAAAAAAAGGAGCCTGAGCCGCGACTCAACGAGTCGCGGACGCGAACAGCCTCAAGCGGGGTCGATTGCGCGAAAGACGGGCGATGAAGGTGCGCGCGGGCGCGTTCGAGGCCGGCAATACAAGGCGCATGTCACCCCCAAGGCCGTTTGGTTCTCCGAAGCGCCTTCGTTGGGAAACTTCAAATGACAAAGCTCAAGTTCCAAACAAGCTCCAAAATGCGGAAATGAAAAAAACAAGGAGTTCGGATCACGCGGCATTTTCGTCTTTTCCTTTGGAATTGGAGCTTGTTTGAGATTTGGTGATTGCGATTTGTGATTTCAGGCCGCACGTCAACCAGGAATTAAACGCCCTGCATGTCACCCCCCATCACGCCGTTCACGTCCGCGACGTGTTACGTCGCGGCTCTTATTTTCCGTTAAACTTTCCGCCCATGGAAATCCGTTTTCACAACACGCTCACCCATCGCGTCGAATCCTTCGCGCCGCTGAATCCGCCCGATGTCTTCATGTACAACTGCGGGCCGACGGTCTATGACTTCGCCCACATCGGCAACTTCCGCGCCTTCATCTTCGCCGATGTCCTGCGCCGCTTCCTCGAACTCACCGGCCACCGCGTCCATCAGGTCATGAACATCACCGATGTCGGCCACATGACCGAAGACGATGTGGCCGACGGCGGCGGCATGGACAAGATGGAGGCCGCCGCCCGACGGCTCAAGGAGGCCAAGAAGAGCGGGGCTGCGCATCTGGCGTCGATCGACAATCCCGACGACCCCTACCAGATCGCCCGCTTCTACACCGACGCCTTCATCAGCGATGCGAAACTGCTCAACGTGAAGATCGCCTTCGAGTACGACCGCGATCCGGCGAAGACGCGCATGCCTCACGCCACCGATCACGTCGTCACCGGCATGATCCCGATGATCCAGAAACTCATCGACACCGGCCACGCCTACATCGGCCGCGACGGCGCGGTCTATTACGATGTCGAATCCTTCCCCGCCTACGGTCAGCTCTCCGGCAACACGCTCGTTCAGCTCAAGACCGGTGAAGGCGGGCGCGTCTCCGTGCAGTCCTTCGCCGCGAAAAAACATCCCGCCGACTTTCTGCTCTGGAAGCCCGACGCCAAACACCTGATGAAATGGCCCAGCCCCTGGGGCCAAGGCTACCCCGGCTGGCACATCGAATGCTCCGCCATGGCCCGCGCCCTGCTGGGCAGGGATGTCATCGACATCCACACCGGCGGCGAGGACAACATCTTCCCCCATCACGAATGCGAGATCGCCCAGAGCGTCGGCGCGACCGATGAGGCGGTGCTGGCCGAGCACCAAAACTTCCGGGGGTTCGCACGCTTCTGGATGCACACGCGGTTCCTGCTGGTCGAAGGCGAGAAGATGTCCAAGCGCAAGGGCAATTTCTTCACCGTCCGCGATGTGCTCGAAGGCAAGGTGACCGGTCGTGCGGTCGATCCCGCCGTGCTGCGCTACGAGCTGCTCAAGAGCCACTACCGCAGCAACGCCAACTTCACGAAGAAGGGCCTGGAGGATTCCGCCAGCGCGGTGCGGCGGATTCGTGAAAAGGCGCTGGAACTTTTCGAGGCCGCCAACTTCGATGAGATCGATGAGCAAGGCATCAACCTCGCGGACCCGGTGATCGAGGCGTTCGTCGGGGCGCTGGCCGATGACCTGAACGTCGGCGGCGCGCTGGGTGCGCTTTTCTCCTGGCTGAATCAGCCGCACGATGATCCGGTGCATTCGCTGCTGGTGCTGATCACGCTCGACCGCGTGCTGGGCGTGCTGCCTCGCGGCAGGGAGGATGAGAACTTCGGCATCGACTTCGCAGCCCTGGGCGGCGCGGGCGACGACGAGGATGACCTGGCCGCCAAGGCCTGCGACGCCATCGATGCGGCCCGGCTCGCCAGGGATTTCGCCACCGCCGACACGCTCCGCAAACAACTCATCGAAGCGGGTTACGATGTATCGACCACCAAGGAAGGCACGGTCGCACGGAAAAGGCTGGCTTAAAATCTCGGCAAGCATTGGCCTTGCGACAATGCGCGTAAACGTGACGCGGATTCAATCCCATGAGCAGTTTTTCGTGAGGAGCATTTCCATGTCGGGGCCAAACGCATCCGCGAATCTCAAGCGTCGCATCATCACACCGGCGATCTCCCGTCTGGCATTCGCCATCGACTGCCCAGCCGGCTGGAATCCGCTTGATCTGCCCGGGCAGACGCCCGATTTTGACGAGCCGACTTCGTTCATGGCGCTGGCCGTGCTCATGCCGACGCCTGCCGACGCGCCGATCCTGCTTTCCATCGGCGCCCGCCCGGCCTACAGCGACGGCTCGGTGCATGACTGGACGCAGTTCGTCATGGGGAAGAACAACATGACCATCGCCGCCCTGATGCCGGGCAGGGTCAACGGCTTTCCCGCCATCCGCGCCGCAGCCACGCAGCCCGGTGATGACGGCCTGATGCGGCTGTCGATCGCGTTCCTCGAAGACGGCCAGTCGCTGATCCAGCTCTCGGCCATGGCGCCCGCCGAGGTTTGGCCCTCGGTCGAAACGCTTTTCGAGCGGATGATCGACTCCTTCGCCATGATTCGGCCCCAGGGCGCAACGGTCCCGCTGGTTCCCGGACAGCCGCCGCCGCTCAACGACGCCAACTTCAAGGCCCTGGCGCTCTCGGAGGAAGCATCCTCGCTCACCGACCCCGAGCAGAAGATGAACGCCTCCATGCGCGACAACGGCATCGGCCTGCTTCCGCGAGCCTTGTCCATCCACGAAGAGCAGCGGTACGCGATGATGGGATGCGGCTCGATCATGGCGGCGGTCCCCGTGCCTTTCGGCTGGCACATCCTTGACGATGGCAAGCGGGCCTTGGTCTATACCGGCGACAACGCGATTCAGATCAACCTGAGCCTCATTCCCACCGGCGGCATGACGATCGACCAGGGCATGGAGCAGATCATCGCCGGCATGCTCAAGGAGCAGCCGCAGGTCGAACACCACAAACTCGATCTGGAAGGAACACCCGCGCTCGCCTTCAAAGGTCTTGTGATCGGCGGCGAAACGCTCAACCAGGTTTTCATGTTCACCCGCGATGATGGCAAAGGATCGGTCATGCAGACCCGCGTGACCAGCGGCGAAGCGGATCAATACCGCGCGATGGACTGCGCCGGCCTGATCCTCAGGCAGATGCAGGTTTTCGAATGAGATCGCGGCATATCGATCCGAGCCGCGACTCAACGAGTCGCGGACGTGTACCGCCTGAAGGAGGATGAAGCGCACCTTGGCCGGCAGAACTCGAACGCGCCAGGCGCAAGTCAGAGATCAGAAGTCAGAGATCAGAAGTCAGAGATCAGAAGTCAGAAGTCAGAGGTCAGAGGTCAGAAGTCAGAGGTCAGAAAGGCACTCCAGTTCCATGTATTTTGCCTTGTGCCGTCCTCTGTCCTCTTTACAACCACCGCGCGACTGATGCTGTTCATCCGCCGCGCGACGGACACTCCTTCAGGCTGTACCGGGGGTACGTCCGCGACTCGTTGAGTCGCGGCTCGGAGATGATGCTTCTTCAGGTCTTGTCCGCCTGCGTCAGCGTGATGAGTTTTTCAAGCACGCGCGAGGCCTCGCCGGAATCGATGGCCTGCTGCGCCATTTCGATGCCTTGCGTCAGATCGGTTGCGAGATCGGCCACGACCAGCGCGGCGGCGGCGTTGAGGGATGCGATGTCGCGCGGCGAACCTTTTTCTCCCGCAAAGACCTGTCGCAATATCTCGGCGCTCCGCTGCGGGGAGTCGGCGCGGAGCGATTCCGGCTCGGCACGCGGGAGACCAATCGCTGATGCATTCACATGGCGGGTGTGTACCGCGCCGCTGCGCACTTCGCTGACCTGGCTGATGCCGGTGGTGGTCAGTTCGTCGAGGCCGGAGGAGCCGGGGGAGCCGGGGGAGCCGGGTTGGAATTCACCGTGGACGACCATGGCATGTTCAGCCCCCAGCCGAAGCAGCACGTTGGCGATCGGCTCGGTCAGGCCGGCGTCGAAGACGCCCATGATCTGCCTTTTGGCCTGGGCCGGATTGGTGAGCGGGCCCAGGATGTTGAAGAGCGTGCGGAAGCCCAGTTCCTGCCTGACGGGGCCGGCATGTTTCATGGCGGGATGATGGGCGGGCGCGAAGCAGAAGCAGATGCCCGCCTCATCGAGGCAGCGGGTGAGCGTGTCGCCGCTGACGGTGAGTTTGACGCCCAGCGTTTCGAGCACGGTGCTGGAGCCTGACTTGCTGGTGACCGACCGGTTGCCATGCTTGGCGACGGCGATGCCGCGCGGCCGGCCCGCGGCGGCGGCGATGATCGCCGCGGCGGTGGAGATGTTGAAGGTCTCCGCGTGGTCCCCGCCGGTGCCGCAGGTGTCGATCACCGTCAGACCGGAAGGCACGTTGACCTTCACCGCCTTGTCACGCATCACCATCGCGGCGCCGGTGATTTCCTCGACCGTCGGCCCGCGCCGCTGCATGAGCGCGAGCAACGCCCCGATCTGCGCAGGCGCGGCCTGCCCGGTCATGATCTGTTCAAAGGCCTCGATGGTCTGCTCGGTGGAAAGCGATTGACCTTGGACGAGTTGGAGAAGGAGTTGTTTCATGGCAGAAGTCAGAGGGCAGAGGTCAGAGGTCAGGGACTTCTGAACCGGGGTTTCGCTTAAGCCCCGCCCGGCCCCCGGAGCAGGCGCGGGCCAAAACGTGTCCAATCAACAGCGGATTCAAAGCCTGCAAGGGGAATTCCAATCGGCAATCGAGTTTTGATTCGTCAACAGGCCGCGAATCGGACGCCCCTTGGCCCGCGCCTGCTCCGGGGGCCGGGCGGGGCTTAAGCGAAACTCAGGTTCTGAATAATCCCGATGTGTACCGTGACCAAGGGGGGATTGCTACGCCGCAAGCGGCTTGGACGCGGGGTTATTCAGGAGTTCCCTCTGATCTCTGACCTCTGATCTCTGACTTCTGTCCTCTGATCCCGTGTCATTTCGGAAAGTCCAGGTCCTGCGGGTTGTCGAATGTGATGGTCACACGTTGAGGATCGATCGGCTCGTTGACGCGACCGGCAAAATCGACCCGCACCAGTTCGCCCCGGCTGATCAGCCAGACCCAGCCGACCACGGGATCGCGGCCTTCGATATCGAGCACCTGAAACCATTCGGGCGGCCCCAGGATGACCGCCTGGTCCCCTTGCGAAAGCCCGCGCCCATGACGCTCCAGAATCAGTGCCTGAATCTCCCGCGTCCGGTTTTGATAAAGCGTCATCCGCGGATCGCTCCTGCACCCGTGCAGGAGCGTCGCCAGCAGAATCATCATCGCGATTGGATTCGTCCGTTGCATCGGTTGGCTGTTGATCTTTCAATGGCATGCAGGAATGCGTCAAGGGCTGAAGAACACCACGAAATCGGGACCGCAGGAAAACATGAAATGCAGATCATCCATTCCGTATGATCCCGTCCGGTTTCATGCTTTCATGCTTTCCTGGTTTCATGGTTTTATTCAGACCAGCATGCCCATCAGCCACAGCGCGGTGGCGGCCAGGAGCATGAAGACGACAATCTGGCCCGCCAGGTAGATCGACTGGCGAGGCAGGTGGGTGAGGTCATCGAGCTTGATCGCCTTGTAAACCAGGGAGATGGCGAAGACCAGGGGCAGCAGCAGCACGAGCCAGTAGTCATCGACCGGGATCGGGTCCAGCAGCGGCCGATAGCCCAGGGAAACGGAGGCGACGATGGTGTTGAGCAATGGCGAGGTGATCATGATGCGATCGGCTCCGCGACGGGGTTGGGGTGGATCGCAGCCGCGGCGTCTCGGCGGGCTTTGGGGTCGCAATAGAGGACATCGATGATCGCCAGCAGGTTGAGCATGCCGGCCAGGGCGGTGTAGAGCGTGCCTTGCTCGGCCACGCGGCCGAAGCTCGGTTCGTAAGGCGGCGTCACCGTCGGATGGTCCGCATCCTCCGGCAAAAGCAGCCCGCGCGGGTTGGCGTTGCCCGCCATCCCCAGCCTGGCGGCATGACCGGCGGCCATGCGCGAACGGACCGCATCGACAATGAATGAAGGCGCGATCATCGCCTGACCGAAGAACCACCATGAGCGGGCGGGCTTGGTGGAGCCGGCATCGGAATCGAGCCGATCGTATTTGTCGATCACGCTGATCCCGCCGATGAAAATCCCCGACAGCCACAGGGCCAGGATGGCGATGCAAAGAATGACGCCCCGCTTTTTCTGCCCCAGGATCAGGTGCCCCAGACCGGGCACGATCCACCCCGCGACGGCGGCGTGAGGGTGCCATTGCGGCTTCAATTCACTGGAAGTTTCGGACAACGGCGGGCTCCTTGGAATCGCGGAATCATGCGGAAGATCAGCCTCTGAAACAACCGGCGAAGGCTCGTTCCGGGTCGAACATTGAAAAATTCAAAAATAAATTGATTGACAAACGTCCGCACGACGATAGTTTAACCGCTCGTAACAGGACAGGCCACCCTCACCGGCGGCCATTTTCAAGCCACAGTTATAGGTCCAGCGTTGGAGATGAACCCATGGAACACTTGAACGATCAGGCAAACCCGGCATCCGAAGCCAACACCCTCCAATGGCTCATGGCGGGGGAAATCCTCCCCCTGGAGCTGGCCAAACGCCGCAGCGAGGAGGATGACGATCTGGACGATGATGATGATCTTGAGGACGACGATTATTTAGACGATGAAGAAGAGGAAGAGGACCTCTTCGACGACGACGATGAAGACGACGATGAAGACCTCTTCGGCGACGATGATGAGGACCTCGATGACCTTGATGAAGACGACGACCGCTGAACCGTCGGCAGATGGCCGCACTCCCGCGACCTGGCTCATGACGGCTTTCACGGATCGGCGCAAGCCCTCCGAAGGAGACCGTCATGAGCAGCAGCGAAGAATCGCGGAACAAACCCTCCAGGCCCATGCCCCACATGGATCGGCGAACCTGCATCGACAGGCGGCTGGTCAGCGGCGACACCCGCACGACCTACATCGATGACACCGGCCTCGAACGCCGGCGCGGGCCGGGCCGTCGCCGCACCGACTTCGCCAAGTCCGCCGAGGAAGGCGAGATGTCCGGCGAGCAGTTTCTCTTCGTCACCGCCATCGACGCCTTCAAGCGGGTGAACAACCGCCCGTTCCCCACCTGGACCGAGGTGCTGGAGGTCATCCGCAAACTGGGTTATCGCAAGACCTGCCCTTCCACGCTCAGCCTTTCCAACGCCGAGGATTGGACCGAAGCCGCCGACGCCCCGGCCTTCAAAACCACCACCCGCCTGCCCATGCCCGGCGAAATGGAAGATGAACGCTACGGCGCGGATTGACCGGTCGCATATCGTGGGTGATGGCTGGGGCTTTGCGTCGGGTGATGTTGGGGCTGAAGGCTGCGTCGGGTGGCTGGGGCTGAAGCGCAAGCCCCGGCCCGGTGACCCTCGACTTTCAGTTGCGCCACCTTTGTTTCGTGCATCCAGGCCGGGGCTTCGCGGACTCAGCCCCAGCCACCCGAAGCGGACTCAGCCTCATCCAACCAACATTGAGTTTGAAATGCTCTAACGACCGCTTCTCGCCTTGGCGACCACCTCCCGGTAGTTCGCGCGGAAGAAGTCGGTCCACGCCAGGCGGTCTTTCAGTTGTGCCGTGGGATTGGATTTGCGCTTGCCATCGACGTGGATGACCCACCTGTTTTCCAGGGCCGACATGTATGCCTTGAGCGATGCCGCGACTGCCGCATTCCGCGGGTTCTGCGGATCATCGAGAACGAGACGCCAGTCAGATGGAAGGTTCTCGATCACAAGTTCCGCAGGCATGCGATCGAAGATCATCACCAGTTCGCGCCGCAGCGATTCATCCTTGCACCGGTTGATCGCCATCCATGCAGCGGTCAGATCATCATGCACATCGATCGCCATCGCATGGGAAATGGTGGCGATGGCGGAGTAGAAGTTCGGCATGCCTTTGGGGAACTCGCGGGCCTGGGCAAAAGGCTCAAGTTCATCGGTCCAGTGTTGCATCTCCTCTTCCACATAAAGGTCCCGGCGCACCGGCTGCCTGCGCAATTCATACAACTCCGGGCCATCCTCCGTGCCCCGTTTGCGGTTCCACACCCGCTGCGCCTCCTTGGACAAGAGCCAGAGCACGAACTCGTTGGCCAATGCCGCATGAGGCGCACCGCGCAGGATGCTCACCGGGTCGCCGTTCTGCTTGGTCATGCCCGGCGGATCGACATAGCCCAGCCGATTGAGCGCTTCGCCGGTCCTGCCTGAGATCGCGCTGGCCTGGAAGCGGCCGTAGAAATCGATCGACATGCCGGCGGCGGCCTGACCGGTCGATACATCGACCGAAACCTTCGTGCTCACCGACGCGAAGTAACGCGAGTTGGCGAACACCCGGCGAAGCACCGCCCAGCCTTCGTCCCAGCCGAGTCTCATCAGAATCGCGTTGTACGCCTCGGCGATCGAACCGGAATGCGAAGGGTCCGCCAGGGCGATGTTGCCCTGATAGCGCGGATCGACCAGATCGGTCCAGGTTCGCGGCGGCTCCATCCCGAGCTGGGCGATGCGATCGTTGTTATAGACGATGCCGAAACTGGAAAGCACCACGCCGACCCACTTGAGCTGCGGATGGTAAAGGTTGGCGCCGGCGATGTCCGGCCTGGGATAAATCTCCTCCAACATCCCCGGCGGAAACGCGACGGGCACCGACGGACTGAACCTGATGGAGCGCGACTTGTCATCCTCATCGGTGATGGTGATGTCGTTGGCCAGTTGATTGTGATCGTAGTCGCCGCCGCCGAAGAACAGGTCATAGCCGACGCCGCCGACTTCGCGGTTCTGCCGCAGCGCCCGCCGGCCTTCGGCTTCATACTCGGCCACGACCTGCTTGCGAAGGTCGCCGGTGCCGCCGGAAGAGCGCCAGTCGAAAACGACCGGCGGCAAGCCCCGGGCCGCGCGGTGACGATTGAAGCCCCGCGCAATCTCGTAACGAATCTGCTCGTTGTGAGGCGTGATCACCACCAGCCTGGCCGCGCCTTCACCTTCGGGCACCGCTTCGACGGCGGGCTTCATCGCCAGCGGCACACCGATGATGATGGCCAGCAGGACAAGAATGATGATGCGTCCGGTCCAGTCGCTCATGGCTTGATCTCACATCCTGACGAAGTTGATGACCGCATGATACGACGAGAACCCTTGAACTTGTCGCAGGGCGCAGATGACCTTCATGCACGGAGAGTTTACAGTGGGGATTCCTGAATAACCTCACGGCCAAGCCGCTTGCGGCGTAGCAATCCCCCGGTTCACCCTGGTTCACGGTACATCGGAGGTTATTCAAGAAGTCCCGGTGATGAGTTCCCGCATGAACGATGATGCCGCCAACCCGCCCATCGCCACCGCCATCGATCGCTCGATGATGATGCTGGCCATCGCCCAGGCCCAGGCCGCCGCCGCCGTCGGCGAGGTGCCGGTGGGCGCGGTGATCTATCGCGGCGAACAGGTTCTTGCCCAGACGCATAACCTGCGCGAATCCCGGCGCGATCCGACGGCTCACGCGGAAATCCTCGCCCTGCGAACGGCGGCGAAACAGTTCGAGTCCTGGCGCATCGAAGGCTGCTCCATCGCGGTGACGCTCGAGCCCTGCCCGATGTGCGCCGGAGCGCTGGTCAACGCCCGCATCGACCGGCTGATCTACGGAGCGACGGACCCCAAGATGGGCGCGGTACACACGCTCCATCAGCTTTGCACCGATGAACGATTCAATCATCGCATGGAGGTGATCGCAGGCGTGGAGGCGGACACCTGCGCCCGGCTGCTACAGGATTTCTTCCGCGCCAGACGAGGCGCCGAAAAGCCGGGCAAGCCGGCGCCGGCGGAGGAGTGATGCGGATCCCAATACCACGAAACCCACTGCCTGGAGGCGGTGGGCTTTAGGCAACGAATCAACTTTCCGCCCCCGGCGCCTCCGGCGCCCCCGGTGTTCGAGTCTGCGTCAGCTTGTCGATCTTCTGATGCAACTGCATGATTTCATGATGCGCCTTGAGGTTCACCTGGTAGTCCGCATCAGCCCGGATGCGGTCCTTTTCACCGGAGCGGTTCTGGCTGATGAGGACGAAGATCGCCAGGAAGATCGCCTCCAGCGAAACGATCAGCGTCAGCAGGCCGAAGGGGAACGGGTCGAAACCGTTGTCGCCGCGCGTGACGTTGTAGATGATCCACGCGGCGAACCAGAGAACGTGCAGCAGCACGAACGTCTGGCTGGCGGAAACCTCCGAGATGACGTCGGCGATCCTTTGCCAGGTCGTCGCGTTCTCGGCGATCGCCTGATTGGGATTCTTCACCCCCCGCAATTTTTCAAGAATGTCGCGCTGACGATTGCCCAGCACCGTGAGCACGTCGATCGCCGCGTGCGGGTGGTTTTCCAGGTAATGAAGAAAATCGGCGCGGCTGAGCGTCAGCAGATCGCACGCTTCGATGGAGCGGATGGTCGCGCTGCGCAGGCCGCCGTCGAGCAGCGACAGGTCGCCGAAGAATGCGTCGGCTTCCAGGACGGCCAGGATCATTTCCTTGCCGTCCTCGTCCGGGCAGCTCACCTGCACGCGGCCCGACCGGATCAGATAGAGTTCGTCGCCGGTGTCGCCGATCCAAAAGATCGGCTGATTGGCTTCGACGCGACGTTCGTGAAGCAGGGCGGCCAGCGAGTTCAACTCGGCGGCGTCGAGCTTGCTGAACAACGAAATCCGGGCCAGTCGTGCGGCGTTGGTGGGCATGATGCGCCAGTGTAAATGACGCGGTGGAATACGCCAAATCTCACAGGCGGCAAAGCCTGCCAGTGACATCAACCGTTTGGGGGCAGAGATGGCGCAGCCGCATGGTGTCGCGGACCCGATCGAGCCGTTTCACGATGACCTCCACGGACAGGGTTTGTTCGCGCACGACCATTGACCTAACAAAAAAATCCTTGTGTCAACAGCGACTTGCAGATAAAATGCGCAAAAGTGTTTGGATGCGTTATCCAATTCTGTGAATTGAATAAACAATGGTCAGACATATCCCATGCCAGAACGATCCCGTCAGATCAAGGTGGGCGACTCAAGCTACGACTGTAGTGGTGTTGATCCCGTTCAGATGCCCATCATTGAACGATTCCTCACGGGAACAACGCAGGGTGACCAGGATATAGACAAACTACCGATTCCGAGCCGTCCGATTTGGCTCGCGGTCGCGGTGCGCATCATCCGTTGGTATCGCAACAGGATATCGCCACATCTTGGCAGCCGGTGTGTTTTTGAGCCAAGCTGCTCCCGTTACGCCGAGTTGGCGTTCAGACGGCATGGATTCCTGCGGGGCTTCGTCATGACCTGCAAAAGACTCCGGCGATGCCGCGGAGGCGCCGGTGGTGCCGATCCCGTCAACCCCATACCTGGAGATGAATAATGGAATATCGAATTGAAGCCATTGGTGCGGAGTTCTCGAACAAGGCGATCGGGCAACTGGGTCAGCGTTTCACACAGCACGCCCAGTCAGGCTGGAAGCTGCATTCGGTCTTTCAAGCGCAGCAGCCCGGCTGTTTGGGGATTGGAAGTCCGTCAATCACCTACTTTGCGATTTACATCAAAGAATAGCGGTCACTGTTGTCGGCGCGAATGGTGTGCCTAACCCAGCAAGCAGGTTGGGTTGAGTCCGCGAAGCCCACCCTACTTGCTAAAGTGTCGAATGCATTTTCCGACATGCAGATCGAATAAACAGCGTTCAGCGTGACACCCTATGAGACGAATCTGTCCAAACCCGATGCCATGGCGCAACGTATTCGAGCAGCTGGCCAAGCACGCTCAAGCACATCTGTGTACTCCGCCGTCTCCGCCGAAACCGCTGATTCTCGCAGGCTGGGCATACAGCAACGACGTCGAAAAAATGCGGCGTTGGGAAGAGACCGTCACTTGGGCGACGAGTAACGGCTGCCTCGATCTCATCAGGATTTCCGACGAAGATTTCCACTACGTCGATGAGCCCACGTCTTATACAGTCGGACCACTGGGTGGCCCAATGTATCGGCCTTGGGATTTCAAAGAAAAAGCTCGGCCGCCATTAAGCCGACTCGCGGAGCACCTCCAGACGCTCAAGTCTCATTGGCAGGACATTGCGGGCCCGGAACTCGCGAAAATCACTAGCCCCCTTGCGTTTACAGGAATGAAGGCGCGGCGGCTGCTCGTCCAGACTGACGATACCGCTCGCCCACCTTGGGGCGGTTGGTCACATCTCTCCGCAGTGGAGTCGGAGCGGCGAACGTTCACCCAATTTCGGGCATCAGTGAACAAAGCTGTTGCTCCGCACGAGATAGATCACGTGGACTTCACAGTCAAAGGCCATGCCGAACAAACCGCTGCACGCGACCGTGTTTAGAAACGCGGCACGTGAGTGGCAATGTCATGCAACTGAACGAGAAACCACAACATGAACCGCGATGAATATCCGCCAAAATCATACGTCCACCTCGCACCACGCGATGACTACAAGGAATTTGAATACGAGGCTGCGCTTGCCTATGCACGAGCGATGAATCGTCTTGATGCTCAGCCGCTCGTGCAATTGCTTTCCGAGAATTGCGTTTATGAATCGCAAAACGTATTTACCCCCCTTCGTGGCAAGGAAGCGATTGTCACATATCTCCGAGGCAAATTTCACGCGATTGAACAGGCCGGTTGTGGCAGCCAGGTGTTTGCGCAATTGGGGAAAATGATCCACATCTATGTTGACCGACCATGTGTTATCCTGGCGCAAGGGGCTTATGATAATCTGGTGGCCGTGGTTTTGTTCGAGGTGGATCGGGGGAAAATCACCCGTATTGACCTGTGTAGTGTCCTTCCTAACCCAACACATGCGCAGGGAACGGGTGAATACCCCGGCTAATTCGCATGACAGTTGACGAGTTCGCGTGCGTTGAAAATCGAATCGAATCTCGTGTGTCCTGCCCCGCACGCGGCTAGCCACTGAGCGGCAGTCGTTCGGCGGCTTCGGCGCGTTACCCATGAACACGGTCAACACACCCCAAGGCGAAGTTAAGCTACTTCCTCCACCGGTCGAGTTATTGCGCGCCATCCGCTCGTTCCTGCCATTTGGCGCATTCCGCTACGGGACGCCTCAGAACGGCGCCGACTACGGCATCGTCATGCAGTGCGGCGACCAGGAGGTTTATGGCGTCAAACAACAGCCCGTGCCATGCGACGAGCAGCAGGGCCTTGTCTCGTTTCAGGCGCACAGCGTTCTCATCGCGCACAGCATCGCGGGCTACCTCCACAACGGATTTTCAGGCTTACTCATGCCGTGCGCTTACATCCGCAAGAAGGATTCGGGACAGGTCGAGTCAGGCATCGCTTATATCGGCGCTCCGTCGCCGCACGGCCGCGAGAGCCAGGAGTTCCCCTGCGAGGCATACGACCGTCCTTTTGGTCACGGCTTCACCGCGATGATGTTCTGTTTCATATCCGCGCTTCAGCAGAGTTCTCGCGACACCGGCATTGCCCTATTTCACGCCATCGGCCTCGACGTGCGCCCACGGCTGGGCATCGGTTCGCTCGGCTTCGGCTTCATGCTCGTCGGCCCGCACATCGTCTGCCTCAAGACTGTTGTCTCCGAGCGCGATCCGGTTTGGGCCGTCTTGCGAAGCACCGGCATTTCTGAAGTCTTTCACCTTCCAAGTGTCCCCGCAGGCATCGCCGAATCAGACCTTCGCGTCGCAAAACCCAATGCGTGAGCCATCGACCTGCCCGCCTTCGCCCAACGGGGCCGAGAAGGCGTGATCCCCCTGCTCCATCGGGAGCGTGCGATCCTTGCCTGCCGGATCGCGGAGCGCCAGCGTCGGCTTGCCGAACATGGCGATCTTGATGTCCGGGTCCTCTTCGAGGTCCTCGCTGAGAATCAGTTTTACGTTCTTGCCATCAGCCTGCGGCACGATGTAAACCATGTGGAGCCGGGCGGCGGCGGATGGCCAGCAGGGTCACGATGAGAAACAAGGCGACTCGTTGAAGTTTTTAAGAGATGGGGACTTCCGAATAATCCCGATGTGTGCCGTGAACAGGGGTATTGCTACGCCGCAAGCGGCTTGGATGCGGGGTTGTTCGGGAGTTTCGACGCATTAAAATTTTCGGGCCTCACACGTTGGCCTGCGGGTCCGTGGAGCGGGAGCGCACGATCAGGACCGAACATGGGGCGTGGAGCGCCACGGACAGCGAGACCGAGCCGAGGAGAAAGCGGCGGATCGCGCCGTAGCCATGCGATCCGACGACGACCAGATCCGCCTCCCAGCGCTCGGCCTCGGTCACGATGACCTCCTTGGCCGACCCTTCCAGCAGCTTGGACAGCACCCGCAGGCCGGGCGATGCCTGTTGAATTGCGCGGACCGCGTCATTGAGCCGCGCCGCGGTTTTCGCCCGCGTTTCCTTGATGATCTCGTCGAACACGCCGGGGCTCCCCATCCTCAGACTGGATTCGACGAGCGGTTCCGCGGTGACGATCTGAACGATGGTCTGCGCCGGCCAGGGCCGGCGTCCCACCTCCGCAATGGCCGCGTCGCTGCTGGGGGAGTCGTCGATGGCAAGAAGGATTCTCATAACGGCTTCCGGTTGTGTTTTGGCATCAACGGGCGGACCTGAACGGGCACCCCCGGGTTTCTCATGTTACGCGCGAAGAAAGTGTGTCGCAAGAATCCCCCCGGAATCCCGAGGGGGAAGAATTGGGACTTCTGAATAACTCCGATGTACGTTGCTACGCCGCAAGCGGCTTGGGCGGTGAGGTTATAATCCACGTATGAGACATCTCCCTACTTTCGTCGCGGGGCTTCTCGTTGTTGCGTGTGCGATATCGTCTTCGCTTCATGCTCAGAGCGATGCGACGCCGGTTTACATTGAGGATTCGCCTGATGCCGACGATCTGGTGAAACAGGCGCAGGTGCTGCGCGATCAGAAGCGGTTGACGGAGACGGCGGCGATGTATCAGAGGATCGCCACGGACTTTGGTCGGAAGCTGATGAAGTTGGAGGGTCCGATTTACGTCGATGCCCGGCGGTGGGTGCGCATGACGGTGGCCGCCGATGCGCCGCTGCTGGCGGCCTATCGGGCGCTGCATGAGCCGGTGGCGGCCAGGGCCACCGAGGAGGCGATGAAACCTTCGCCGCGGCTTGAGGCGCTCGAACAGGTCGCCCAGCGGTATGGGCTGTGCGATGCGGGACTCGATGCCGCCCTTCGCGCGGCGGCCCTGCATCTGGAACGAGGCCAACCCATCGATGCCGGCAATCTGCTCGATGAGTTTGCGGATCATCCGGGCATCGCAGGTCAGCGGGTCCGCTGGCATCAGTTGCGGGCCACCAGCGCGATGTATGCGCGCGATCCGATCAGGCTCGCCCAGCACACCAAGGCCTTGGCCGATCTCAAGTCCGCCGGTGCGATCAGGGAGATTCAGGAATGGCAGTCGCAGCTTGCGAACCGCGCCGATGAACCGGCGCGAACATCGCTTGCCGCGATGCCTCATGTCGAGTTGCCCAATCCGCCGGGCAAGCCGCTGTTTGTCCGGGAGGCGCAGACGGAGGCGGACGCTCCGCGCGGCCCATCGACGGATCCGAGCAGGCAGCCCAATCGCTCCGATGATCATCACATGATCCCCACGGTGGTGGGCGACACGATCTACATCAACACCGGGCTGACGCTGCGGGCCTTGGATCGCTCCTCGCTGTCGGACATCTGGGCGACGCCCTTCGCGCCGGGCGGCGTTGACGGCACGGCCTACGATCGCTTCGGCGTGCTCGGCCGCGATCAGGCGGTGCGCGATCAGCGCGGGGTGCTCATCGATGGGGAGCGGATTGTCGCGGTGATGGGGCGGGTGAGTTCGCAGGGTCGCGGGCAGGTGATGGCCGGCACGCCTGACACGATGATGGTGGGCGTCGGCCGCGCCGATGGCAGGCCGGTATGGCGCAAGACGGCCGAGCAGTTCGACGCAACATTTGAGCAGTCGTTTTTTCACGGCACCCCGGTCGGCGGCGATGGCCGCGCCTATATCATGGTTCGCCGATCGCAGAACTCGGGCTTTCGTGACGCCTACGTGCTGGCGGTGAACACGCACGACGGCGGCCTGATCTGGAAGCGGCACATCTCCAGCACGACGCCCGGCTTCACCAGCCGCGGCTTCACGCACCTGCTGGCGCACGGCGGCCGCCTTTACGTGGCCGACAACCTGGGCGCCATCGCCTGCCTCGATGGCCGCACCGGCGCGATGCGCTGGCTGCATCGCATGTCGCAGTTCAAGGTGGTCCGCGCCGGGCCGTCCAGCGGCAACAACGCGGCCTGGAGCGTCAACGCGCCCGTGCTCTGCAAGGCGGGGCTGGTCGTTTCGCCCTTCATGGCGGGCACCTCGGCGATCCTGCTCGATCCCGACACCGGCAAAAAGCTGCGCGACCTCGACACCGAACCGTTCGTCAACGCCGCCTACATCATGGCCCTGGGCGATGGCGATCTGCTCACCATCGGCGCCACCATTCACCGCATCTTCGGCGCTTCGCTGGAAACGCAATGGGCCGCATCCACCGGTGAGGCGGGAGTGCCGGCGGCGCGCGGCGTGGTCGTCGGCAACCGCGTCATGATCCCGACGGGCAACTGGATCGTGACCATCAATCTCGACACCGGCAAGAAGGAACCGGATGTGCCGCTCGATGTCGCCGGCAATCTGCTCGCCCTCGACGGGCAGATGGTGGTCACCGCCGGCACGACGATCCGCAGCTACATGACCTGGCCGGTGGTTTATGAAAACCTCACCTCGCGCATCCGCCGGAACCCGACCGACGCCCAGGCCGGGCTGGCGCTGGCGCACGCGGCACTGGCCTCCGGCAAGGCGGACGAAGCCCTCGAAGGCGTGGATCATGTCGTTGCGGTGCTGCGCCACCGGGCGGTCACCCGGCCCGATGGCCTGCGTCCCGAAGCCGACGAGGTTCACACGGAGTTGTTTCAGCAACTGATGCGACTGAGCGACAAGGGGCTGACGAAGGATGTGCCCTTGCGCGGCGAGCTTTTCGATCGCATCGCCAAGGCGACCGTCACGCCGCGCGATGAGGTGCAATATCACCTCGCCTTCGCGTCCTTTTTGCTGGAGAGCCCGTGGCCCGAAACCGAGCAGCTTGATCGCCGGCGCGATGCGGCCAGGCATTTCCAGACCGTGCTGGAGAATCCGCTGCTGGCCGGCCAGCTCGTGCCTCGCCTGGGCGCGTGGCAGCAAGGCGGCGTCGAAGCGCGGATGAAACTGGCGGCGATGATCGAGCGGTTCGGCCGCGCGGTGTATGAGGAGTTTGATGACCGCGCCGCCGAGGAGTTGAATCGGCTGACGCTGGGCGGCGATGCGGATGCGGCTCAGCTCATCGAGCTGACCCGCAAGTATCCGCTGGCCAAATCGACCGGCGCCGCGCTGCTGGCCGCCGGCGAAGCCCTGGCGCGAAGCGGTCGCCATGTCGATGCGATCACGCAGCTTCGCCGCGCTTACCGCGAGAGATCGGCGATGCCGATTCGAGCACGCATCATCGGCAGGCTCGTCGATCAGTACATCCGCATCGGCAAACCGCTGCGGGCCAGACAGTGGCTCACCCGGGCCGACCGCGACAACATCCACCCCGTGCGCGATGGCAAACCGGTCACCGCCCGCGCCTGGCTGGCCGACCTGGGGAACGAAGCGGTGGGGTTGCAGACGCTGCCTGACCTTCGCGAGAAGCTCGGCAAGCCTTCCATTCTCGCCGGCACGCTGCTGCTCCCTCGGACCCAGCCTCGCGATCAGTGGCCGCTGGATCGGGTGATGATGCAGTTCGGCGGACAGATTCAACTGCGCGGCGGACCGGCCTTCGAAAGACTCTGGGAAACAAAGCTCGAACCCGAAGCGGAACTGCTCTGGCTCAATGACACGCTCTGTCTTTTCTGGATCGAATCGTCGCAAACGCTGGTCGCCCTCGACGCCCGCAGCGGCAAGCTGCTCTGGCAGCCGCTGAAGACTCAGACCTTGCTCAAGGACATGGCCGGACCGGCGGCGGGCGGAGGCGACAGGCCGCAACCGTTTCTCCCTCTGATCCCCGAAGGCCCGGCGCGACGCCGGTTCATCATGCGCGACGGCGTGCTGATCGACATCGGCAACGACGCCCCCCTGCTGTTTCAGGATCAGCCCGGCGGACGCGGCAACACCAACAAGCTCACCATGAACGGCCAGCAGGTCCCGGCCGGCGCCGCCTTTGCCGACCGGCCCGTGCGCGTCATCATCAACGACGCCATCGCCTGCATCGCCGACGCTTCGGGCAGGCTCATCGGCATCGACATGGACAGCGGGCAGGTGCAGTGGCGGGTCCAGGCGCCGTTCGATCGCGTGCATCATCTGGCGATCAGCGGCGAGTGCATCGCCGCCGCCGGCCACATCGAGGCGATGGCCAACACCGAAACCTCGCGCTCCATCATCATCGCCCTCGACGCCCTCACCGGCGATGTCATCACCCAGGTCGAAGCCCCGGCCAATCTCATGTGGCTGGGACTGAGCGAAGGCGACTCCCTGATTTACGTGGACCAGCCCGCGGACCGAAGGGAGAAATCGAAGATCACCGTACACCGGCTGCCCGATGGCGAACTCGACTGGCGGGCGGACCTGAGCACCGGCCGCGTCGATGGCGTCACGCTGGCCGGCGAATCCATTCTCGTGCTCATCGATGGCAGCAACCTCATGGTCGTCGAACCCCTGGCCAGGATCGTGCGCGATCCGCTCGGCTCCGTGCTCATCGAACGCACCGACGGCGTGGATGTCGCCCCGGCCGGCGATCGCTGGCATCTGCTGACCCCCAACCGGTGTGCCGCGGTCAGAAGCGATTCGCGGATGATCTGGCGCGACGGCATCGATGATGATGCAGGCTCGCGCGTGGTGCAGATGGTCGGCCGCGACCGCATGCTCGTGGTCACCTATGCCGGCGATGACGACCTGGCCGCCCTGCGACTGCCTCCGCCCCAGCGATTGCCCGACCCCAGGATTCAGGAGGATTTCACCGTCACCTACCGCCTGTTCCTGCTCGATCGCCAGGGCGGTTCCATCCTTCAGGAGTATCGCCTTCCCCTGACGGCGGCGCGCATCGATCCGCAGCAATGCATGCTGCTGAACCATCACCTGCTCCTGGGCATCGGGGCCCAGACCATGGTCATCCCCGACTCGGCCAGGTGAGGGGGAAGGGACGAAGGCACGGAGGGGGGAGAATGGCCAATGGCCATTGCAAAATGAAAATTGCAAAATGGCGGAGCAGACAACCCATCAC
>CAZYPK010000013.1:0-55140 GCA_964649195.1 uncultured Phycisphaeraceae bacterium
CTGGGCCGGGGCTTGCGCAAAGCCTTCAGCCCCAGCCACCCCAAAGTTCTCAGGCTCCGGGGGCCGGGGGCCGGGCGGGGCTTATGCGGAAGGAGGGCATTCAGGGCCGATGCCATTCGTGGCAACCGGCGCAGCTGGTCAGTTCGTTCCAGCGGCCATGCGCATGTCGTTCGCGCAGTGATCGGCTGTTGCGCCATATCTCGAAAAGCGAAGCGATCCTGGTGTCGCCGATGATCTCTTCGCCCAGCCAGTCCTGATCGCAGCGCGGCACCGTGCCATCGGAAAGGATGCTCAGTCTGCGAGTCAGTTGCCGGCAGCCGACGCGGCGCGGCGGCGCCATCAGCACGGGGCTTTGCTCCGGGGCGATGGGCAAGGCGCGGGTGCGGCCGGTGGTGGCCGGCTCGATGACCGCGTGGCCGGTGAAGTGCATCCAGCGATCGAAGAAGGATTCCATGTCCGGCAGGGTTTGGCGCGTCTTCACCAGCCGGGGCACGATCCAAGGCAGCCCGCCGCCGCGACGGCGCCGCTCGGTCAGCAGCCATTGCAGATTGCGGGTCACGGCGGCGAACCGATCCGCTCCCATGACCCGTTCATACGTGGCGGCGGTGTCCGCGTTGAGCCGGACCGAAAGCACATCGATCGGCGAATCGAGGATGGCGGCAAGCTGCGATTCCTCAATGAGCAGATCGGTCTCGATCGTCAGGCCCAGCACGCGCGAAGTTCGCGTCGCCTGAACGATGTCCTGCCAGTCGGGGTGGAGCAGTGCATCGCCCAGGCCGCCCAGCGTCAGGGCGATGTCGCCTGCATCGCCCAGTTCCTCGATGATTCGCCGGGCATGATGCGGCGCCATCGGCGGGCGGGTGAACTGCGCGTAATGATGCGGCGTGATCGGTCCCCGCACCAGGCGATCGGGGGTGATTTCCAGCGTGATCTGCTGCGGCAGAAAGCGATCGGAGAAATCCAGAACCGAGGCGAGGTCGCATGTCGCCTCCGCATCGCTTCGTTCCTCGCCGCCGGTGATGATCGCATCGAGCAGGGCGGCGGAGCGCGGCGTGTCATAGATGAAACGCCTGGCGCAGCCGCGCACGGCAGGGGGAATCTGCACGCAGACATCCAGGCCGATCGGGTCCGCCTGCGGCTTGGTGGGCACGTAGCCGAGCATGTGGCCAAAGCCCGCGTGGTTCCGGGCAAGGTTCTCGATCAGGTCGCCCGCCAGCGCGATGCCCGCCAAACCGGGCGGCGCCTGCGTGAAGACCATCTTCATCGAATGGGGCGCTTCCAGATGTTTGATGATCACCTGCCTGCACCAGTGAGGATCGACCAGCGGCCAGTCGGCGCCGACAAGCAGCGCGGAATCGGCCTGTGCAAACTTCATGGCATCGGCGAGCGGGGCGGCCGGGAGCAGTTCGTCGTAACAGGTGGCCGACCCCAGCCCGCCTCGCCAACTGTGCAGCGACCATTTGCGCCCGGCCAGCCGCGATCGCTGCTGCGTATCCGTATGGGAAGGAGTTTCGCAGGCGAAGGTTCGCACCGGCTTGTCGATCAGATCAAGATCGAGTGATGAAAGCGGCGCCTGTCCGACGGGATGCACGAGCACGATGGATTCGATGGCATCGACCTGCGCCACGCGCATGAGCGTTCGCTGAAGGATCGACTGTCCTGCAACGCGATGCAGCAGCAGCGAAGGCAGACCCAGCGGGGTCTGTCTCAGGTCCATCGGGATGAGGGCGACGACTTTCATCTGCTTCATCTCTCACGCGATCATGGCAACCTGACGTTGCGGGGTTTTTCGCCTGCGGTAATCGGCGGTCCGCTCACCGGCGATGTCGAACATGGCCAGCGTTTCGGCGTAGGCCTGGCGCAGCCAGTCGATGTTGTCGATGTCGCGTTCGAGCTGACTCCGCTGCCTGGTGTGCGGGTCCGCCTCGCGGTCGCCGTCGTTCTCGATGGCGCGATCGGCCCGCGCTCTGCGGAAGACGCCGACGGTGTTGAGTTCGTTGACCAGGCTGAAGGTGTGGCCGAGTTTTTCGACGGCTTTCTTGTTGCGTTCGAGCCGCTCGAAGAGGCGCGCCATTTTTTTGGGGTCGCGCTGCTGTTGGATCATCTGCCGAAGAATCGGAAGCGTGTCTTCCGCGAGCCGATCGAGTTCGCGCACATCCTCGATGCGTTGGCGAAGCAGTTCTTCGAGTTCTTCCAAACGATGGTCGCCGGCATCGCGAGGGGGGTGTGGAATCTCAGGCACGGGTCGCGTGGCATGTTCGCGCAGCCCATCGGCGAAGGTGGTGACGGTCGTGCCGCTCTTGCGGACGCCGCCCTGCGTGGCATCGAGAATCCGCTGGGGGGCCTTGGCGAAGTCTCGCTCGAACTGCTTGAGGTAGGTGACCATCTGCTCATCGGAGTAGATGGGCTGGCCGTGAATATCCTCCAACTTTTGCAGATGGCGGCGATGTCGGACGATGCGCTGCCATTCCATCATTTCGAGCGTGTTGAACTGTCCCAGTTCGTTGGCCCAGACATCATGAATCGCCGTGCCGGGGCAGTAGTAGAGGCCATCGGAGAAGCCCAGGTCCTGGCCGATGAACATGATCGGATCGCAGCCCAGATGCTGCGCGAGGTAGAACGACAGGTGCGCCACGGTGGCGCCGGCCGCGATCGGGATGCGGGGCCTGGCGAGGGGGCCGAGCAGGCGATCGAGGAAGCCGTTGTGCGTCAGACGAACCGGGCCGGGGAAACTGTCGAGGATGGCGGCGTTTGATTTCGCCTCCGCGACGAGCGTGACGCCGGGCAGCGGCGGCAGGCCCTCGTAGAATCGGCGGGAGATTTCGTGGTAATCCAGCGCGGTGACGAAGTCGGGCTTGATGCCGCGATCCAGCAGCGGCTTGAGCGTGGTCTGCGCGGTGATGACGATCACATGGCGGCGAACATCAGGATCCGAAAGCAGGTGTACGTTCTTCGCCAGGCTCGGACCCGCGCTGACGCAGACGGCGGGGAAGCCGCGGGCGAGGTTGTGCAGATCATCCGTCGTCGCGCCGGCGACGTAGCAAGGCAGATTGGCGCAGAGGTTGTTGTAGGTGCGCGTCGCGTTGACCAGAGCCGTGGCGACGTTGGTGCGGCAGAAGGACATCGCCTCGGTGACCAGCCGGCCAAAGCGCTGAAGCTGCTCGCCGTGCATCTGCCGACATGCGGGATGCGTGATCAGGATCGTGCCTTGCGTCAGGACCGCCGCGTATCGCTCGATGCGGCTGAGCAGGGCGGCCCGATCGGTGGCGGCATCGGTGATGATCACGCAAGACCGCCCCAGCCAGGCGGTGTGATCGATGCGCTCCAGCACGGCACGCCACTGCGCCAGGTCCGGTTCATGCACCAGCAGCACGCTCTCGTCATTCATCCGCGGCGCCAGATGGGCCAGGTGATATCCCAGGCCAACGCCCAGGGCGACGACGCAGGCATGTTTCCGCAGATCGACCGGCTCGACCAGCTTGACCGCCTCGGCGGCGGGATCGAACCGGCTGGCCAGGGCGAGCGGCCTGCCTTCGTGAAGCATCGTGGCGGTGAGCAGCCCCGACTTGGCGGCGGACCACTCCAAAGGCGCCGGGGCCATCTCGCGCAGTCGCCGGGCCAGCGCAGGATCAAACCGCCCCAGTGCGGCAAGGTTGGCATCGAGGATGGAAGAAGAAATCGCAGTCACGGTGCTGATGCTGATTATCGGAACGAAAGGGATCGCGGCTTGAAATGCAGGGTAAAAGCATATGGGAGGGCGAGGCTCCCGCTCTCCCGCCATATGCTTTTACCCTGGTTTGAAATGCTTCCCACTTGGCATACGCCCTGCGATCGGGCACAATGCCTGGCATCCATATTCCCCGTGGCAGGAAGCACGCCGATGAATCAGATCGACCGCAAATCCCGCGAGCCGCGCGACCTTCATCGCGAGATGATCGATGAGACCAGCCGGTGGCTGTCGTGGGCCTTGTCGCAGGGGCGCGATCTTCCGCGCATCCCCACACGTATGGTCGATCATGGCGGGTTCTCCAAGCTGCTCAAGCAGCCCGGCGCCAAGGCGCTCGTGGCCCGCTGGTGGAAGCGGGTGCTCGACATGCTGCCGGATCGGTGAGCCGGCCACTGGAGTGCTCCTGATCAAAGGTCGATGATTCCATCATCGCAACCCTGTCCGGTTGGTCGTGCGATCGGTCTGTCCTTGTTTTCCGGTTTCGCGTTTTCCCCACGAGGCATCATGACGGCTAAAGCCCTTATCAGCACCGGTTGGCGCGTTCGTCTGGGCGGCATGGCGGCGATGTTCGTCGGCTTCTGCGCCTTCTTCCTCTACGATGGATTCGTCGGCTACCCCAGGCAGCGCGACATCCACGATCAGTTCACCGCCTACATCGCCGCCACCTACGACATCAAGATCCTCCAAGGCCTGGAGCCGACCAATCATGACGCCTTCATGGAAATCGCCGTCACGCAAACCGGCAAAGGCAAGATGGCGCTTTATGAAAGCTGGGATGAACATGCCGCGA
The DNA here is from genome assembly GCA_964649195.1 of uncultured Phycisphaeraceae bacterium. GTDB lineage: Bacteria > Planctomycetota > Phycisphaerae > Phycisphaerales > Phycisphaeraceae > JTS-RE9. The sequence goes on from CAZYPK010000013.1 coordinate 4,518, forward strand.
AAAACGGCCTGCCTCCGTCGGGCAAGGATGGCAAGGACATCCGGGCGATGGAGAAGAACGACAGCTCGATCCTCTGGCAGAAGATATTCGGCTTCGGCCTGATTCCGCTCGCCGTGATGATGGTTTACGCATGGGTGCAGACCTTCAGCCGATGGGTCGCGGCGGATGAGAACGGCGTCACCACCAGCGGCGGCCAAAGCGCGCCCTGGGCTTCGATGATCAAACTCGACAAACTCCGCTGGCCCAAGAAAGGCATCGCGTTCCTGTATTACGACGATGCGGACAAGCGCATCAACCAGCGCATCCTGCTCGATGACTTCAAGTTCGATCGCGTCGCCACCGAACAGATCGTCCGCGCCATCGAGGAGCATCTGAAGGATGACCAGATCGTCGGCGACATCCGTGAAACCGAACGCGACAAACGAAAAGCGGCGGCAGTGAAGGAAGAACCGGCGGAGGGGAAGTAAGAGTGAGAGAGCGGAAAATGCTAATACTTATTACTTAATGCTTAATACTTAATGGCTATTTCGATCAACGATGCAGCGGATCGCAGGAGTATGTTCACGTAACCTTCGCATTGGCTTTCCAATAACTATTAAGCATTAAGTAATAAGCATTAGCCTTTTTCCGATCTCCTGCCTTCCCAGGTGGCCCGATGGCGTCGTCAGTCGATCTCGAACTCAAGCCTGGTTCTCCGCCTCCGCGCGTGGTGCTTTTCAGTCGTGCGGCCGGGTTCGCCGTGGCTGCGGGATTTTTCCTGCTGGCCGGGCTGATCGCCGGCGTCGTCGTCGAAGGCGGCGCCGGTGAAGGGCTGCGGGGCGTCGGCCTGGTGTTGGCCGGCTGCATGGGCCTGGTCGGTTTCATCATGTACCTCGTCGCCCGCAGGCGCCAGCGCGTGGTCAACGCCATGGCCGCCGGCGATTACCACGTCCACTGGGTCTATTCCGCGCAGGAATGGCAAAACCACATCAGGGCCGAACGGAGCCGGCTCCGGCGTCACGCCCGCCTGTTCGCCCTGATCTTCGCCGTCACGGCCGGCATCTTCCTGTTCATCGGATTCCAGGCCGAAGGCATGACCGGCCTGGAACTCGGTCTGCTCACCGCCATCAGCGCAGGCGGCATGTTTCTGCTCGGCTACGCCATCGGCGCCTTCATGCAGATCTGCGAACTGGTCGCCTTGCGACATCAGGCGCTCCACGGCGGCGAGGCGTTCATCAGTCGCCTGGGGCTCTTCATCGCGGGCGCTTACTGGCCCTGGCGCGGCAGCGGCGTCTATCTGCTCCATACCGTTCTGGAGCGAAAACCCGACGCCCAGCTTCGATTCACTTTTCACATCGTTGCGAAACATTCCTACAACCAGGATGTGATCGTGCCGGTGCCTTATGGCCGCGAGGATGATCTGTTGATCCTGGTGCGGGAAATGGAAATTTCATCCAAGACGGACGAACAGTAGCCCGCCTCATTTCAAAACCTTGTCCAAAGCCCTTTCCACCGTGCTCATCTGTCCGCGCAGGTCGCCATCTTCATCGCGCCAGACCTGAAGGTGGAACGAATCGCGGTGCTTGATCGCCTCGGCGATCCATTCCATCGGGCGGCGAATCCTGCGCGATCCTTCCGTTCCATCCGCCTTTTCTTCACCATCATCAGCCTCGCCGCCTTGCTTCGGCGGTTCGATCGCCGCCGGTTTTCCGGGCTGTTTCGCCGACCGGGCCTGCGCTTCCATTCGTTGCCAGAACCGGTTCAGTTCCGCCGTGAGAGCCGCCAGCTCCGGCGCCTGCGTCAGCGCGGACATGATCAGGCGGTCCTTCTGCTCGAAGGAGTATCGCGCAAAGTCCTTGCCGCCGGTGAAGCGAAGGGATTCGTCGGCATGGGCCGCGGCGCATTCGTGATAGAGCGATTCCTGGGTGCAGATGAGGAACCAATCCCCCACGCGGCCGTAGGTGAGCCGGGTCAGGCCGGCGGCATCGGGCAGCTTGAACATGCGAGCCGTTTCCGGGTCCTTGATCTGCCTTGTGAGGGTGTCGCCGAAGTCCGCGATGCGATAGGTCAGGCCGTCCTTGCGAACGGTGCGGCTGCCGATGATGCCGCCCAGCAGATCGAGCCTGCTGACATCGGCCAGAAAGTGAAGCCCGCCCACGATGCGGTTCAGTTCGGCGGTCACGCCGGGGTCCTTCATCCGAATGGCGACCCCCACGCCGGGCACCGCGGTGCCGGGGTTGGGCGTGATGCGATCCCCCTCGATTCGCGTGAGAAACACGACGATCGGCGCCGCGAGCCTGGGCAGGACATCCTTCTCCATCGTCTTGGGAAAGACGAAAAGGTTGAGCGCGCCCAGGCCTTTGGCGTCCTTCTTGACGATGTTCAGGCTGGCGGCGGTGATGGTGGAAGCTGGCATGAAGCCGAAGTTCACATCGTTGCCGTGATCGAACTGCTGGTAGAGATCATCGAGCTTGTCGATGGCGCCCGCGTAGTGGGCGTGCAGCGTGTCACCCTGCATGGCAACGGAAGCCACATGATGATTCTTGCGCAGCCCGTCGCGCGTGTAGAAGAAAAAGTCGCGGTCTTTGGGCAGCTTGACGAGCAGGTTCTGAAAGCGTTCATCCTCGACGATCGAAGGCGCGACAGGCCCATTCATGCGCGGCAACGAGTGACCGGGCAGGCCGCTCGCCGTCGCCCTGATCCGCTCGGTCGCGAAGGTCAGCACCGATTCGAAATACATCTGAAACTCGAGCGGCGCGACCATCAGCCAGTCGTCGTACATGGCGAACAGAAGCCGGCCATCCTTGCTGGTGAAGGTCTGAAAGGGTCGCGTGTCCTGATGCGGCGGCCGGTGCATGGGCAGCAGCGGCATGATGGAGGGCAGTTCATCCAGATGACGCCGGGCCGCGCGCGAGACCAGGACATAAGCCGTCTGGGTGTCGCCTTTTTCGCCGATGATCGCCAGGCTGTTGCCGAAGTAGCGATCGGTCAGCGCGGCTTCATCCATGTTCAGCGCCTTCGCCGCCGCGTCCCACATGCCCGGCGGTCGAAGCCCGGCGATGGTGCTCCACAAATGCTTCACCAGCGGATCATCGGCGCGCTCGTCGCGCCACCTGGCCATGTCGTCAAATTGCAGATAAAACCGCGCCTCGGCGGGGCAGAAATGGGCCACGCTGTCGGCGGGGATGTTCGCGGGATTCGGGGGAAACATCCGAAAGCGCAGCGGCTGCGGCGCCTCCTGCCTCACCTGGCAACCGACCAGCGATGCGATGAACACCATCGCGGCGGCAACCACCATTCGCTGGGCAAGTGATGAAAACATCATCAGGTTTCCGGTAAGGATCGGACAAGATCGCTGTGATCGGATTGAGAATACTCTAGCCGCCGATGCTTTGCTCGAACAGCACGCGCTGATGGGCGGTGACCAGCCGGATCACTTCGTAAGGCACCTCGCCATTGAGCTTCTCGAAGATCGGCTTGAGCCGCTGCTCTTCGCCGATTGCATCCGCCACGCGCCGGTAGGTGGCGTCATCGATCCAGGTCTCGATCGTCGCGGGCTTGTGGTTCGTGACGAACTCCTCCAGGTATTGCGTGGTCGTGCTGATGGCACGTTCGATGGCGGCGCTGACATCGCTGATCGACCTGCCCTGCCTGAAGAGTGCGAACGCGCGCTCCTTGGCGGGATTCGTCTTCGATGCGACCGGGACAACGATGCTCGCCTGCGCCAGCACATCCGATTCGATGTGATGCTGATCGCAGAAGGAACGGATCTCCGCGATGAGCTGGTCGCCCAGATCCGCCAGCCGCTTGTCGCCGATGCCGGGGATGGTGCGAAGATGCTGCGGTTTGGTGGGGCGGACGCGGGCCAGTTCCATCAGCGTGGTGTCCGCGAAGACCACATAAGGCGGTACGCCGCGCTGCTCCGCCAGGGTGCGCCGCCAGCTTCGCAATTGCTCGAACAGTTCCTTGTGTACGCCTTCCCATGACTGCTCGCCCTTGCGCGTTCTGCCGCTCCTGGTGGGTTTGGCGCGCAGCAGCCGCACTTCAAGCTGGCCCTTCATGACCTGCCAGGAAAGCTCGTTGAGTTGCAGCGTGGGGCGGTCGCCGGACGTGCGGACGAGCAGGCCCTGATCGACCAGTTGGAAGATCATGTTCTGCACGACCTCGCGCTGTGAATCCTTGAGCAGGCCGTGCGTGGTCAGTTGATCGTGACCGCACTTGCGGATCATGTCGGTGTTGGCGCCCATGAGCACATCGACCACATGGCCGACGCCGAACTTCTGCTTCACCCGCGCGACGCAGGAGAGGATTTTCTGCGCGGTGACGGTGCCGTCTTCAAAGCCTTCGACATCCTCCAGGCAGACATCGCACGCCCCGCAGTTGGGCTTGTCATACGACTGGCCGAAGTATTCGCTGATCGCCCTGTGCCGGCAGGCCGGCGAGTTGGCCATGCGCTGCATCGCCTTGAGCAATTGCTTCTGGGCGGCGACGATCTCGCCGGGATTCTCCGCGTTGGCGGCGCTGAACTCGATGAGCCGTTCCCAGCGGATCACATCGCCGCCGCTGTAGAGCATCACGCATTCGGCTTCAAGACCGTCGCGGCCTGCGCGGCCGGTCTCCTGCTGATAACCCTCAAGCGTCTTGGGCAGTGCCGCGTGAATGACGCATCGCACATCGCTGCGGTCGATGCCCATGCCGAAGGCGACCGTGGCGACGACGACATCGAGCTTTTCCTGCGAGAAGTCTTCCTGAGTGCGACGTCGCAGATTCGCTTCGAGTCCCGCGTGATAATGGGCCGCCTTGATGCCGTTGGCCTTGAGCACGCTGGCCATGCCTTCGGTGTCGTTCCGGCTGATGCAATAGATGATCACCGCTTCGTTGGGATGCCGGCGGATCACCTCCATCACCTGCTTGTATTCATCGACCTTGGGCAGCACGCGATAGACGAGATTGGGCCGATCGAAGCGGCCGATCAGTTGCAGCGGATCGCGCAGTTGCAGTTGATCGACGATGTCCTGCTGCACGCGCGGCGTGGCGGTGGCGGTGAAGGCGTGCAGGCTGGCCTTGGGGAAGCAGTCGCGAAGCTGAAGCATCTGCCGATATTCAGGGCGAAAATCGTGGCCCCACTGGCTGATGCAGTGCGCTTCATCGATGGCGAAGCTGTTCACATTCGCCGACCGCATGAGATCGATGAACCACGAGGAAAGCGCCCGCTCCGGTGCGACAAAGAGCAGGCGGTATTCACCCTGGCGCAGACCGCTTTCAATATCGCGCCTTTCTTTTGCGGACAGGTTGCTGTGCAATGCCGCCGCGGGATAGCCCACTTCGCGCAGGCCATCGACCTGATCCTTCATCAGCGAGATGAGCGGCGAGATGACCACATCGGTGCGGTTGGCGACGGAAGGGGGCACCTGGTAGCAGAGCGATTTGCCGCCGCCGGTGGGCATGACCACCAGCGAATCGCGATTCTCGACCCCTGCGCGGATCGCCTGTTCCTGAAGCGGACGCAGCGTGTCGTAGCCCCAGTAATGGCGCACGACATCGCCGATCTGGTGCGACAGGGGATCGGGTTGCGAAGGCGTTTCCATGATGAAACGGAGTGTAACAGCGCGAGCCGCGATGCAACACATCGCGGACGCATACGGACTGAAGGAGCAGACAGATTGTCCCTGTTTTTCCGCCGGGTGGCTGGGGCTTTGCGCAAGCCCCGGCCCAGGGACCTTCAGCCTTCAGCCTTCAGCATTCAGCATTCAGTCTTCAGCATTCAATTGCTTCACCTTGCTTCGCGCACCGGGCCGGGGCTTCGCGGACTCAGCCCCAGCCACCCGGAATAAGTTCTCAGGCTCCGGGGGCTGGGCGGGGCTTATTGGTGCGATTGCGTTGCACCTCGCTCGTCGCGGCTCGATGGAACCTTGCATCTCCTCGCTACAATCGCCTGCATGAAAAACATCCTTCCACCGCTGCTGCTTTGCCTGCTGTCGGCTACGCTTGCCGCGCAAACCCCCAAGGTGAACGATGAGCGATTGAAGATCGAGCTCTTCGCCGAGGCTCCGGATATCGTCACGCCCATCGGCATCGATGTGGATGACCAGGGGCGCGTCTATGTCATCGAATCCCACACCCACTTCCCCAAGGAAAATTACGCAGGCCCCAAAACCGATCGCATCCGCATCTACGAAGACCTCGACGGCGACCGCAAGGCTGACCGCATCACCAACTTCCACACCGGCGAAACGCACACCATGTCCATCGCCCTCTACCGCGACGCCCCCGGAAGCTCTCTGTACGTCGCCACCCGCAAGGAAATCTTCCGCCTGCGCGACACCAACGGCGATGGCGTCGCCGATGAACGCACCTCGCTCGTCAAGCTCGACACCAAAGGCAACTACCCGCACAACGGCCTGTGCGGTTTCGCCTTCGACTTCAAGGGGGATGTCTTCTTCGGCTTCGGCGAAAACCTGGGCGAACCCTACAAACTCATCGGCAGTGACGGCATCACCCTCGAAGGCGGCGGCGAAGGCGGCAACATCTATACCTGTGACAAGGATGGCAGAAAACTCCGCCGCGTCGCCACCGGTTTCTGGAATCCGTTTCACATGTGCTTCGACGCCTTTGGCAGGCTCTTCGCCGTGGATAACGATCCCGACTCGCGCCCGCCTTGCCGCCTGCTGCACATCGTCGAAGGCGGCGACTACGGCTACCGCTTCCGCTACGGCCGCAAGGGACTGCACCCCTTCACCAGTTGGAACGGCGAAATCCCCGGCACCCTCCCCATGGTCGCGGGCACCGGTGAAGCCCCTTCCGGCATGATCGCCTACGAATCGGACAACCTCCCCGACGATTACCTGGGCGACCTGCTCGTCACAAGCTGGGGCGACCACCGCATCGAACGTTACCGCCTCAAACCCAACGGCGCCAGCTTCACGTCGAAGATGGAACCGGTCATCACCGGCGGCGAAAACTTCCGCCCCGTCGGCATCGCCCTGGCGCCCGATGGCTCGTTGTATGTGAGCGACTGGGTGGACAAGTCGTACAACGTGCATGGCAAGGGCCGCATCTGGCGCATCAGCGCGAAGGAGGAGAAGAAGGTGGAGCGGCCAAGCCTTGAGTTGGCGGAAGCGGGAAAGTCAAAGCATGGTCCACTTAGAGCTTTGCATGTGAACTACATCACGATGGGACCTCAGCAGCTCGATTCGCAAGAGGCGATTGAGCTTCGTCGATCTTTGGCAAAGTCGGCACTCTTGGATGACAAGCACCCTCGATTGCAGGCGGCGGTCGTCGCTGCTTTGGGGAAGATCGACATTTTGAATTCGCGTGAAAGCGAAGCATTTTGGAAATCAGCGTCCAACGAATTGAAGGAGGTGATGGTCCGAACCACTCCGGATTGGCCACCCGACATTGCCGAGAAAAATCTCACGTCGCTGGCGATTGTCGAGGTCATTCGACGTTTACAAGATGGCCATGTTCTTTACTCGGGGCTCGGAGAAGACGATCCGTTTGTTCGTCATGCCGTTGTGCAAAGGATGATTGCAAACGCGAACGCGCAGGATAAAAAGGATGCCTGGGCTGGATTACCCAGCGATTTAAGCGAAACGTATGATATCGGTATCTCGCTCCTTCAAAGGGGGATCAGTAAAAGTGAAGATCATCCTTTGCTTGAAAAGATGCTGCTTCACAAGAGTCATCAAGTGAATTTCCTTGCCGTTCAATGGATCGCGAAATCACAGCTCACGAAGTATCGCCGGCACCTCACCGACTCCCTCTCCCGCCCCGACCTCACCCCGCGCCTGCTCGTCGCCACGCTCACCGCGCTGGACATGCTCGACGGCGGCAAGCCGCAGTCGGCGGATCACGTCGGCGGGCGCTGGTATCTCGAACGGCTGGTCTTCGGCGACAAGACGCCGGCCTCGACAAGGGCGATGGGGCTTCGCATGTTGCCGGCGGACAATCCGGCCCTCAAGGCTGATGCGATGAAGAAGCTGCTCGAAGTCGATGATGAACGATTCCGCATCGAGGTGGTGCGCACCTTGCGGCAGGGTCCGATCAAGGAACGGGCCGCGATGTTGCGCGAGATTGCGATGGATGAAAAACAACACGTTCAGGTGCGGGCCGAGGCGATCGCGGGACTCGATGCGGATGTCGATGAAGAGCGGAAGTTGCTCATGGTGATGGCGCATGAAACGGATGCTTTATTGAAGCGCGAGGCGCTGCGGGCCTTGCGCGGTGTTCTGTTGGACAGTTTGGTGACGACGGTGGATCTGACAGGTCGGCCCAAAGAAGAGGATGTGAAGGCGTGGATCGGTTTCGTTGACGATGCTACGCCGCAAGCGGCGGGAGATTTACGAAACGGGGAGCGCGTCTTTTTCAGCGCCAAGGCGGGGGGGTGTTTTCGCTGTCACACCGTCGGTGGTCGCGGCGGGGAGGCGGGGCCTGATCTTTCCACCATCGGTCAATCGATGACCCGCGAGCGCATCCTCGAATCGATTCTCACCCCCGGCAAGGAGATCGCCCCGCGATATGCGGCTCAGCTTGTCGAATTGTCGGATGGTGAAAAGTTCACGCTCATGTACGTCGGCCCTTCGCCCGATGGCAGGCAGATTTGGGCCGATTCCGAGGGGAAAACGCGCCTGATCGCAGCGGGCGAGATCGAATCGAAGACGCCGCTGACGAGTTCGATCATGCCGCAGGGACTGCATCAGGGCATGACGCGCCAGGAGCTGCGCGATCTGCTGGCATTCCTCGGTTCGTTGCGGTGATGAATCTGATCAGCCGCGACGTGACACGTCGCGGACGCCACCGGCATGCAGGCGCTTGATTCGGCGCGGTTGGTCTCGCGGTGCGATCGATCGGTTGCTGAATCTGAGCGCTTTCGAGGTCGTCCATCCATTGCGCGATGATGCCTCTTTCAGGCAGTTCACGTCCGCGACGTGTTACGTCGCGGCTATGGAAATCTCCCCGGCCAAGGCCGGGGCTGTATGTCACGGCCTGGCCTCATGCAGCAGCGGCTCACCGCGCAGGCCGCGCAGCAGATTCTCCGCGGAGACCTGCGCCATCTTCGTGCGCGTCTCCACGGTCGCGCTGCCCAGATGCGGAAGAATGGTCACGTTGTCCATCGTCAGCAGCGGATGATCGCGCGGCAGCGGTTCGGGGTCGGTCACATCCAGCGCGGCATGATAAATCCGGCCTTCGCTCATCGCCTGCGTCAGCGCCGCGGTATCCACGACGGGACCGCGAGCCATGTTGATCAGCGTGGCGGTCGGTTTCATTTTCGCCAGGGCGGCGCCATCGATCAGGCCGCGCGTTCTGGCGGTCAGAGGCAGCATCAGCACCATGTGATCCGATTCTCGCAGCAGTTCATCGAACGAAACATATTGCGCGCCCGTGGCGGCCTCGGCATCGGGGTGACGGGTGCGGTTGTGGTAAAGGATGGACATGTCAAAGGCCAGGGCGCGGCGGGCGATCTGCCTGCCGATGTTGCCCATGCCCAGGATGCCCAGCGTGGCCCCGCTGACTTCGCGGCCGATCATTTGGTTGTGATCCAACTGTTTCCACTGCGGATTTCGCGCGAGTCGCGTTCCCTCGGCGAACCGCCTTGCCGCCATGATGAGCAGACCCATCGCACAGTCCGCGACGCAGGCGTCGAGGACGCCGGGCGTGTGGCCGACCTTGATGGAGCGTTCGTTTGCGGCCTTCACATCGATGTGATCCACGCCGACGCTGCATGTGCTGATGACCTTCAGCGCGGGCAGGCGGTCCATGATGGCGCCATCCATGCGATCGTGGCCGACCATGTGGATGCCTTGGGTGGTAGGGTCGCCGGTTTGCGTGAGATGCCAGGGTTGAATGTCGATGCGGCCGCGCAGGAACGAATCACCGGCGGGCTGAGGCAGACCATTGAGAATGACGCGCGGCAGGGGGGAGGAGTGAACGGGCATCGGAACAATATAGGTGAGTAGCCGGGGGAGCCGGAAGAGCCGGGGGAGCCGGGGGAGCTGAAGGAGCTGAAGGGTGGCTGGGGCTGAGTCCGCGAAGCCCCGGCCCGGCGACCTTCGGCCTTCAGTTGCGCCACCTTGCTTCGCGCGCCTGGGCCGGGGCTTCGCGGACTCAGCCCCAGCCACCCAGCACTCACCCAGCACTCAGCCTCACCCAGCCTTCAGCCCCAGCCCGAACATGTCAAACGGAGCCATCACCCATTTCATCATTTCATCGTGCCGCGTCATTTTGACTTGCCATTGTCTGAAGTTCCGTGTATCTTCAAATTGTTCCCGGCGGTTTTTCTGCTGTCGCGGGTTGGTTCCGTTTCGTTCCATCGCTCTATTTCAAGGAGAGAGTCCATGTTTCAGTCACGCAAAGGGATCATGCGCTACCGTTCTCTGACGACGCTTCCGCTGGCGGCGGCAATGTTCGGTGTATGTTCGGGATGGGGGGGGGCAAAATCGGAGGCCGCGCTGTGGGTCGGCACCAGCGCTGACATGAACGTCGCCGCCAACTGGTCCCCCGCCGGCGTGCCGGGCAACGGCGGCTCGATGGAGTTCGACGGCTCCAGCGCGTTCAACAATCTCACCACCAACGTGACGCTCGGCAGCGCGACCAACGGACTCAGCGGCGGCATGACGGTGCTGGGCACGCAGGCCGATCCGCTGTCGATCACCAACGTCGGCACGGCGGGACTCGTGGGCATCCGCTTCGCCAACAACACGGGCGTGAACATCCAGGCCGGCGCCGGGGCCGTCACCTTCGGTGGGGCGAACAACAGCTACATCATCAACCACACCGGCAACGCCTCGAACTTCGGCTACACCAACAACTCGGCCAGCCTCGCCACGATTTCGTCCAACGTCCAGCTCAATGCGACCGGCGGGTCGACCCCGACCATCAACTTCGACGGCAGCGGCGACTGGCTCCATGCCGGCACTTTTTCAGGTTCGATTTCGGGGGTCACCAAGTCGGGGGCCGGCCTCCTGACGCTCAGCGGTAACAGCAGCGCTTTCACCGGTCCGATCACCGTCAACGCCGGCACTCTTCGCGTCGGCAACACCGGCGCCCTGGGCACCGCCGCCGGTTCCACCACGATCAACGTCGGCGCCACGCTGGATGTCAACGGCACCAACATTCAGAACGAACCGATCTTCGTCGGCGGCACCATCACCAACACCGGCGGCGAGATTCAGAGCGCCCTGGGCAATGTCACCCTCATCGGCGACACCACCCTCGCCGGCAGCGGCTCCCGCTACGACATCCGCGGCACCGGGCGAACCCTCAACCTGGGCGTCTTCACCGCCACCAAGACCGGCACCAACAAGATCGCCTTCGCCGACAACACCATCGCCGGCACCGGCTCGGTCGTCGTCAACGCAGGCACGCTCGGCGTCACCCGCGCCATCTGGAACGGCGGCAGCAACCTGGTCATGAACGCCGGCACGACGCTCCAGTTTGAAAACAATGCCAACAATGCCGCCGCCAACTACACGATGGGTGTCACGCTCAACAGCGCCACGATGACCACCACCGGCCAGAGCGCCAACCTCAATTCCAACTTCACCCTCACCGGCGCCAACATCATCGATGTCGCCACCAATCAGACGCAGACCATCCACGGCGCCGTCGGCGGCCTGGGCGGGTTCACCAAGATCGGCGGCGGCACGCTGCTGATCCACGGCGCGTCCAACTACGCCGGCAACACCGTCGTCAACATCGGCACTTTCGGCGGCAGCGGGTCCGCCGCCAGTAATACCAGCCTCGCCGCCAACACCACCCTCACTCCCGGCGGCATCGGCGCACTGGGCGCCTTCGACGCCAACAACCTCACCTTCGCCAACAACGCCATCTACCACTGGGACTATCTGGGCACCGCGTCCGATGTCACCGATGTTCTGGGCACGCTCGCCTTCGGCAACAACCTGACCCTCATCATCAACAGCCTCGATGGCGGCCTGCTGGCCACGGGCGGCCACGAGTACGTGCTCTTCACCTACGGCGGTGTCGATCCCGTCCTGCCCAACTTCAACATCCAGTACGCCGGCGACTCCGAACTGGCCGTCCGACTCAGCGGGAACTCGGTGCTGCTGTCGGTCGTCATCCCCGAACCGGCCACCCTGTCGCTGCTGGTCCTGGGCGGCCTGGGGCTGCTTCGCCGCCGTCGCACCGTGTGATCGTTGGTGTGTGCGACTGTGTGTAATCTGACTCCACGAAAACTCCGCTGTGATGGCGGAGTTTTTTTCGTCCGTTGTTCGTGTTAAGGAGCCGGGGGAGCCGGGGGAGCCGGGGAGCTGAAGGAACTGAAGGGTGGCTGGGGCTGAGTCCGCGAAGCCCCGGCCCAGGGGGACCTTCAGCCTTCAACATTCAGCATTCAGTCTTCAGCCTTCAGTTGCTTCACCTTGCTTCGCGCGCCGGGCCGGGGCTTCGCGGACTCAGCCCCAGCCACCCAGTGCTCAGCCCCAGCCACCCGAAGTGGACTCAGCCACCTTCCGATGTACGTTGCTACGCCGCAAGCGGCGGTTATTCAGGAATTTCCGGTGTCATTAGGGTTGTTTGGCGAAAATAATCCGGTATAGTTCCATTTCCCAACCGTGGAGCTATAATTACGCATGGCGCGGCTCCACACCTGTCGGGGCATGGTCAGGTTATTTGAAAGGCGACCGATGAATGATCTTTCACATTTTCCACGCAGGGTCGGCACCGGTCGAAAAACCCACGCTTTCACCGTGCCCGAACTGCTGGCGGTGGTCGCCATCATTGCGATCATCATTTCCATGCTGATGCCCAGCCTGGCGCGGGCCCGCTACGAGGCCAGCACGGCGGTGTGCATCGCCAATCGGCATTCGCTGGCGATGGCGATGGTCAATTACACGCCGGAGAACCGCGGCTTTTTCCCCAGGCACGATTTTTCCCCTTCCACCGGCAAGAACACCTGGGACGGCTCAAATCTCTTCCCCGACGCCATCCGTCATTACGGAGCGGAGGATTACCGCATCTGGGATTGCGCGGTCACGCCGCAGTTCGGCGTATTCGAGCACCTTCAGGGCAGGCCGAAGAACTTTGAGGATATGAAACTGGTGCTCAGATCCTCCTTCAACAACTTCTCGATTCTGCCGTTCGCCTATTGGGTGCCGCGACGGTCCGGCGGCGTCCTGTTCCCGTCCAACCAGGTCGATCCGACCGCCGGTCCCGACGGCTGGGCGATCCGCGTCGGCGGCGCCACCGCAACGGGAGTCAACAAGGAACTGCTTCCCCTCCTCACCGACTACGCCTTCATGCCGACGAACGTCGCCGCCAACTGGAAAAACGTCACCGGCACCCACCGCTGGCGCAACGAGCCGGAGGCCCTGATCATCGCCTTCATCGACGGCCACGTCGAACGTCGCCCGGCCCCTTCGATCATCCGCCGCTTCTCAGGCAGTTGCCAAAATTTCTACTGACCGATCCCGGCATCGTTGTCCGATGCCGTCGAATCTCGATCCGTGTGTTGGTTGCATCCTTCCATCTTTCCATTCGGAAAAGGAGAATTGAAAATGGTTTCTTTCCGCACTTTTGGTCGTTTTTCCCGCACGATTCCGGGAATCTTCCTCTTTGTGGCCGCGCTTTTGCTGGGGGGGGGTAAAACTACCTATGGCCTCACCGTTCTGGTCAGCGATGACTTCAACGACAACTCGCTGAACCCGGCGCTGTGGACCGTGGGCAACTGGACCAGCACCGTCCCGGCGCGCAGCATCAACAACAACGTCGTCGAGCAGAACCAGCGGATCGAGATCACCCATGCCGCCAAGCTCATCACGGTCGGCGACTTCGCGCCCGGCGCACAGCCCGAAGCCGGCCTCCAGATCACCGGGCGCGTCACCTTCGCCACCAACTTCGAAGCCTTCCGCATCCTGACCCGCAGCGATGGCATCACCCCCAACCCGTCGGATTTCGGCTCCGTGCAGACCGGCGTCGAGTTCGCCTTCGACAACGCCAACAACATGACCATCAACGGCATAGGCGGCGCGGTCATCACCGGGCTGACCAACAACGGCAATGTCCCCAAAGCCACCGGCGAAACCTACGACTTCTTCGTCCGCGACGACGGCACCAACCTCACCTTCACCATGACCCAGGTCGGCGGCTCCAAGCAGCGAACCGTCACCGCCGCCAGCGTCTTCGCACCCGCCGTCAACAAGATCGTGATGCACAACCGCGAGAACAGCGACGGCAATCACACCCTCTTCCTCGATGATGTCACCATCGCCTCGCCTTCCTCGCTGGCCACGACCACGCCCGGCTTCGAGGTCAAGCTTCACGACAACTTCAACGACAATTCCCTCGACGCCTCCAAGTGGAATGTCAACCTGGTCACCAACACCCAAAGCCCGGCGGGCACCACGACCTTCAGCGAGTCCAGCGGCCGGGCGAACCTCCAGAACCGCGCCTACCTGAGCACGGTGGAGCAGTTCGACCCGCTGGCCCTGGGCGGACTGGAAGTGGCCGGCCAGGTGTCGCTGACCACCGCCAGCAGCCGCGGCGTCATCGTCGTGCGATCCGACGCCACGCCGAACACGGGCTTCTTCGGCATGCCCCGCAACGGCATCGCCTTCACTTTGAACGGCGATGGCGCAGGCCTGCTGCAAGCGCATCAGTACGTCAACGGCGTCGAAACGAACCTGGGGTCCCTCGCCGTCAGCATCATCACCGGCGAACTCTACGACTTCCTTCTCACCGATGACGGCACCAACCTCGTCTTCACCATCACCCAGGTCGGCGGCGACACCACCACCGGCACCCTCGCCGTCACCAGCGGCATCGACTTCGCGCAGGATTTCGTCCTCTTCACCACGCGAGAGTTCAGCCAAAGCGCGAATCGCTCCGCCTTCTTCGACAACATTTTCATCAGCGCCCCTGCCGCGGCGATCCCCGAACCGGCCTCGCTCTCCCTGCTGGCGATGGCGTCCATGTCCGTTCTCGCAACGCGCCGCCGGCGTCAGTGCGCGATGGGGGCGAAAGGGTGAGCGAATATGGACGAACGGCCCGGCGTAAGCTGGCCGGTTTCCCGGACAATCCTTGAAAAACAAAAGAAACGGCCAGCTTACGCTGGCCGTTTTTTTCAAATGTGTCTGCCCTGATGGGGTCGAAAGAGCGTGCTCCACGGCGCCGTCCAGGGCCGTTTAATTCCTGGTTGACATGCGGGCTGAAATCACAAATCGCAATCACCAAATCTCAAACAGGCTCCAATGCCAAAGAAAAAAGGCGTCGGGTGGCTGGGGCGGAGTCTTCGACGCCCCGGCGCCCTGCTGTTTCATCGGGCCGGGGCTTCGCGGACTCAGCCCCAGCCACCCGGATTCAAACTGAGTCACTACCGATTTTTCCAACGAAGGCGGAACGGAGAACCAAACGGCCCTGACGAGCCGCCTGATCGAATTGATTCCGCACGGATTCCCGCCGATAATGCCCGTGACGCCACCTTAGCTCAGTTGGCAGAGCAGCGGTTTTGTAAACCGCAGGTCGCCGGTTCAAATCCGGCAGGTGGCTTTGAAAATGCCCTTCTCGGCGCTGATTCGTCCATCATCACTCTCTTTGAATCCGTCGTTGTATCCGTCGCGCGCCCCGAAATGCGCCCCGCGGATGCGATGCCATCGGCGGAAGTCGCCGGCGAGACAGGTGCTGCGTCATATGTTCCGGTTGCCGTCACTCGTTGGCTCTCATTGTCGAGCGTTGGCAACTTCGCCACGGCAGCCGCCTCGTCCGCTTTGAAGGCGTGGGTGTATCGATCCATCGTGAGCGTGATGGTTGAGTGGCGCATGATGCGCTGAATGAGCTTGGGGTGAACGCCCGCGGCCGAAAGCCAGGTGCCGCAGGTGTGGCGCAGGGCGTGGAAGTCCAGCACCTGACCGGCCTCATTCCTGAACGCGATGCCGGCATCCGCCAGGTCAGCCCGCAACATGTCGGCGGTTTCCAGGCTCGTCGGCATGGTGAACGCGGGCGCCTTGGGAGTCTTGTGTTGAAGGTGCGGCGCGAGGCGGCTCGCCGTTTCTGCCCGCAGCGGGATGATCGCCCCCTTGCTGTTCTTCGTGGCCGAGCGATCGACGGCCACGGCCGGTTCGTCGCCATGCAACTGAAAACTGCTCGCGGTCAGGCTCATGAGTTCCGATGCACGCAAGCCGGTTTCAACGGCAAGACGGTAGAGCAGCGATCGCTCGTATCCTGTCATGCCGAAGCGCTCGATGCCGGTGCGATCAGTGATGTCGATCAGCGTGCGGATCTCTTCGATCGATGCGGCGCGTCGCACAATGCGCCGTTTCGCTTCAACCTTGTCCCTGGGAATCGGTGTCAGATGAGCCACCGGAGACTGAGCGATTCGCCCTTCCTTCACAGCCCATGCCGCGAAGCCCTTGATGGCGACAAGATAGTGATTGCGAGTCTGCGGCGTCGCCTCGCGGCTTTCGACTCGCCTGCCGTTCACCATGCGTCCGCCGGCCCGCAGCGATCCGATGAAGGAGGACACGCCGGCCCCGGTCACATCGGACCAGTAAGTCGCGTTGCAGCCTTCGAGAATTTGGCGGAGACGGTGGACGACAAGTGCGACAGCCTTGTCCGTGCTGCCGCGCGATGAGAGAACGGCTTCATAGTCCGCCAGGTGCGTTTTCAACGGCTTGTTTTGCACGTCGAGCAAACCCCACTCGGCCAGGCGCTCACGCAGGTCGGGGCGAAGGCTCTGGAAGTAAGGCGGCAGATGCGATGCGAGCCACGCCGACCGGCCCGCGCGGTGATGCACCAGGGCTTCGATGTTCCGCGCCAGTTCCCGACTGCCGTCCGCATTCTTGAATGCCGGCATCTGTCGCGGAAGATCGAGGTGATCGCGGCCTGAAATCGTCCAGGTTTTGCGCGAACGGTCTTTCTTGTAAGCTCGCCAGGCCATGGTCAGCCTCCTTTGCCGTGATTGGTGATCTTAGCCGCGCAGTCGCTGCCATTGTTCGCGCGACGGCATCCCGGCTTCCGCCCATGCACGCAGTTCGGCCAGAGGGAAGCGGTGACATTTCGCGCCGAGCTTCACACCCATCGGCCCGATCTTGCCGGCGTCCAGAAGAGCGTAAAACATCGACCGGCTCACGCCGATGAGCGCGGCGGCTTGGTCCACATCAACGGCGATCGGCTCGATGGCGCAACGAGCTTGACCGCTTCGCCTGCTTGATTTTGATGATGCGATCGCCGTCGGCGAAAGTGCCGGTGATTGATCCGTGACATGATCGATGATCTGGTTCATGGTGTTGCGTCCTTGCCCGCCGACTGGTGAGCGTCATTCACTTCAAGCCCGCCGCCTGGCCGGTCATGCGGAGGAACAGTTCGCTTTCAGCCAGCACATCCAGCAGCGCGTAGCCGATGAGGGCATCGTGCTGGCCGGTGCGGTAAAGCTGCGGGGCCATCGCGCCGTCCGCGGTCGTCTTGTGGTTGGGGATGCCGAACTCTTCGAGCAGATCCGCCAGGGCGATGAAGCACTCCCCCTTGGCCACGGAGAAGCGGCGGCCGTACTCGGTCATGGTGTCGTACACCGCCTGGCCGCGGTCGAGCAGCGCCGCCGGCGGGCGGACGCCGTGGCGGGCGTAAGCCCAGCGGAGCTTGCGGAGATCGAAGTGGGTGATGTTGTGGCCGACGAGCGGCGTGTCGGGCGTCATGCGGGCATCGAGCAGGTTGCGCAGGGCGATGAGCATGGCGGTGGCGTCCGTGAATCCTTCGACGAGTCCGCCGTGAATCATCCTCGGCTCGTGGGCATTGCACGTGTGCAGCGCCCGCAGTTCGGTGTCGCTTCGCAGGCTGATGACCACGATCGGCGCTTCATCGAGCAAAGCCAGCTTGTCGAGCCTGGCCTTGAACGCCTCGGCGATGCGGTTGCCGGCGGTCTCCGGCTTCCAGGTGCCGCGCGTCAGCGAGTCGGGGCGGTAGGCCAGGGCGACGGTGCGCTCGGCATCATCGGGCCGTCCATCGGCGGTCTCGATGTCGAGAGCGAGATACCCGTACGGTGCCGGCGGATTCGCCAGTGCCGGAGGAGGCGGCAATGTGAGTGTGGCGTTCATGGGTTGAGCCTCGTGTCATGTGTGGTGGTGAATTGCCCCCGGGTTCCCTTCGCGTTTTATTCGTCGGTTGCGTTCAATTGCTGCGCCGGAATCAGGCTCAGCTTCTCCCACAACACCGGCAGCACGTCGTCCTTCTCATACCGCACTTCGTGGCTTTCATCGTCCTGATCCATCTGCACGAAAGCGCCGTGCCGCCCGACTTCGACGATGGTGCCGAAGTGGGGACCATCGCCCTCGAACATGAAATGACACGCCATCCCCGGCTGGGCGGCGATGCTTGCCGCGATTTCATGACCGACCTGTTTGCCCGGGATCATCGGAACCCACCGCTCTCCTTTGGCCTCCTCCTCCAGGAAAATGCCGTAGAACTCGGCCATGTCGCGGTACAGGAGGTTCGCCGCGTCATCGACTTTCAGGCGAAGCTTGCGGTAATCGTCGAAACGCGGACACGTCGGCAGCGCGTTGATCAGTCTCTCGGCCCTCAAGGTCGCGGCCAGCGCCTCGGCGAAGTGGGCCGCATTTCCTTCGGGGATTTCGATGTGGGTGTCCTGGATGCCGACGCCGCCGACGAAGCGCCGGCCGGGTGATCGTTGAGGCGCCACAAGGGCGTCATCGACATCCGCCGCCTGCGGCACCACGATGGCGTCCTCGATCTCCACCGCCTGCGGCTCGCCATCCAGGTCCGTGTAGCCGAGAGTCTTGCCACCGACGGAGGTGATGTAGCCGATGACCTTGGGAGCGACTTGGGCGGTTTCCTCGATCCATCGCCGATCGATGACCATGTTGCCGACCTGCGGGGCGGGCTTCGCCGCCGGCTTGGATGCGTCGGGCTGGCGCGTTGTTCGTGGTGACTGTTTCGCGCGATCTTTGCTCTTGCGGTTCACGGTTGCCTGCATGATGCACTCTCCGGGAAAATGGGGAAGGTTCTGCATGCGGCGGCCAACAGCGGCCACCGCGGGATTGATGCGGTTGGATCTCGCTCGCTCACCACTGGCGTCCGTAGCCGCCGAAGCGGCGTCCGCCGCCGTAGCCACCGCCGCCACCCTGGCCGCCATATCCGCCGCCGCCCTGTTGCCCGCCCCAGCCGTTCTGGCGGGGCTGGAAGGCCTGCACGGGCCAAGCTTGGGCAATGGCCTGGGCGAGGGCCTGGACGCCGCCAGGGCTTGCGTATTGGGCGGGAATGGGAAACGCGAGATGGCCACTCACTTCGCGGCCGTCGGGCAGGGGGATCGAGACGCGGACATGCAACTCCGTCGGCAGGGGCATCGCCTGCTGCCCGCCGGCCGGGGCCATTGTGAACCCGTTGTTCACCGGCGGGGCGAATCCGCTCGCCGGCGTGAAGCCGATGGGCTGCTGGGCCACGGCCTGCGGTGCCAGTCCGGGGGGGCCTCCGGGGGCGGGGGCGAGCTGCGCCATTCGCTGGGCGAGCATGGCGTCGATCGTCTTCGCAAGGTCGGTCGTTTCGGTCGGGGTCATGGGGAAGTCTCCTGGATGGGGGTGAGTGTGGTGGTGATGGAGCATCGCGGACCGGGCCGGGGGCAACCGGCCAGTTCCGGGTTCGGGTTCGGTCAGTCCTTCTCCACGTCGTACACGGCGATCAGCCTGCCATCGATGCGCAGCACCTCGGCGAGGCGGCCGGCGACTTCGATCTCGATGTCGTCGTCCTCGTTGCCGGTGATGCCGGCGGCGACCTCGGCGGTGAACGTCGCGGGCAGGTCGAAGCCGTCCTCGTCGGTGATCTCGATGGTGATCTCGTCTTGGTCGAGGGTGAAGTTCTCCGGGTCGCGCATGGCCTGTCGGTCGTGGCGGCCCAAGCGGCAGGCGGGGGAGACGGTCAGGGCCTTGGCCAGATCGCGGTCGGACCACAGGCCATCCATGCGGGCATCGGGGCGGAACACGCCGTACGCGGCGAGCCGGCCGACGGCCTCCGCGCGGATGGCGGACCAGCCGGCGATGAGCCTGGCGCGGACGGTCTGGCGGACGATGGCGGGCGAGTCGGCCAGCAGCGTGCGGAGCGCGGCAAGCTGCGCCTTGATGGCGGCGATGCCGGCGATGACCTGCTGCCGGGCCTCGCGCTCGACGGCCTGCGACCGGGCTTCCACGCGGGCGGCGATGACCGCCCGGTCAAACACCGCCGGCTGATGGGCGTTCACCGTGTTGACGATGGCGGAGGCGTCGGTGGCTTGGCGGGTGGTGATGGGGTGCATGGTGGCGGCTCCGGTACGTTTGATTTTCGCTGTCTTGACAAACTATACTGAAACACGAATATGTTTGTCAACCCAAATATAGGATTCGTGTAGAAAAATTATTTGGTTGCTATACTGCTCTCATGGAAAATGATCTGCTGACCGCTGCACAAGCTGCCGAGGCCATCGGGGCGACTCCTGAGTGGATTTATTCCCTCATCCGTCGCAAGCGGCTATCCGCCGAACGCTTCGGACGAGCCTGGATGATCCGCCGGAAGGACCTGCTGGCCTTGGAACCGGGGCAACCTGGTCGTCCGCCGGCATCGCAGCCGGTCGAGCCGAAGTCTGCGGCGAAGCGGCCCCGCAAGTCTCGCCCCTGACCGGCGGCGAACGCTCGCCAGGCGTCCGCTCCTGCTCCGGCTTCACCTCAGCCAGTTCAATGCACCTGAATCCCAGATCACGCCACAGCCGCTTGAGGGCGAGCTTGAGCCGGTAAGGGCCATCGCGCCACCCCGCCGGATCGGCATGGGCTTCGAGCGTCAACCGCACTGTGAAGCGCCGCTCGCCTCTCATGCAACCTCCTCCAGCACCTCTCGTCGGCGATGCCGATCTCGGATGGCGGCGGCATGGGGTCGCCCCGTTGGGTCATTCGCGTATTGCTGCCTTGCGGCGTCGGTGTGATGGGGCGTCTGCACGATGCTCGACCGCTGGCCCATCGCGTAGAGTCGGCCCTGCCACTGCTGCCAGGCACGAATCGTCGTCAGCGCGTCGACGCCATGCACCTCGACCGAACGCACGAAGCACCACGCGAGGTTTTGCAGATCGACTTCGTCGTCGGACATGTTGCGATACACGAGCTCGTTGGCCGGATCGCTCTTGGCCCAGCGCGCCCGGTCGCCGTCCTGCGTACTCATCGGTTTCGCCGGCCCGCGGTGCTGCGCGGCGTTCGCCTGGATGATGTCGCGGATCTCGCTCGGGTGGGGGATGTATCTGGACCGCTCGGCGAATTGCCGGATGGCCGGGATGGCCCTGGCCGCATCGTAGGGGGTGAGCACCCGCTGCCAGAGCTTGGCCTGTTCGGGGGTCTGTACCGCCATCGCTTTCGGCCAGAGCCCGGCAAGCGTTTGAATGACCGATTCGTAGTCGGGGGCGTTCATGTCACGGGCTCCATGTGCCGCCGAAGATTTGCGCGGGCGGCGGCTTCGTCCGGATTCGTGGTCGGCGCGCTTTCGCGCGAGCGCACACCCTTCCTTCTCCCTTCGTTACTACCTTCTACATCCTTTGACCCGCATCCATGCGGGTAGTCAGCCGCACCGGTGCGGGTAGTGGGCCGCACGGATGCGGGTAGTCGAGGTGCGTCAATGCGGGTAGTCGTCTCAGCACTACCCTCACTCACGCGGGTAGTGCCGCGACCATCACTCCCCGCATTCATGCGGGGAGTCGCAGAGGATAGGGATGCTTCGTTGGCTGGCGGTGTCCCCTCATCGGTGCGGGTAGTCATCGAGACTCGATATACCCGGCATCGCTGGCGGTAGGTGCCGGTGTCGGCGATGAGACCCGCCGTCACGCATACCCGCCGTCCGCGCGTCACAGCGTCCAGACTGACGCCATGCGCGCGAGCGATCGTCGTATCGGCGAGCCAGGCATAACCCTCGCCGTCAGCATGAGCCGCATAGCTCAGATAGACCGCGATCGCGCCGGGATGGCGGATGATCGGAGCGAGCGCCCCGCTCATGACGTGTTCGCGCCATCGCTGGCGATATGAGATGGGCCGTTGCTCACTCACCGCGCCCCCTTGCCGCGCGGCGAGCATCAATGGCGTGCAGTTCGTGGCGGATGAGGGCGATGGCCTCTCCCCGGTAGAGGCGAAGGGTGCCTGCTCGGGCTGCTGGGCGGATGTGCTTGCGCGTCGCCAAGATATGAACGATGCGATGCAACGGCACGCCCAGTTCGGCGGCCAGTACGCCGGGAGTAAGCAGTTGGGGTTCTGTTGCGGGTAGCATTGCCGACCACCTTCCAGCGGGCACATCATCGCCTGCTTATAGGTAGTCGCGCGCTCACGTGAACAGCGAAAACATCAGTAAAAACAATGCCTTTTGAGCGTGAACAAACCGTGAACAAGACCGTGAACAAGTTCACCGCCGCCGGCGTGCCTTCATGGTCCGACGGTCTGCAAGATCATCTGCAGTCTGTTCCGCGACGAGATGTTGAAGTTCCGCATCTCTATCGGCGTCAGGGGAGGCCTCCGTTGTCTGAACGGCGTTGTCGAGGATCATCGGCGAGAGCGGCACCACCTTCTTCCGATGTTTCTTCCGCGCGACGGCTGCCTTCAGCTTCGTGGATTTGTGTTTGATCTTGGCGATCAGGGCTGGACTGCATCCCACTGCGGCTGCCAACTCTCGGTAGTTGGTGAACCCGTGGGCTTCGATGTGCCTTTCCATCAACGGCAGTACCTCTTGCCAAGTCTTTGAACGCAGGGGTTTCGATGACGACGATGCTTGCGGCACCAGCCGCTTCCATGTCTTCATCGCTTTCTTCAGAAGTGGCACCCACTTCTCTGCATTGTGCCGGTGGAACATCAGCCCCATCAGCAGGCGGCGTGTTTCGTGCATCCGTTTCGCCACCTCCACCTCGCCCCAAAGGCGGCCGTCCAGTTGCTCGCCGTTGTGCCAGGACTCCCACGGTAAATCCTGCCACTCGGTGAGCCGAGGCGTCCATCTGCCGGCGTTTGGATCCGTGACCAGACAGGCCATCAAAATCACTCGACCCGCCAAAGCGATGGCTTCGTCCTGCGGGATGAATCCAAGTCCACCTCGACTCTCGATCCGCTTTCGAGTCTCCTGCATCATGTCGTCGAACTTCTTCGTCCAAGTCGAATCAGGGTGCCTGCCATCGCTCAATCGCTGGGGTGGAGAAACCGGTTCCCGGTGCCGCCGATCCCAAGCTCGCGTATATCGCTTCCGGTTGGCATCGTGTGTCCGCACCTTCTTCTCCTTCCACATTGCCAGCGCACGGCGCTCGCGAATGGGGTTGACCTTTTTGCCGGAGAGTA
The DNA here is from genome assembly GCA_964649195.1 of uncultured Phycisphaeraceae bacterium. Lineage (GTDB taxonomy): Bacteria > Planctomycetota > Phycisphaerae > Phycisphaerales > Phycisphaeraceae > JTS-RE9. Next base: position 27,776 of record CAZYPK010000013.1, read on the forward strand.
CCAAGCGGAGATGCTTGCGCATCTTCGCCGGTGAGAACTGAATGATGCGTTCGACCTTCTCAGGTGCCAGTGGATGGTCCAAGGTGTCTTGATCGAACTGTTGCCCAATTTCAATGAACGCCGACTGCTGCCGCTGGAGCAAATCACGGCATTCATCGAATAGCGGTCGGCGCGATTCAACGACTTCGACGGTGCTTGACATGGCCAGCTTCCTTGCCGGTGGTGGCCTGGGGCGATGGGGCGGCGGAAGCTGGGCCAACCCATCACCCCGAGGCCGCGCAGGTCATGACTCCTGCGCCCGGTGTTCCCGGAGCATAGCGTCCACTTTTCCCCGGTCAATCATCGCCATTTCCGGCGATGTTGCATGACGAGTTCTCGAACTTCGCCGGGACGTTTCGACTTGACTTATATGTCAAGTCTCGATATCCTGTCCGTACAGGAGCCTTGGGCATGGCGAAGTTGCCTTCATTCACGGACGAAGGGGTGTTGCCGCCGGGCGACTATGCCATGACGCTTGATGAATTGAAGCGGTCCATCCTGGTGTGGGGGCCGGAGGAACCGGGGGATTCGAGGAAGTATGCACATTGGGATGCCTCGTGGCGGGAGAAGCTGGTGGACAACCTGGGCGTGCTGGCGGGGCAGCTATGGCAGGTGGGCGTGACCGAGTTGTTCATCGACGGCTCGTTCGTCGAGGACAAGGACCACCCCAACGACATCGACGGTTATTTTATCTGCGATGAAGAGCAAATTCGCACGCGATCGCTTCAACACGCCCTGAACGCGATCGACCCGGCCAGGTGCTGGACGTGGGATCATGCGACCCGCCGGCCTTATCGCGGCTATCCGAAGAGGCAGTTGCCGATGTGGCATGCGTATCGCGTCGAGCTTTATCCGCACTGGCCCGGGCTGGTGGCCGGGCGGGATGCGTTTGGAAACGAGTTGGAGTTCCCGGCGTGGTTTCGCCGGGTTCGAGGCGATGGCCGGCCCAAGGGGATCGTCAAGATCATTCCGCCGTCCGGCATCATTGGTCAACTTTCGTCCTTTACGCCCGGCAGCGCCGGGAGGGATGGTGCATCATGATCCGCAACGAAACGGAGTATCAGGAAGCCGTGAAGCGCGTGGGCGAGGAGAAGGCCCGCCTTGCCCGATACGTCAGGCAGTGGAAGGCCAAGGGCTATGGCCGGGATGAGATTGCGGCGCTGAAGGAACCGCTCCAGTCGTTCCACATGCAGTTGGTGGAGGAGGTGCGCAGCTACGAGCGCCTCAAGCGCGGCCAGTTCGAGCAGATCACCAACCTGCGGGGGCTTGGCCAACTGCTGATCGCCCTGCGCATCGCCGGCGGCTTGAGCCAGCGCGACCTGGCGCAGAAGCTGGGGGTGCATGAGTCGCAGGTGTCGCGCGATGAGCGGAACGAGTACCACGGGATCACGCTGGATCGTGCCGCCCGGATACTTGAAGCGCTGGGAGCGGAACTGCACAGCACCGTGGAGCGGACGACTGGCCGGGGAGCGGCGTGATGCGCCTTTTCATCTTGATCACGCCATCGATTCCACCGCGGCCGCGTCGATCTCGCCCCAGTCGCCGGCCACGATCATGACTTCGGGCCGCTCGCCGGCGTTGTTCAGCATGATCGAAGCTCCGCATCCGTCCACATCAAGCCGGAGCCTGGTCATTTGCCGTTCATCAAGCATGTGAATGTACGGCCCGTATCTGCCGACGCTCAGGATCATCCGAACCCGCTTGTCGTCGTCGTCGTAGATGGAGATGCCGCGTGCCCACAGGGTCGGTCCTTCGGGTGGCCAGCTCATGATGGCGTTAAGCCTGCGTTCGAGCTCATGGCACCGCTGGTTGGCGAGTGCGGCATCCGCCAAGGCACGCTCCAGCGCGCCATGGAGATCATCGTGATTCACTTCCGAAGGGCTGGTGCCGGCGGGCGGCGCGGGGTTATCGTCGTCACGGGCGGACGGGGATCGGGCGCGGTCATTCTTGTCATGTCGCTGCGGATTCGATGTCATGATCGGACTCCAGGCAAGGGTCATTGTCTTGACGGGCTGATTACATCCGCCCAGCTTGAGAGCAGTTCATCCCAGGCTTGCAGTTGGCGGTAGGCCTCCGGTCCGATGGCCTCGCGGAGTTTCGGTTGGTCCGCATCCTCGAGCAGGGGCAGCAGCCGGCGGCCGCGGATCGAGGCGGCGACGGCCTTCTCGTCCCTGCCCTGCGCTGCGCCGATGCGGAGCGCTTCGAGCAGGTGAGGAACGGGGTCGTCGCCGGCTTTCGCCGCTTCGTGGAAGCGGCGCATGTGAATGGAGAATCGCCCCGCCTCCTCGTGCTGATTCCGCAGCGTGGTCCGGGCGATGGGCGTGTGCTCCCTTCGCCAGCGCCAGTAGGCGGCGATGGCCGCGTCGCGGGCCTGGTCCCGTTCGCTGATGCCCAGGGCGACCATCGTGGTGGCGACGACCTTGCCGATGGGCATGCTCGATCGCATGAAGGTGGCGACGCGCTCCATCATTTCCTGATCGCGGTAGCGGCCTTCGCCGGCGAAGAGCTGGCGGGCTTCATTGAGCAACGACACCGGCAACATCGCCCGCTCCAGCGGCTCGAAGGTTTCGCCCTCGTCGGCGGTGGCGGACTTCCATACGGCGTCGGCCGGGCCGGAGAGCAGGGCGTAACGGGCCGATTCCAGGGCGAAGCCGTCCGGGTCATGCGTCGCTTCGCGCCACTTGAGCGCCAGCCCGGCCGTGCCGCCGACAGCCAGCGCCAGAATGAACACGGCCCCGGTTCCCGCCGCCGCGTGCCCAAGATAAAAACCGGCAGCGACACCGGCGGCCGCGAATGCTTTCTTTGGATCGTGACGAGCATTCCCGAGCGCATCGAAGAGCACGCGGTTGACCCGGCCCATGCGGTCCATCGTCATCTGCCCGTAACTGTCGAATGCGATCAGGCTGTTCCACAATCGCGAGTTCGCCTTGCGGCTGCGCTCGGAGGCCATCGAGGTGCTGCCCTGCGTCCACTCGGCGAAGCGCGTGGTGATCGCTTGGTAAAGCTCCGGCCTGGCGCTGCCTGACATGATGGAACCAACCTCCGCCTCGGAGAAGCCCAGCAGTTCGAGACGCACGCGATCGAAGATCGTGCTTCGTCCGGCCTTCAGGTCGGCGGCCATGATCATGCCGGCGACTGCCGAGTGAAGTTCGTTGAGTTCATTGACCGGGATGGAACCGGTGATACGCAGGCCAAGCTCGCGTGCGATCCTTGCGATGCCCTCACGCTTTCGGCCGGGTTCGACGAGCAGGTTCATGACCGCCGCCGTCCGCGCTCCCATGCGGGCCGTTTCCACGGCGGCGTCCTGGGGATGCCGGACCAGTTCGCCCCACGCCCGTAGCCAGCGGCCCAGGCCGGCCATCGCGGGCACCTTCGCCAGCGGCTCGGGCAGGTTGGGGATGGCGGACCGGGTGAGCAGGGCGACGCGGTAGAGCGAGAGCACCATGCGGAACGAGCGCATCCCTTCATGGGCGATCATGCCGGGCTTGGTGATCCGCCCGGCGGCTTCATCAATGGGCATGGCGTGAAGCGAGCGGAACAAATCCTCGGCATCCTGCCGGCGGCCGCCCTGCGCGGCGAACTGTTCTATCAAGCCGCTGCTGATCGTTCCGTCCATGTCCTGGCCGCCGAAGGCTTTCACGAAGCCGAGGCGAAGGCTGCTGTTGTTGACCAGCGCCGTCGCCGCGCTGAACGGGTCGGAATACAGCAGGGGAACAACCCGGCCGTCGATTCTCAGGTGACTTGGGAAGAGGTCGAGATTGCGAATCGATTCGAAGGCGTTCCGCTTGATGAGGGATCGTTCCCGCAGTTGGTTGAGCGTGGCCAGGGCGACCTGGTGCGGCAACTGGTTGGCATCGGCCAGCACCTGGGCAAGAGCGTCATAGGCGTGCGTGCCGGGCCCGCCGTGGAGAATGTCGAAAAACTCGGCGGTGGGCGCCCGCAGCAGCCTCGCGCCGTCCCTGGCTTTGGTGAACGGCCGCCACGTGCCGCTTTGCGAGTCGAACGCCTTGATGTTCAATTGCTCGGCCATCGTGTCGGTCTTGCCGACCAGATCGCGGTAGCCTTGCACGATGGCCGCTTCGACCGGATCCGCCGGCAGAGGGCGGGCGCCTTCCACGGTCTGTTGAAAACGGGTGAAGCCGTACTCCACGCCCGGCGTGGTGGAGGTTGACCAATCGATGGCCGCCAGTTCCCGCACCGCCCGGCGGGAGTTCCGCGAAGCTCCGCCGGCGGCCTTCTGCACCTGCCGCAGGGCATCGGCCAGCTCGCCCTGGATCGCGCGGGCATGATCGAGGGCCTGCCGGGCACGCTGGGCCAGCAGTTTGCCTGCGCCCTTGCCTTGATCTTCCACCACGCGAAGCAGCGGTTTGCTCCACAAGTCGGTGAGCCACTTGCCCACGCGGCCGACAACGGCGAGGGGAGCGGTGACGCCGTGGAACGCGGCCCGCCCCAGGCTTTGAGCGATCTCATCCACCGAGACGGCACCGCGGTCGTCATTGAAGATGTTGCCGGTTTCACTGTCCCTGGGCGTCTGCTTTTCACGAAACGCGGCATCCTCTTCCATCGCCTTGGATGAAGCAGGTTTGGTCTCGAACAGTTGTCCGCTCTTACTGCCCGTGATGCCGCCGGCGGTCTTATCTCCAAGCAATCCCATCTGTGGGCCACTGGTTTTCTCCATCGCCGTGGAAGGTTCAGGCTTTTTCATCGAACCCTTGTCAACCGGCAATGATTTCACATCCTCCACATACAAATCAATCCCATCGCGCAGGATCAATTCATCCCCCTCTTTGACGATGGTGAACTCTTCGCCACGGATGCGGATTGTTGTGCCCTCCGGCATGTCGCTTACCGCAACAATCTCTTGCGGCTGGCGGCGTTGCTCCACCGTCATGTCATCCCATTGGACTCGCAGGTAGGCGCGAAGCCGGGTTGCTTCGTCGTATCGGCCAGGCGATTCCATGACTTTCCGGGCAAACGACGAAAGCTGGAGATTCTTGTCGCCACGATTCAGCAGATATGAGATTGCCGCGTCATAGGCCCTGTCCCCCACCATTTCAATCTGACTCTGTGCAAGGTCATCATTGACGTACACGCCGTTCTTGCGGAGAGTCAGCCGTTGACCGGCGGTCAGTTCCTTCCATGCCTCGGCGAACATGACCGGTGTGGTATGTCCAACGGCTTCAGGGTTGGTGCCGCTGTCCATGCTCTGATATTGGGCGGACGCACTATCGATCGCCATTTCAAAAGATTGGAGCGGACTGATGTCCGATTCCATCGCGGCGGCAAGGTCTTTGTCGATGTCGGCTTTGGTGAAACGAAGTGGTTTTACTTGGCCGGTGGCTTTTGCGGCCTGAGTTTGGGCGGCGGCGCTTTGGGCTGGGGCGTCGAACGGATCAGTTCCTGCTGGAACGCCAGATAGTCCTTGAGTGACATCTTTGGCCGCTGCTTGTTCTTTTCCATGACCGGGTTCCTTTGCGGGCGATTGTACCGCCTGATCGGTCATGCCTCCTGGCAGTGATGTTCGCCCCGCGATGTTGATGTATGGTTCGCCCTGTGCGTCCCATGTCGATGATGGTTGCAGGGCCTGCGGCGATCGCTCGATGCGCTGGGTGTCATCAAAAGGGTCCGCCACGGTTGTCGGCGGCTTCACCGGTACGGCAGCCTCGGCTCCCACATCACTTATCGCGGGGAGCGGTTGTTCAATTGGTGCCGAGGCGGCCACAGGCGTCTGCGGCACGCCCCGCCTGGCGACCTTGCGGAACGCCACCACCGTTTCGCCGCCTTCGCCAAGCGGCGGCAGCAGTTCCGGATCCCACCAGCCCTGATCGAATCGCCGCTGGGCCTGATACGGCCACAGGCTTGGATTGGCCATGAACGCCTCGGCATCGTCGATGCTCCTGAACGTGGCGATCGGCCTGCCGTCGTCCGTGTAGGCCAGGCGGTTGATACGGGGCAGCGCTGGCGACACGCGCTCGCCGATGATGCGCTCCAACTCCGCCACATCGCCCAGGCCGTCGCCCCTGGCGTTTCGTTCCCGTTCGAGAACGGCTGATGACTCACGCGACACCTGCCCCCCGGAGCCTCGGGTCGGCCCCGCTTCGCCAGGCCCGGGCAGTGCGGGCGATTCCGTGCGCGGTCTGCCAACCGGATGCGTCGGCGCTCGCTCGGTGGCCGATGTCACAGGGGGTTCCGTTGAACCGGGTACGACTGATGAAGCCGGTGATGGTGATCCCCCGGATGTCCCGACGGCTCGCTGTCTGGCGAGATTCAACACGCCTTCGTGAATCTGCCTGCGAAGCGGATCGGTTTCCGCCGCCGCCTTGCCTTCGTAACGGCGGATGAATGCCGCGAGCTTGTCGATGGGGATGTTCGCCACGAACTGTTGAAGGTCGGGATGCTGATCGGCGCGGAAGCCGCCCGTTGGAGAATTGCCAGCGGGTGATTCATGCGGGCCGGCACGGTTGCCGCCGGGCGCTTCGCCATGTTGAGCCTGGCGACTGCGAAGCACACCCAGAACGCCGCCCACCACCAGGAAGCCGGCGTTGATCCATTCATCGACCGTGACATCCTCCACCCGTCCGGCGGCGATCTTCTGCGCCAAGGTCGCGGCCGCGCTGAATGGATGGGCCGCCCCGTGAGCAACGAGCGAGGCATCCTCTTCGACGATCGCGTCAGGCAGCGCGGCGGCGGCACCGAACTCCGCGGCGCCAACCCCCATCGCCGTCATGCCCGCGGACATCGAGGCCAGCCACGCCGGCGAACCGGCTGCCGCCATCGCGGCCTGCACGGCTTGCGCGGCACGTGCCGGCAAAGCCAGCGGAGCGGCCGCCGCCATCGCAGGCCCCGCCGAGACGATGCCATGGGCCAATCCTTCGGTCACTTGGCCGGCGGTGGTCGTCGGTGGGGCGATGGCGTTGTCCAGGTTCTGCCGGAAGAGCGTTCGCTGATCCTCCAGGTTTTCGTCGTCGGCACCCAGCAGCTTGCCGGCCGCCTGGGTGATCGATTCGATGCCTTGAGCGCCGCCGCGAAGGATATTGCCCGCGCCCCGCATGGCGCGATAGGGCAGGTCCGCCATGAAGTTTGGCCTTGCGGGATGCTCCTGGGCGGGTGCCGGGCGGAACAAATCGGGGTCGATCCGGGATGCTTGTTCGTTGAGTCGGGCAAGCAGTTGAGGGCTGATTTCAAGCGTGCCGTCGGGAAGAACGCGCCAGCCCGCCGCTTCGATGTCGCCGCGCGGTTGCGGCGTTTGCGGTTTTGTCGAGTGTCGTTTCCTGTACTCCTCCAGCATCAGTTGTTCGCGCACATCGCCGACCGTTGCCGGAAACGCCTTCGACTTCATGCGTTCGATGGCCCGGATGACGCCGGGTGACGCCCCATCGCGCAGCGCCTTCTCATAGGCTCGAAGGTAGCGGTCGGCGGGGGGAGTCGGATCGAAACTTTCCGTGCCTGCGTGCCTCAATGCCTTCGTGCCTTCCCCCGCGCCTGCCTCAACCCCGCGCCACTGCGCCACCGTGGCCGGATCGGGCCTGGGAAGCGCGGCCCGCTGCACTGGTGTCATCGCCGCTTCCTGCTCTGCCGTCGATCCACGGATGGCGTTGAACCGCTGCAAGGCTTGTCGCGTGCTTTCGTCCTTCGATTGCTTCTGCGTGTCGTCGAAGGGATCGGCGACCGCCGTGGCACCCCCAGAGTGCCGGGGGCGCCGGGGGGCGCCTTGCGTCTTATCGAACGGATCGTCGGGAATGCGCTGGGTGTCGTCGAAGGGATTCATGAGTCGTCCTTAAAGGGGAGGCATGAAGGGGAACTTGCCTCCCCCCTCCGTGCCTGCGTGTCTTGTGATTTCGGATTTCGGATTCTCAACTCGGAACCCGGAACTCGGAACTCGAAACTTCTTTATTGGCCCAGGTAGCGGGCCGCTGCGCCGGAGCCGAATCGGTGATCGAACGCATCCCGCAGCGAAGGATCGCTCTTGAGCTTGTTGATGCTCGCCTCGGTGGGTTGTTCAAAGCCGGCGGTTGAGGATGCGCCCGAAGCCTGTGCACCCTTGGCCGGCGGCGAACTCAGAAGTCCATCCACCTCCCGTTCGATGGTGTTGATCTCCTCCTGGATGCGGCGTGCCTGTTCACGATCGGCGGGATCCTTCGACATGCGAAGCAGCGGCAACCCCTGATAGAGGCTGGCCAGTTTCTTCTGCATCGCGTTGATCCGCATCCGCGTGGCTTCGGGCAGGCGATTCTTGATCGCCTCGATTTCCGCTTCGATCTTCGCCCGCTTCGCGTCGGCGTTGGGATCAGAGGAAGACGGCTGAGGATTGCGAAGGCTCTCGGCCTTGGCGCGATTCACTTCCGTTTCCGATTCAAGGTGCAGCCGTTGCTGCTGGGCCAACGCGGACGCCTGGGAGCGCTGTTGATCCTCGATTTGTCGTTGACGCTCGACGGTTTCCCTGGCGGCGGTGACGTGGGGCAGCGACTGAGGGCCGCTCTTGGCCGCACGGTTCATGTTCATCTGGCGGATGTCGGCTTGCCGCTGGGCGAACTGTTCGTGCGTTTCATCGCCCCGGCGGGCGGCACCCCCGGCTTTGTCCCCGCCCGTGCTGAACCCGCTGGGGCGCAGCGGCGCTCTGGCCTTGGGTCCAAGACCGACGCCCGCCATGTTGTCGGCGTTGACGCCGGCGGCGAGCATCTGAGCCTGGGCGTTCTGCACCGCCTGCGCCGATTGGTGTTGCCAGGGAGCCTGACCGGTGCGGATGAGGTAATCGACCACGGCGCTGCGATTGCGACTGTCATGGGCGTCCTGATTCATGCCCTGCGTGCGGGGATCGCCCGAAGGCCCATGCGGGGTGACGTTGTTGACGCGATCCCAGACGGCCGCCATGTCGGGGTCGGCCGGCCGGGGGGAGGCCGGCATCGGCCTCCGGCGCGCTTGCAGTTGCTGCGGGGTGGGCGTGTAGTGTGCCGGCACGCTCGGCATCATGCGCGGACGGGCCGCTGTTGAAGCCGTCGGATTTGCCGATGGCGGGATCGTCGGCATCATCCGTCCGGGGACGATGCCCGCCGCCTTGAGTCCGGCGGCGTTGTTCTGGTACATCCTGATGCGGTCGGCCTCGCGGTCGGCGAGTTGTTCGGGCGTCAGCGGCTTGCCGCGGATATTTCCAGGGGGGCGTGGCGGGATGATGATCCCGCTGTTGGAGACATAGTTGTTGCTTGCAGGAGCAGTGGCAGCGGCAGCGGCAGGAGCAGTGGCAGGAGCAGTTGCGGCGGGCGCGACGCGAGGTGTGGGCGCACGCGGCGGAACCGGCGGTGTCGGCTTGCCCGCCTGCGTCGGCGTGGTCTCGCCCATCGGCCTTCGAGGAAGCGGTGCCGTCAGGTCGATCGCCTCATCGTCGAGGCCTATCACATCCTCCGGGCGGCGGCGGGGACGGCGAGGGAGTGGAAGGTTCGGATACATCGGTGTCATGATGAAGTTTCCTTGTTGAGTGGTTTAGCGAGAGCGTTCCTGACGACAATTTCAACGGCGGCACCGGACCACGCCGGGCCGCGAGCAGCCATTGGACCAATTGGTCCTTGTCCGCACGGTTCAATTCACGAATCCAACCCAAATCCGGCGGCGGCGGACGTTGCATGTTTTGCCGTTCCGCAAAGAACGTGGCATGTTGCCGTTCAAGGGTGATGATCCGGGTTCGCAAACTCATGATGGCCTCTCTGAAACGGATGTTTCCCGCACTGATGATTGCTCGTCATTCCAGTTCTCCCAATCGTCGTGGTGACTTGATGCGTCTCTCGCATCCTCATCCTCATCGCACCATGCGACTGTCGCCGGCAGTCTTCCGCAGCGGCCGCATCGCAACAGTTCGATGGCTTGTTCGTAAGTGCGTGCGGTCGCCTCGTGCCGTGCCCGATGGCCTTCCTTCGGTGCATGTCGGGTAACGCGAACGAAGCCACACCCACGGGCTTTGCCATAGCCGCAGGAACACATCGTCAGACGCTCGCGCAGCGCGGTCTCCAATGCCTTCAGTCTGCTTTTCAATGCCGACATGGCGTCTCTCCTCCGGCCAGTTGTTCGAGTTCCTCCAGCCGTTCGAGCAGGTCCATTTCGACGGGCTTGCCCAGCAGCCGATCGAGCAGTTCACGAGCCGCCGACACGTCACCCGCCTTGGCCTCGGCAAGCATGGCGACAATCACCTCCCGTAAATCCTCTTCGCTGACGGCGTTGATCATCGCTGCCCGCAACTTGGCGACCTTGCCCGCCAGCGGGTTGCCCTTGCCGCCTCGCCAGCCTTTGACGAATCTGCCGGTGGACGAATCGCGTCCGAGCGCGGGCATCGCCGCCTGGTGTTCGTCCGCTCTTCGAGGACCATTTGCTCCTTGAGTTGATGGCATGGTCATCGTTCTCCTTGCTCGGAAACACAGGGCAAAGCACGGCGAGCGATGGCCAGGATCGCGCTTCTGTCTTCGCTCGACAGCCGAGGCCAGGCGTTGATGATGTCGTTGAGCGATTTGTCCATCACAAGCCCCGATGCGTCCGTCGCGGACCCCGCCGCGCGCCCCGCTTCGCGCCCCGGAACCTCATTCTCGTCATGCAATCGCGGATTCTGGCGGTTTTGTAAACCGCAGGTCGCCGGTTCAAATCCGGCAGGTGGCTTTGGGGACGGCGTTTTTGGCGCTGATTCGTCCATCATCATCCGATTGCCGTCCGCTCGTATCCCCGTCGCTCGCTCCGAAATGCGCTCCGCGGATGCGATGCCATCGGCGGAAGTTGCCGGCGAAGCAGGCGCTGCGTCTTGTGTCTGTCTCTTTCACCTTCGTCCTTCATTTCCTTCCCTCTGCGGTCCCCGCTATGATGCCCGCGCGTTTTCGTTTTTGATTGTTTGCACGAGAGGCTTAATGAAATGAACCAGACTTCCTCGCCGCTGATGCCGTCCATGCAGGGTGTTCATCCTTCCGATCCGGTCCGGTTGCCCCACGCCGGCACGCCCTGGTTTCAACAGGCCTTGGGCGCCCAGTCCGCCGCCGCTCCGATGCAGCGTTATCGCGAGTTGACCATTGATGACCTGCTGCTGGAGAACCGCGTCGTGTTCCTCATCGGCGAGATCAATTACGCCTCGGCCACCCGCGTCATCATGAGCCTGCTCTACCTCCAGAGTCAGAAGAAGGGGCAGGACATCAGCCTTTACATCAACAGCCACGGCGGCTCCGTCGATGACACCCTGGCCATCTACGACACCATCAACTTTCTGGGCTGCGATGTCGCCACCTACTGCATCGGCCGCGCCCAGTCCGGCGGCGCGATCGTGCTCTCCGCAGGCAAAAAAGGCAAACGCTACATCCTGCCTCACGCCCGCGTGATGATCCACCAACCCTACGGCGGCGTCACCGGGCAGGCCTCGGACATCCAGATTCAAGCCGAGGAAATCCTCAAGAACAAGGCCACCCTCACCGGCATCCTCGCCCAGCAGACCGGCAAGACGCCCGAACAGGTCGAACTGGACAGCGAACGCGACCGCTACTTCTCCGCCGAGGAAGCCAGGGAATACGGCATCGTCGATGAGGTGCTCTACGTCGATAACTCGCCGACGCCTCCGCCGATTCTTTGATCGATGGAAGAGAAAGCGACAAGGCGAGGAAGCGACAAGGCGATTATTTAATACTTAATGCTTATTACTTAATGGCTATTTCAAGGCATCGGATTGCGTGACGTTCCTCGCTTGGGGCGACGCTTGTTTCCGATATGGCCGTCGGTACTGATTCCGCGTGCCGTGTCTGGATCAGAGCATGGCGCCCAATGGATCAACAAGCGGCGGAAGGTCAACGTGAATCGTGTCCCAAAGTATCCGCAGATCCACTCCGAAATAGACGTGAACAACGATATTGCGAACGGACCGCATCACCGTCCAAGGCACATGTGGATTCACGTCGGTCACTTCTGAAGGCATCCGCGCCGCCGCCTCCCCGATGACCGCAAAGTTCCGAATCACGGCATCGATTGTCTTTTCATCCGCTGCAAAATCTTCAAAGGTCATGCCATCCACATAGCGATGCACCTTTGCAATCGCTTCGAGGATGTCGGCGATGCGGAGTTTCCAATCTCTAGGCGGCATTCACAGCCTCCCTCTGAATCTGATCGCGCATGGATGGCCGAATCGCTGCGCGAGTCACCAGATCGACTTCCTTGCCAAGCAGCCGTTTGAGTTCAATGCCCAGTCTTGCGAAAGCGAACATCCCAATGCGCCGGTCCGGGTCGAACTCCACGAGAATATCCACGTCACTGTCCGCACGGGCTTCGTCACGCACGTAGGAGCCGAACAGAGAGAGGTGTGTCACTCCAAAATCGCGCCTTAGCGTCGCCGCGTTGGAGGCAAGGATGGTGAGAATGTTGCTTCGAGTCATGGAATCACCCAAGAAGTCAATGGGCTGGAATTGGCGGCACAAACAACCACATTCAATCATAGTGTAATTTACTCGAGCATCCCCAGCGGATTCTCCCGGTTCTTGAGCGGGAACGTCACCGTGCCGCCGGTGCGATGCGATTCGAAAACGCCGGCGATCATCTCCACCGTCGTCCTGCCTTCGTAGATGCTCGCCTCCGGCTCACGGTCATGCTCCACCGCGGCGATCAGATCCTTCACGGCCCGCACGTTGCCCGCGTGCAGGCTCGTCTCCTTGATCGGCTCGTCCTTGCCCACGCCTTCGCTGCTCACGTTCACCCATGTCTTGCCGCTGCGGCCGGGCGACCAGCTCACGTCTTCGAGCAGTTTCACGTCAGGCAGCGAACCCATGAGAATCTCGATGATGCCTTTGCTGCCGAAGATCTGAATGCCGAACCGCGTCGGCTCGCCGCCGATGTTTCGCTTCGAGTTGAACATCGCCACCGCTCCGCCGGCCAGGCCCCATGTCGCATGCACCTCGTCACCGGCCAGCAGACCGATGCCTTCGGCGCCTTGCTTGACGTGTTCCTTGGTCACCGGTTTTCCGCCTTGGAAAACGCGGGCCTGGCACCACTCCGGTTCACCGCCCAGATGGTGAATCATGTTGAAGAGATGCGAGCCGAGCACCCAGAGGTCTTCGCCGCCGCCGCGCCGATCCTCCTTGCCTCGGGCGCGATATTCAAGCACCTCGCCGATGCGTCCTTCATCAAGCAGTTGCTTGACCACCGCCAGCTTCGGGCTGTAGCGCGTCTGAAAAGCGATGGCGACTTTCACGCCCGTCTTGCGACAGGCGGCGATCATGTCATCGGCCTGCTTGAGCGTCTGGCACATCGGCTTTTCGAGGTACATGTGAATGCCGCGATTGGCGCACTCGATCACCATCTCCGCATGTCGATCGACCCAGCGCGGCCCGATCGAAACATACTGCGGCTTCTCCTCGTCGAGCATTTTGCGATAGTCGAGATAGCCCTTGGCGCCTTCGACCTTCAGCTTCTTGATCTCCGCTTCGAGTCCCGCCTTGTGATCGTCCGCAACGGCGACGATCTTCGCCCCGGGAATCGCCAGCCAGACGCGATCGAGATCGTGGCCGTAGTTGCCGCGACCCGTGGAACCGATGACAGCGACGCGATAGTCAGGCATGGGAAACTCCTTGTGAAAGGATTGTACGATGGAGCCGCGACGTAACACGTCGCGGACATCAGCGGTCGGCAATGCGTCTCCGTTCCGCCCTGCGTTTGAGGCTGAAAAGTCTCCCGCGCCGATCGGACTGTTTCAATCCGTTTGCGTCCGCGACGTGTTACGTCGCGGCTGCTTCCGACAACTCTTTCATGCGAAGGCCGGTTCCCGTTTCGATATACTCGGCTTTCATCCTCATTCCCCGCTGAATCATCAGGAGCACCTCATGAACACTCCGCTCAATCGTCGGCAGTTCATCAAGCGAACCGGTACCGCTGTCCTGGCGACCAGTGCGATCACCTTCGCATCCGTAAGAACACACGGCGAATCACCCAATGAGAAGGTCGTGGTCGGCGTGATGGGCATGAGCCGGGGCCTGCATCTGGCGGCGGGGTTTGAGAAGCAGGCCAACTGCGCGGTGAAGTATGTCTGCGACACGGACAACGGCAGGGCGAATCAGGGGGCGGTGAACATCGAGAAGATCAGGAATCACAAGCCGCAGGCCATCGCCGATTATCGCAGGATTCTGGATGATCCTGAGATCGATGTGCTCATCTGCGCCGCTCCGAATCACTGGCACGCGCCGGCGACGATCTTCGCCTGCCGGGCGGGCAAGCATGTCTATGTCGAGAAGCCTTGCAGCCATTCGCCTGCGGAAAGCGAGCTGATGGTGGCCGAGGCCCGCAAGCACAAACGTATCGTGCAGATGGGCAATCAGCGGCGAAGCTGGCCCAAGATCATTGAGGCGATCGAGCTCATCAAGGCGGGCGAGATCGGCCGCGTCTATTACTCCCGCGCCTGGTATGCCAACAGCCGCCCGACCATCGGTCGCGGGCAGATCACCGATCCGCCGGAAGGACTCGATTACGAACTGTGGCAAGGTCCCGCACCGCGCCGGCCTTATCGCTCCAACCTCACGCCCTACAACTGGCACTGGTTCTGGCACTACGGCGGCGGCGAACTGGCCAACAACGGCATCCACGCCATCGATCTTTCGCGCTGGGGGCTGGGCGTCGATTACCCCACGCGCGTCACCGCGGCAGGCGGCCGCTATGCCCACGATGATGATCAGGAAACGCCTGACACGATGATGATCACCTGCGATTTTCCCGACAAGAAAACCATCATCTGGGAAGGCCTCAGTTGCAATCGTCGCGGCATCGAGGGCGACGGCTTCGGCGTCACCTTCCACGGCGACAAGGGCACGCTCGTCCTCAATTCCTCCGGCTACACCCGCTTCGATGCCACCAACCGCGAAAAGGCCAAGGCGCCCGGCCCCGCCGACGACACGCCTCACTTCATCAACTTCCTCGACTGCATCCGCGCCGTCGGCAAGGACGGCCCGACGAAGCTGCCCAACTCCGACATCGAAGGCGGCCACAAGAGCACCATGCTCTGCCATCTGGGCAACATCGCCTACCGCACCGGCCGCGCGTTGCAATGCGACGCCAGGGATGGCCGCATCAGGAATGATGACGAGGCGATGAAACTGTGGAAGCGCGAATATGATCCGAAGTTTGATCCGTTCAAGGATGCGTGAATCGGCAATCGACCGATGGATAGAATGAACCATTCGCGGAGTCCATCCCATGCCCACGCCGGCCACCATCATGCATCCGCATATCGAGACCATTGATGGGGAACCCGCGCGGCTGCGTCGCCTCCCCCGCATTCGCGTCTCCATGATCGCTTCCGCCTACCTGACGCACGGCTACTCGCCGGAGGAGATGTGCAGGCAGTTTCCACATCTGCATCTCTCCGAGGCCTACTCCGCCATGGCCTATTACTTCGACCATCAGGCCCGGATTGATGCGGAGATCGAAGCGGAGATGCGGGAGTTCGATCAGTTGCGGGCGGGCAAACCGGTGTCGCCGTTTGTTCGTCGTCTGCGGGAACTGGGGGTGCGTTAAGTGGCGGTCCAACTCTACATGGACGTGCATGTTCCGCGCGCCATCACGGAGCAACTGCGACTTCGGGGCGTCGATGTGATGACCGCGCAGGAGGATGATGCGACGCAACTCACGGATGAACAGCTTCTTGATCGTGCCGCCGTGCTGTCACGCATCGTCTTCACCCATGACCATCGGTTTCGGGCGATGGCCGAAGAGCGCATCCGCGAAGGCAAACACTTCTGCGGACTGGCATTTGGTCCGATGTCTGCGTCGCTCATCGGAATATACATCGCTGACCTGGCACCTCATCGCACAGGCCTCGTCATCCGAAGACTGGCAGGACCACGTCGAGTATCTTCCTTTGTGATTCCTCATTGAACGAGCAAACCTCCGTCCGCCGAGGCGGACGGCTAACTACGGAAACTTAACCATGTGCCGCCTATCGATCCTTATTGCCTGCGTTGTTTTGCAACTGCCTTGCGTCGCGGCCTTCGCCGATGATGCGAAGATCATCCGCATCGGCATCATCGGTCTTGATACGTCGCACGCCCCGGCCTTCGCCAAGGAACTGAACAATCCCAAGGCGGCTGAAGATATTGCCGGCTGTCGCGTGGTCGCTGCTTATCCCAAGGGCAGTCCTGACATCAAGTCGAGCGTTGACCGTGTGCCTGCCTACACGCAGCAGTTTAAGGACATGGGAATCGAGATTGTCGATTCGATCGATGCGCTGCTGACGAAGGTCGATGCGGTGCTGCTGGAGACGAATGATGGCCGTCCGCATCTGGAGCAGATCATTCCGTGCCTGAAGGCGGGCAAGCCGGTGTTCATCGACAAGCCGATCGCCGGTTCGCTGGCCGATGCGATTGCGATTTTTGAACTGGCGAAAAAATACAAGGTGCCGGTGTGGTCATCATCGAGCCTGCGCTACGCGGATGGCGCACAGGCCATCCGCAACGGCAAGGTCGGCGATGTGCTTGGGTGCGATGCGTGGTCGCCCTGCGCGCTGGAGCCGAACCATCCCGATCTCTTCTGGTACGGCATCCACGGCGTCGAAACGCTTTTCACCTGCATGAACATCGGCTGCGAAACCGTCGTCCGCATCTCCACCAAAGACACTGACCTGGTTGTGGGCACCTGGAAGGATGGCCGCGTGGGCACCTTCCGAGGCATCCGCCACAAGGGCGCCACCTACGGCGGCACCGCGTTCGGCAGCAAGGGCATCACCGAGGTCGGCCCGTTCAAAGGGTACCGCCCGCTTGTCGTGCAGATTGTTTCGTTTCTCAAGACGAGGCAGTCGCCGGTTTCCGCCGAGGAAACGCTGGAGATTTACGCCTTCATGGAAGCCGCCGATGAAAGCAAACGGCAAGGCGGCGTGCCGGTGAAGATCAGTGATGTGATGAAGAAGGCCGCTGCGGAAGCGATGAAGAAGATCGAATCGCTCAACTGATGGCGGCCTTCACCGCGGCGACGACTTCATCGTGGATCGCCCCGCTGGTGGCGATGATGCCCTGGTTGTTCGCCAGCGTTCTGCCTTGCGAAAAGTCGAGCGGTCTGCCATGCAGGTCCGTCACCTTGCCGCCCGCCTCTTCGACGATGATCGCGCCTGCCGCGTGGTCCCAGATTTTTTCGCGGTAGTCGGCGCGGGTGGGGAGGCGGAGATAAATCGAGGCATCACCACGGGCGAGGATGCCGTATTTCACCTGGCTGTCCATCCGCAGCGGCGGCGCGGTGATGCCCAGCGATGTGGCGATCCGCTGCGAGAGCGATTGATCGGAGTGGCCTGATTCGACGGACTCGCAGAAGCGGGCGTCCGCGGTGTCGGTGATGTTCCGAACGCGAATGCCCGGCGCCATGATGCGATCGGGGTTCATGCCCGAAGGTGTGACGAAGCGGGCGCCTCCGCCGCGTGTTGCAAGGAAGATCGTGCCTTTCTCGCCGAGGGATTCCACGTTGGGACAACCCAGCACGCCGAACACGACCTGATGATTGACGATCAGCGCCAGGGCGACGGCGTACTGCCCGCCGCGCAGAAAACCCTTCGTGCCATCGATGGGATCGAGCGTCCAGTAGCGATCGGCGGCGCCGTCGGCGCCGCCGCGATCGATGGCGCTCAGGATGTCGCTTTCGCAGGCGCCGGCCATCTCCCGCCTGGCCGCGAGGACCACCGCATCGCGCAGCGGCTTTGCATCGGGCTGCCGCAGTTCACCGGCGGTCTCCTCGCCGACGATCGGATCATCAGGGAACGCCTGCGCGATGGCGGCGCAGACCACCGCCTGCGAAGCGAAGTCCGCGACGGTGACCGGGCTTTTGTCCTTTTTCGTGAGCGTGTCGGCGGTGACGAGCTTCGCCTGCACCGCGCCGCACACGCGCATCGCCTTGGTGACGGCTGCAAGAGCGACGTTCCATTCGCGGAGAGGGGCGGGGGCCATGCCGGGGGTCATGCCGGGAGATTAGCAGGAAATGTTTGGGTTGATCGTTGCGAAGCCGCGAGCGGCTTAGTAGCCGCCGCCGCCGCCGGTGGGGCGGGCAAGGTTGTTGAAACGGGTTGTCGCGCCGTCGAAGGTCAGCTCGACGACGCCCGTCGGTCCGTTGCGCTGCTTGGCGATGATCACCTCGGCCACGCCCTTCTTCTCCGGATTCTCCTGGGCCCAGTTTGGATCGTTGACGTGGTAATACTCCTCGCGGTGGAGCATCATCACCACGTCGGCATCCTGCTCGATGGAGCCTGATTCGCGCAGGTCGCTCATGCGCGGGCGGTGTCCTTCGCGACTCTCGGCGGCGCGGTTGAGCTGGCTGAGGCAGACCACCGGCACGGAGAGGTCGCGGGCCATGGCCTTGATGCCGCGCGACAGTTCGGAGACTTCCTGCTGGCGCGATTCGCTGCCTGGCGAGCTCATGAGCTGGAGGTAGTCGATGATGATGAACTTGATGTGGTATCGGGCCGCCATGCGCCGCGCCTTGGCGCGGAGTTGGAGCAGGGTGAGGCCGGGGGTGTCGTCGATGTAGAGCGGGGCTTCGCTCAGTTCGCCGACGGTGGCGTGCAGGCGCGGCCAGTCATCCTCGCGGAGCATGTTGCGGCGAAGGCGATGCGAATCGACGCCCGAGCGCGAGCAGAGCAGACGCTGCGCCAGTTGCTGCCGGCTCATTTCCAGGCTGAAGATCGCGCAGGCCTTCTTGTCCGTGGCCGCCACATGCTCGGCGATGTTCACCGCGAAGGCGGTCTTGCCCATCGAGGGGCGGGCCGCCACGATGATCAGTTCGCCGTCCTGAAGGCCGCTGGTCATTTCGTCGAGTTCGTAGAAGCCCGTGGCCAGCCCGGTCACATCGCGGCCTTCCTGCGATTCCAGCCTGGCGTAGGTTTCGTGCAGCAGTTCCTCCAGCGTCGCCACGTCCGCGTTGCCCGGGCCGTCGGCGATCTTGAAGATTTCCTTCTCCGCCTCATCGAGCAGGTTCGCCACCGGATCGCGGCTGGTGTAGGCGTTGTAAAGAATGCGGCCGCTGGCGTCGATCAGCTTTCGCAGCACCGATTTTTCGCGCACCAGCTTCGCGTAGTAGGGCGCGTTGGTCGGATCGGGCACCGCTTCGCCCAGGCGCAGCAGATACTCGACGCCGCCCACATCCTCCAGCAGATTGTGATCCGCCAGCCGCTGCTTGATTTGCACGATGTCGATCGATTCGTGATGATCGTAAAGATGCACCAGCGCATCGAAGATGGCCGAGTGCTTCTGCACGTAGAAGTCCTCGCTCGACTTGATGATCTCGATCACATCGCCGATCATCCGGCTGTCGAGAATCATCGCCCCCAGCAATGCCGCCTCGGCTTCAAGGGCATGCGGCGGCACCTTGTCGAACAGCTTGGCCAGTTCGGCGCGGTCGGGTTCGAAGGATTGTCGGGCGCGAAAGGTGCTCATGCCTCCATCTTCGCAGATCGCCATGTCCAAGGCGAAGCCGATCGCCCGTTGCGGCGCGCGAGTGGGAAAGCTGTCGAAAAGCCGGGACGTGATGCGACGAAGTTCGAAAGGGTTTGTCCGAACCTTCCCGCTTCCGGAAAGACACCGGCCATGAAAACCGCCTGCCCGTTGACGTTGACTTTGCTGCTCGCCTGTTCATCGCATCTGTTCGGAAGCGAAAGCCGTCTCGATTTTCAACCGACGTTAAGCCTCGTCAATGAGCCGGCGGCCGCCCGGCCGCAGCCTGTCGCCCCGGCGGATCCGTACACCCGGGGCCGATGGTCGCTGCAACTGACCGGATCGGCGACCTTCGGCGAGGAACGAGGCGACCTCTATCTGGCTCACTTTGGCGTGGGCTACTTTTTCGCCGACACGCTGTCGATCAACTTCGAAGGCATCGCGGGCCGGTTGGAACCCCAGGGGTCGGACGTTGAGGATGGCGACGTTTATGGATTTGATCTGCTGCTGCGCTGGCATTTTCTGCATCACGAAACATGGTCCGTTTATGTCGAAGGCGGCGCGGGCATGATCTGGTTCGATGACCGCTTCCCCGGCGGCGGCACCCGCCAGAACTTCACCCCCCAGTTGGGCATGGGGTTTACGCTGCGCCTGATCGAGCAGGTCCATCTCATGGCCGGCATCCGATGGCACCATGTTTCCAACGCCCGCAAATCAGGCAGGGACCGCAACCCCGGCTTCGACGGCGCGATGGTTTATGCAGGGGTCTTCATTCCGTTCTAAGCCTGATTCACTATCATGTCCCCTGACGCATCGCCACTCTCTTTCCGGAGATTTCATCATGCTCGACAAAGTCGAAGTTCTCCGCGCGGCGTGCTGCATCGCCGGTCTCGACGGCGCCATCGGCGAGGCGGAGATGCCGCTGCTTCAGAGGCTGGCGTCGGAAGCGGGGATTGGGGCGGCATCCTTCAAGGCGATGCGCGACCGGGCCACGAGCGATCCCATGTATTTCGAGCAGCAGTTCCGATTTCTTCGCAGCGATCCCGATGAGACGATGAAAACATTGCTGCGCGTCGCCGTGGCCGACGGCGAGCTTCATCCCAACGAACGGGTTGTCCTCCAGGCCTTCGCCGCCAAACTGGGGGTTGGCGATGAACGATACGACCAACTGCTCACGGCCGCCGAGCAGGTCATCGCGCGCGGCGGCGGGAAGGCGTCATGAGTGAAACGATGAGCGAAAAACAAACCGCCAGGGATCCCGAATCGCAGCGTCTGGCGCTCGATGCCGGGCGGGAAGCCAACTGGAAGCGGTGGGGGCCTTATCTTTCGGAACGTCAGTGGGGCACGGTGCGCGAGGACTACTCCACGGATGGGGATGTCTGGAATTATTTTCCGCACGATCACGCCCGCAGCCGCGCCTTTCGCTGGGGTGAGGATGGTTTGCTGGGATGGACCGATCGCGAGTGCCGTCTATGTTTCGCGCTGGCGCTGTGGAACGGCAAGGACGCGATTCTCAAGGAACGGCTCTTCGGCCTGACCGGTCCCGAAGGCAACCACGGCGAGGACTGCAAGGAGTGTTACTACTACCTCGACGCCACGCCCACCTATTCCTACGCCAAGGCGCTTTACAAATATCCTCATGCCCGGTTCCCCTACGAAAGACTCGTCAAGGAAGGCGGCCCCTCGCGCGGCAAGATCGGCGAACTGGAACTGATCGACCTCGGGTTGTTTGAAGAGAGCCGCTACTTCGATGTGCTTGCCGAGTATGCCAAGGCGGATGACAACGACATTCTCATCCGCATCACGGTGAGCAATCGCGGGCCTGATCCCGCGCCGCTGCATGTCATCCCGCAGCTCTGGTTCCGCAACACCTGGGCATGGGGCCGCACCGGTGAAGGCTTCTGGCCCAAGCCTGTCATTCAGATGGGCCACGAGCGCGAGTTGATCGCCGATCACGACGCCCTGGGCCGCATGAGGCTGGCGTTCGAGGCGCAGGAGCAGTCGCCGCCGGCGGTGGTGATGTTCACGGAGAACAAGACCAACATCCGGAAACTCTACGGCACGCCCAACACCTCGCCCTTTGTCAAGGATGCGTTCCACGAAGCGATCATCCACGGCAAGACCGGCGCGGTGAACCCGCAACAGATGGGCACCAAGGCGGGCATTCCCTATCAGTTCATCCTGCAGCCCGGCGAGAGCAAGGCGCTGCGGCTGCGGATGTATCACGACGCCGCCTCGCGGAAGGAACCGTTCGGCGAATCGTTCGATGCGGTGATCGCCCAACGCATCAGGGAGGCGGACGCCTACTACAACAGCGTGATCAAACGCAACCTCAGGGAGGATGCGGTTCAGGTGACGCGGCAGGCCTATGCCGGGCTGCTCTGGTCGAAGCAGTTTTATCATTACGTGGTGAAGGATTGGATCGAGGGCGATCCGACGATGCCTCCCCCGCCGCCTTCGCGGAAAAACGGCCGCAACAGCGACTGGCCCTGGCTGTTCAACCGCGATCTGATTTCGATGCCTGACAAGTGGGAATACCCGTGGTATGCCGCGTGGGATCTGGCGTTTCACATGGTGCCTTTCGCGGAGGTTGATCCGGTCTTTGCAAAGGAGCAGCTCATCCTGTTTCTGCGCGAGTGGTACATGCACCCCAACGGTCAGATACCCGCCTATGAGTTTGCGTTGGGTGATGTGAATCCGCCGGTGCATGCGTGGGCCTGTTACCGCGTTTACAAGATGACGGCTCCGCGCGGCCGGCGCGACAAGGTTTTTCTCGCCCGTGTTTTTCAGAAGCTGCTTCTTAATTTCACCTGGTGGGTCAACCGCAAGGACCCCAACGGCCGCAACCTTTTCGCCGGCGGCTTCCTGGGGCTGGACAACATCGGTCCCTTCGATCGCTCGCGCCCGCTGCCTGGCGGCGGCCATCTTGAACAGGCCGACGGCACCGCGTGGATGGCCTTCTACTGCATCTCCATGCTCGCCATCGCCCTCGAACTGGCGCAGGATGATCCCGCTTATGAAGACGTCGCCTCCAAATTCTTCGAGCACTTCATCGCCATCACCGACGCCATGAACTCCCTGGGCGGCACCGGACTCTGGGACGAGGAGGATGGCTTCTATTACGACCAGCTCATGTGCGACGGCCACGCCATCCCCCTGCGCGTCCGATCACTGGTCGGGCTGCTGCCGATCTGTGCCGTCGATGTGATGGAGGAATATCTCCTCAAGCCGCTCAACGGTTTTCGCAAACGCACCGACTGGTTCCTGAAGAACAGGCCCGAACTGGCCAGGCGAATCACCATCATGGAACGCAGCGAGCATCAGCAGGAAACAAAGCTGCTGGTTGCCGTGCCCACGCAGGAACGCCTGGTTCGCGTCCTTCGCTACATGCTCGATGAGCACGAATTCCTCTCGCCCTACGGCATCCGTTCCCTGTCAAAAATCCACGAAAAATCGCCCTTCATCTTCGAAACCGATGGCCAGCAGTATCGCGTCGCCTACACCCCCGGCGAATCCGACACCTCCATGTTCGGCGGCAACTCCAACTGGCGCGGCCCGATCTGGTTCCCCCTCAACTACCTCATCATCGAAGCCCTCGAACGCTATCACTACTTCTACGGCGAAGACCTCAAGGTCGAATGCCCCACCGGCTCAGGCAACATGATGAACCTGCGCCAGGTCGCCACTGAAATCGCCCGCCGCCTCTCCCTGCTTTTCCTCCCCGATGAAACCGGCCACCGCCCCTGTCACGGCGCCGACCGGCGATACGCCGACGACCCGCACTGGAAAGACCTCGTCCTCTTCTACGAATACTTCCACGGCGACACCGGCCGCGGCTGCGGCGCCGGCCACCAGACCGGCTGGACCGCCCTGGCCGTCCGATGCATCGAAAAAATGGGACGATAGCCTGATGGATTCCTGAATCACCTCACGCCCCAAGCCGCTTGCGGCTTCGCAATCCCCTGGGTTACGGTATATCGAGGGTTATTCAAAAGTCCCTGATGCTTCATCTTGTTGATGATTCATTTTTGTTCACGCGATGGTTTGTGATATGATTCCACGAATCGATCGTCACCCCCCCCCCGGTCGCTCAGGATGAGCGACTGTGACACCGCCCATGGAAGGACTGATCATGGTGTTATCCAGCCAGATTGCCCGCCCCGATGTTCTGCGTCGTTTTGCCACGACCCGCAGGCGTCGTCATCCGCTTCGCAATGCGCTGCTCGTTGTCGCGGCGATCGGAACCGCCACATGGGTGATCTGGCCGGGAAGCGACGCCGCCGGGCAGGGGAGCGGCGTGCCGCCCGTGCCGCCCATGCTGCCTGCCACGCCTGCCGCGGAGTTGGAAGCGATGCACCGCCGCGCTCAGGCGGAAAATGCAAGGATCGAAGCGTTCCTGACGAAAGGGGCAGGGGCAGTAACAGGAGCAGTGGCAGCGGCACCGGCAGGCAGTGATGGGAAAACTGTTGAGACAACGAAGCCTGCTGCGGTCATTTCAAAACCTGACAACATCGAAAAACCTGCCGCTGCTACTGCTACTGCCACTGCTCCTGCTGCCACTGCTGCTGCCACTGCTCCTGCCACTGCTCCTGCTCCTGCCGCTGCCGCTGCTTCCGCCGCTGCTTCCGCTCCTGCCGGGACCTCGTTCCGTCAAGGCATGATTCAGGTCGCCGATGGCAGGCTCATCGAGGGCCGCAAAACGCTGTCGCGCGTGCTCGCCAGCGGCGATCCTTCCATCACCGCCTCCGATGCCCGCACCATCCGCGACACGCTGGCCAGCATCAACAAGAGCCTGGTCTTCTCCGATCGCATCGTCGAAGGCGACACCATCGCGCAGCAGCATGTCGTCGCCTCCGGCGAGCTGCTCTCGACCATCGCCCGCAAGCACAGGATCACCCATCAGTTCATCGAGCAGATCAACAGCGTCGATGCCCGCCGCATCCGCGTCGGGCAGAAGCTGAAGGTCATCACCGGCCCGTTCCATGCCGTCGTGGACAAGTCCGACTACCGCATGGACATCTTCGCCAAGGACCCCGACGGCGCCTCGATCTACATCACCAGCTTCACCGTCGGTATCGGCAAGGATGATTCGACGCCCATCGGCGCCTTCATCTGCCGGTCGGGTGGCAAGCTCGAAAACCCCGCATGGACCCACCCGCGAACCGGTGAATACTTCGCCGCCAACGATCCGAAAAACCCCATCGGCGAATACTGGATCGCCCTCCAGGGCACCGACGACCACACCAAGGGCGTCCGCGGCTACGGCATCCACGGCACCATCGACCCCGACTCCGTCGGCAAGCAGGCCTCCCTCGGCTGCATCCGAATGCTCGCCAGGGACATCGAACAGGTCTATAAACTGCTCGTCGATGGGCAGAGCACGGTGATGATCCAGCCGTGAAAGGCAAAGGCAGAAGGCAAAAGGCGAATACTTATTACTTAATGCTTAATACTTATTGGTTATTTCGAGCATCGACTCCGCCATTAACCATTAAGTAATAAGTATTAAGTAATAAGTATTCGCCTTTCTGCCTTTACGCCTTTTGCCTTTCCGTCTTCCCCCTGACTTTCCCCGTTTCAGACGATATGCTTTCCTCATGATCGCTCTGTCTGAAAACCGTTCCAGGATCGCTTCGTTGGACCTTGATGGTGTGCATGCCTCGCTTGTCGGTAGGCCGCCGGCGGAGATCGTCCGCTGGGCCGCCGACCGGTTCGGTGACGGCCTCGTGATGACCTCCAGCTTCGGGGCCCAGGCGGCGGTGATGCTCCATCTGGTCACCCGTGTCGCGCCGCGCATCCCGGTCATCTTCATCGACACCGGCTACCACTTCCCCGAAACCTACGCCTTCTGCGACGAGCTGACCCGACGGCTCGAACTGAACCTGAAGGTGTACCAATCACCCATAAGCCCGGCCTGGATGGAGTCGCGCATCGGCAGGCTCTGGGAGATCGGCGCGACCGATGACGAGCGGGCCGCGAACCTCGTGAAATACGACCAACTCCGCAAGGTCGAGCCGCAGCGCCGCGCCTTGCGCGAGCTGAGCGCCACCGCCTGCATGGCGGGCAACCGCAGACAGCAGACCGATCACCGCGCCGCCCTGCGCCATGTCGAGATCGTCGATGCCCTGCCGCAGGTCTATCCCATCCTCACCTGGTCGCAGAAGGATGTGCATGGCTATCTGAAAGAACACGGCCTGCCTTATCATCCGCTCCACGACAAAGGCTACAAATCCATCGGCGACGCCCACTCCACCTTCCCCGTCGGCGAAGGACAGCACGAACGCGCCGGCCGATTCATGGGCCTCAAGCAGGAGTGCGGCCTGCACCTGCCCGCCACGGTCGAAGAAGAGAAGAGCCGCGAAGGTTCAGGGTTGTGATGCTCGAGCCGCGACTCAACGAGTCGCGGACGCAAGCAGCCTGAAGCGATGCGAGGCTGCGCGGTGGATGCACAACTTCGGTCCTGTGGCGCAAGGTTTTCGAGGCGGTTCATCGCCGCGCGATATTTCCACCTTACAGTCCGTTCACGTCCGCGACTCGTTGAGTCGCGGCTGTTAAGTCGCGGCTATATCGATCGCCGCGCTCCTGCTAACATTCCGGCAAAGGAGCAGCGCCTTGGCCGGATCGCCGCGAATCTACATGGACAACGCCGCCACCAGTTTTCCCAAGCCGGTGACGGTACACGAGGCGATGCTGCGCTTTGCGACGGAGCTGGGCGCCAGTCCCGGACGCGGCGCTTATGCCGAGGCGCGCGAGGCGGGGCGATGGATGGTGGAATGTCGGCAGCTTCTTTGCCGTCTCATCGGCGCCGATGAGGCGAAGCCGCAGCAGATCATTTTCACGCTCAACACCACCGACGCCCTCAACCTGGCCATCCGCGGCATCCTGCTGGCGCCTTCCACGACCGACAAAGGCCACATCATCACCACCCGGCTCGATCACAATTCCGTGCTGCGCCCTTACAACGCGCTGGCGGATCAGATCGGCGTGGAGCAGTCGCGCATCGCCTGCGATCCGATCACCGGCCTGGTCGATCCCGATGACATCCGCAAGGCCATTCGGTCCGACACACGCCTCATTGCCGTGGTGCATGGCTCGAACGTCACCGGCACCCTGCAACCGATCCGCGCGATCGGCAGGATCGCCCGCGAGCACGACATTC
This sequence comes from uncultured Phycisphaeraceae bacterium, assembly GCA_964649195.1. Taxonomy (GTDB): domain Bacteria; phylum Planctomycetota; class Phycisphaerae; order Phycisphaerales; family Phycisphaeraceae; genus JTS-RE9. The sequence goes on from CAZYPK010000013.1 coordinate 54,371, forward strand.
CCTTCATCGTCGATGCGGCGCAGACCATCGGCCATGTGCCGCTGAATGTCGAAGACGATTTCATCGATCTGCTGGCCTTTCCCGGTCACAAGGGCCTGCTCGGACCGCTGGGCACCGGCGGGCTTTACATCCGGCCGGGCATCGAGAACCGCATGACCACCGTGCGCGAAGGAGGCACCGGCTCGCTGAGCGAACACGACACGCAGCCGACGTTTCTCCCCGATCGCTTCGAGCCGGGCAGCCACAACGCCATCGGCATCATCGGCCTGTGCGAAGGGGTGCGCTGGATTCTTCAGCGCGGCATCGATCAGCTTTGGAAACACGAGCAGGATCTGATCCGCACCTTCATCGGCGCCATCGATGAAGGCGAAATGCCCGGCCTCATCCTGCATGGTCCGCAGGGACTCAAGGATCGCTGCGGTGTGTTCAGCGTGCGCATTGAAGGCCAGCCCGACCTGGCGCAGCCGCAGGCCCTGAGCGACATGCTCGAAAAAGAATACGGCATCCTCACGCGCTCGGGCATTCACTGCGCCCCGCTGGCGCACCAGACCTTTGGCACGTATGCCGTCGGTGGCACGACACGCCTGAGCTTCGGGCCTTTTCTTACGGTGCAGGATGTGCGCTATGCCGTCGATGCTTTGGGCCACATCTGCCAGCGCGACGCGGTGCAGGTGTGAGGGGGAGCCGGAGGAGCCGGGGGAGCCGAAGGAGCCAGAGGAGCCAGAGGAGCCAGAGGAGCCAGAGGAGCCAGAGGAGCCAGAGGAGCCAGA